>JBEKYJ010000049.1:0-21175 GCA_049511095.1 Verrucomicrobiia bacterium
AAGGAAGGATTCAGGGATTTCGCCGTGGGATTCGTACAGGGTGTCTATGCCAATCGAAGACGGGCGCGCATGTGTCACGATGGCCAAGCCTACGACGTCACTAAGATCTGTGCTGGCAATGTAAGTGGGTCCCATAGAGGCGCCGCTCACGTCGGCCCCTTCGAGGTTCGCGCCGCTGAGGTCCGCGAACATGAGCTTCGTGTCCCTAAGGTCCGCGTACCCGAGCTTCGCGTACTTGAGATTCGCACCGCTGAGATTCGCGCCGCGGAGGTTCGCGCCGCGGAGATTCGCGATGATGAGGTTCGCGCCGCTGAGGTCCGCGCCGTTGAGGTCTGCGTCGCTGAGGTCCGCGCCGTTGAGGTCTGCGCTGATGAGATCCACGCCGTGGAGGATGGCGCCGCTGAGGTCTGTGCCACTGAGGTCCGGAATGACTTTGGGATTACCCTCTATCCACTTATTCCAAGCCTCAACACCTTGTTTGAGTATCGTGAGATGTTCTGGATTGGGCATTTGTTTCTCCGGGTCACAATTTCGGCGGCGGCGGTTTCTCACGACCCGCGTCATCCGTCCGTAACGCGCGAATCACCTTTTCCAATTCCCGATCAAATAGCGCGTGGTCTTTTTCCCATCCAACAAAGTTGGCGGCGACGCGGCTTGTGATTTCAGCTTTCTTGCCGCTTTGGTAATCCGCGCTGAACAGAGAACCGTCCAAGTTCAGGGGAATCAGCGCGAGCGCTTTCTTCTGGCGCTCTTTCATGATTTGCGCTTCTTTCTGGAAAGCCCGGTTGATTTCGCCGTCCACCCACCAACTCGTCAGTGACGACTTGGTGGCGCACAGCAGCACCTTGTCCCAAAGCCGGATGCCTTGGTCAACACGGTCGTGCAGGTCGTCGCCCGGAAGCAGTTGGTGCTCGTCCAGCCAGCAACGGATGCCCTGCCCTTGAAGCCGGTCATGCAGTAGCCGGGCAAATGCTTTGTCTTCGTGGCTGTAGCTAATGAAGCACGAATAGAACTGAATCGGCTGATTAAGAAAGGAAGGCAGGTAGCGGATCAACTCTTCAGGCACCCCGCAGCCACGAAGGAAAGATTCGGGTATCTTGCCGTGGGATTTGTACAGGGTGTCTATGCCAATCGAGGACGGGCCGCCATGTGTTACGGTGTCCAAACCTATGACGTCACTAAGATCTGTGTTGGCAATACTAGTGCCCGACATATGAGCATCGGTCAAATCAGCGCTCTTGAGGTGTGCGTCGGTGAGGTACGCGAACGTGAGGTGCGCGCTGTTGAGATCCGCGCCGCTGAGTTCCGCGCGGCTGAGGTCCGCGGCGAAGAGGTTTGCGTAGTTGAGGTCTGCACCGCTGAGGTTTGCGGCGTAAAGGTCCGCGCCGCCGAGTTTCACGCCGCTGAGTTTCGCGCCGCTGAGGTTCGCGCCGCTGAGGTCCGCGTCGATGAGGTTCGCATGGATGAGGTCCGCGCGGCTGAGGTCCGCGTCGCTAAGGTGCGCGCGGTGGAGGTTCGCGAGGCGGAGGTGCGCGTCGCTGAGGTCCGCGTCGCTAAGGTCAGGCATGACATGAGGATTGCCCTCCCTCCACTCATTCCATGCCTCAACGTCTAGTTTGAGGATCGCGAGATGTTCTGGATTGGCCATAGAGTGCTAAATCATTTCATCGGCGCGTCTGCCGCGAAAGGTTCTTGGTTTCGCGAACTGCGCGGTAGGCTTGAAAACCACTGCAAACATTTCAAGACCGGCATTCGCAGCACCCATATTCACGTTATTCCGCATGCCGCCTGACATGGCGTGCATTTCAACCGCCGAACCACTCGCGTAACCGTCGCCAACTTCTTACAGCCCAAGCTCCTGGCACCTGCGCGAAGAATCCATATATCAAAGCACAAAGAGTGGCGAGCCAAACGGATTGGATGAATGCGATGATGAGGCCGAACAGAAGCAGGCCAAGCACACAGCCCCATAGCGCGGCGCGCGGTTGAGGAACACCCATAATCTCGTTCTGGGGCACGCGAAACCGCAGCCTTACCCCCTTATGTAGCACATCAAGCCAAATGGATGGCCGATTCTGGGTTTGCGCCGCGTTCAAAAAATGAAAACGAACTGATTGGCCACGGTTCATCGTCGGCAACAGGTAGTCGCGTTGATGGGAATGTAATTCAATCTGTCTCGGAGACGGCTTTGTGCCGGGCGCGACCTCTAGTTGCTTCAGAAACTCATCTGTCCACTTGGCGATATGCGTCGTGCCGACAATTTCTGTTCGGTCGGTGAGAAATACTGTGTCGCTTGTGTACGCGCGTACAACGATATTCTCATAGTCCTTCAGACTCTGATTTATCAACTCTGCAGTTGACGAGTATAAATTGGTGACAGCATTGCCATTCCACGTAACTCTAACGGATCCAAAGACTGCATCGTCCCCCGACGCACCGACCAGACTATGTCGAACAAAGTAGGTGAAAAGTCCACGCTTGTTGAGTACCTGCTGTGTGATGAGCGTAAGAGCAACGCCGCCGACGCCCGACGCCAGGGCGACCAGATACTTGTTATCGAAGATAGAGAGATCCATCACTTTCCGTGCTGCCACCTATGAATGTCATTCTGACATCGTCGGCTGTGCTACTTTTGAAGCCGAAACTCTGGACCACTCCTACTCCAGAAAGGCATCTTCTCCTGTAATCGGCGTTCGTTTGCAACTATGCGGTCTTGTATCCAAAGGGGCAAGCCGAAACAGGTGGGAGGTAGCTCTGTCACTTACTTCGTCAGGCGCGTGAGGGCTTCGAGGTATTTCTCGGTCGTCTTGTGGATGACGGCGTCGGGGAGGACGGGGCCGGGCGGGGTCTTGTCCCAATCGAGCGTTTCGAGGTAGTCGCGGACGAATTGTTTGTCGAAACTCGGCTGGGGTTTGCCGGGCGCGTAGGAATCGGCGGGCCAGAACCGCGAACTGTCGGGCGTGAGCGCTTCGTCGATGAGGAGCAATTTGTCGCCGTCGAGACCAAATTCGAATTTCGTGTCGGCGATGATGATGCCGCGCTGGGCGGCGTAGTCGCGGGCGAAGTTGTAGAGCGTCAGCGAGAAGTCGCGCACTTTCTCGGCGAGCGGTTGGCCGAGAATCTTCACGCACCGTTCGAAATCGATGTTCTCATCGTGGCCGGACTCGGCTTTCGTGGCGGGAGTGAAGATGGGTTGGGGGAGTTGGCTGGATTCAACGAGGCCCTCGGGCAGCCGATGGCCGCAGACGGTGCGCGTGTGCCGGTACTCTTTCAGCCCGGAACCGGCCAGGTAGCCGCGGACGACGCATTCGACCGGCAGCGGCTGGCACTTGCGGACGAGCATCGAACGGCCCTGCAATCCTGCGAGAATTGTGGGGGCGCCGCGTGAGGGCACGCGGCCTACAACGGCAGAGATCGCGTCAAAATCGCTGGTGATGAAATGATTCTCGACGAGGCGCTTCGTCTTGCCGAACCAGAATTCGCTCAGGGCCGTGAGGACGCGTCCCTTTTCCGGGATCGGGTTTGGCAGAATCACGTCGAAGGCGCTGAGGCGGTCGGTGGCGACGAACAAGAGCGCATCGCCGAGATCGAAGACCTCACGCACTTTGCCGCTTTTGAGTTTCGGGACGCCGGGAATGTCGATGTGCGTGATTGTGTTCATCATGGTGCTCGCCTACAATGCACGCATTGTATGAATCCGAGCCGAAAATTTAAGGAAAATGTTCTGGTCGTCGGATTTTTTCTGCTGAGCGTCGCCGTCGTCGTGATTGTCGTCGTCGGGGTTTGGAAGGGGCGCACGTCCGCGCGTCCGTCAGCTCCACCGGCGGAGCAGGTCAACCACTAGCCGCACGCCGAAGCCAGTCGCCCCCTTGGTCAGATACGGCAACTCCTCCGTCGTCCACGCGGTGCCGGCAATGTCCAGATGCGCCCAGGGGGTGTCGTCGACGTACTTCTCGAGGAACGCCGCCGCGGTGCTCGTGCCGCCGTAGCGGCCACCGGTATTCTTGATGTCGGCCACGTCGCTCTTGATCTTGTCCTTGTATTCCTGCCAGAGCGGCAAGGGCCAGACGCGGTCGCCGGTGCGTTCGGCGGACGCGCGAATCTTTTCCTGCAACGCGTCGTCATTGCCGAGGAGGCCGGCGGCGAAACTGCCGAGGGCGACGACGCACGCGCCGGTAAGCGTCGCAAAGTCGATGATCGCAGTCGCGCCACGCTGGCGAGCGTAGACCAGCGCGTCGCCGAGGACGATGCGGCCCTCGGCATCGGTGTTGAGCACCTCGACGGTCACGCCGCGTTTGTCGGTGCCGCAGTAGCTGGTGACGATATCGCCGGGGCGGTAACTGGTGGCGCTGGGCATGTTTTCCGCGGCAGAAATGACGCCGATGACGTTGAGCGGCAGCTTCAATCGGGCAATCGCCTTCAGGATGGCGAGCACCGCCACGCCGCCGCACTTGTCGAATTTCATCTCGTCCATTTTGTCGGAAGGTTTGATCGAGATGCCGCCGGAGTCGAACGTGATCGCCTTGCCGACCAGCGCGATGGGGGCGGCGTTCTGTGCGCCAGAATACTCCAACACGATCAGATGCGGCTCGTTGGCGCTGCCGCCACCGACGGCCAGCAACCCGCCAAAGCCGGCTTTGGTGAGTTCCTTTTTCGCGAGCACCGTGCACTTGAGTCCGTGTTCCTTGGCGGTCGCGAGGGCGAAGTCGGCGAGCACGCGCGGGGTGACGACATTGCCGGGCAGGTTGCCGATTTCGCGGGCGTAGTTGGCGGCTTCCGCGACGATCTGCGCATCGGCGACGATCTTCTTTGCCGCCTTCACGTCCGTATGCGCGGGCACGCAGAGCGCGAGCGATTTCAATTCGGTCGCACCGCGGTCGGCGGGTTTGAATTGGTGAAACTTGTAGGTGGCCAGAATGGCCGCTTCCACGATGGCGCGGAGGGATTCCTCGACGTCGCCAGTCGCCTGCACGGCGGCCCGTTCGACGCCCAGGTCGCGAAGCCGTTTTGCCGCAACGCCCACGGCGCGACGCAGGGTTTCGACGGTGAACTTGTTTCGTTTGCCGAGGCCGACGAGCAGGACGCGTTGCGGCGCGAGCTTGCCGGCCGAATGAAGGAGAAAGAGCTGACGGTCGGTGCCACGGAATTCCTTCGGGCTGACATGCCGAAGCAGGTTCTTGAAAGCCGTGGGTCCATCCAAGCGTTCCCTCTCGAACGCGAAGAGGACAGCCGCAGGTTGCTTTTGCGAAAGCGCGGGAGAGGTGGAAACAAAGAAGTTCATGATTTTTGGCGGATTATAGCAGTGGTGGTGTGCGCGTCAATGATGGCGGATTCGTGGTGAAACACGGGTGCAGCCAAGTGGTTACGTGGAATGACAAGCCCGGCGTCTCTGTAAGAAGCGCGACATGAACAACATGCGATTTATCCACAGATGTTTTTCATGGCAAGTTTCGTGCTTTCTGATGGTTACATCGTTGAGGGGCATTCCGTTGACCTCCGAGACGAGGACGCCGAGCGACAGCGCACATGAGTAATCGTTTGCTGACCGACCTGATGATGTTCGTGAACACAACCCTTCTGGCCGTTGGGTTGAAGTCAGCCATTCTTCTGGGTTTGTTCAGCACGTGGGTCGTGGTGCTTGTGTTTGCCTGCCTGAACTTGCACACACGGCAGGCGTGTTTTCGGTTTTGGGCGGTCGCGTGGTTGTTTTTCTCGATGTACCTGGCCGCATCGATGGGGCTGGTACAACGGCCGGACCTGGCGATTTTTGTGATTCTTGGCCGTGCCTGCATCGGTGTCAGTGCCCTGTTCACGCTTTGGGGAGGGCTGCATGTGACGGGCCGGATACGGCCCGACCGGGAATTGGCTGACGGGTCGATCGTGATCGTGACGTGGAGTTTGGCGGCCCCGTACATTGTTCCAAATCAAATCTGGGGCGATCTTCCTGCGTTTCTCCTACTGGCGTTGGCGAGTTCGTACGTTGCCATTCTTCACCTGAAATATTGGAAATCGTGCAACGGCGCCAAAGTGCTCACGGTCGGTTTGTTGCTGTGGTCGCTGTATCTATTGGCGATTCCGTGGGGAGCGTCCCTCCCCGTCGGTGTTACGACGCTGGGCTATTGCGTTTCGGCGGCGCTTCCGACCGTTATCGCGATAGGGGCGATCATGGTGGTGCTGGAACAGGCGCGGGAGCGCAGGCACGCGCTTCGCGACGACCTCAAGAAGGGCGTGACGCAGTGCCGAATGCTCGAAGGCGAGATCAACGCGTCCGAACAGAAGTACCGATTGCTCTTCGACTCCGCCGGCGACGCAATTTTTCTGGTGGATCTCGCCAGTCTGGAGGTGTTGGAAGCCAATCCGGCCGCTGCCGAGTTGGCGGGGTGTGCTTCCGAGAAGTTGGTCAAGCGGTCGTTCCTTGAGTTATGTCCGAAGCTCCGGGGCCGCAGCGCCAGGCTGCTGGAGAACAAGCGGTTCATCGAAGAATTGTTCGATGAGGCCGGGGAGTTTCAGATGGTCCGAGGTCAGGGCGAACAGGTGCTTTGCGAAGGGCGCGCCACGCTGATGGATTACCACAAGCGGCCGGTGTTCCAGGTCAACGCTCGCGAAATCAGCGGTCGCAAGAGAATGGAACAGCAGTTGCGGCAGGCGGAAAAACTCTCGGCGCTGGGACAACTGGTGGCGGGTGTTGCCCATGAGTTGAACAACCCGCTGGCCGTCGTGATGGGCTACGCGCAACTCCTGGCGAAACAGGAAGCACTGAGTGAAAAGGTGCGCAAGGACCTGACGAAGATCCTTCACGAAAGCGAGCGCGCCGCGAAAATCGTCCGCAACCTGTTGACCTTTGCGCGTCCCCGCGAGCCGCATCTACTGATGGTTGACGTGAACCGACTCGTCGCCGTGGCGCTCGAGACGCGCGAGATCCAGGTGCAAGGCGCCAACATCAGGGTCGTGCGACGATTGGCATCTGATCTGCCGGCAACGAAGGCTGACCCCGACCTGATCGAGCAAGTGTTGGCCAACCTGGTCACGAACGCAGTCCAGGCATTGGAGAGCCATCCGGGACAGCGCGTCCTCGAAGTCAGCACCGAACGACGCGGGGATGCGATTCGGATCTCGGTCACCGATACCGGCCCTGGCATTCCGGTACAGATTGTCGACAGGATTTTCGACCCGTTCTTTACGACGAAGGGGCCGGGCCGAGGGACGGGCCTCGGCTTGTCGATTTGTTACAGCATCATGGAGGAGCATCGGGGCAAGATTTGGGCGGAGAGCCAGGTCGGCAAAGGCTCGCGGTTCATCATCGAACTGCCCGTGGTGAAGTGTGCGGACGCAGTCGAAGAGAGAAGGAGCGATGCGAGCCCTGGCGAAGAAGAACCCGGCGGGCCGCAGCGACGGTTGCTGATCGTGGACGACGAACCGGGCATTGTGGAGGTATTGAAAGAAGCGCTGGACAGCCGAGGGTATCACACCGAAACGGCTTCCAACGGCGCCGAGGCGCTGCAACGGATCGAATCGCAGGACTTTGACCTCATCATTTCCGACCTTTGCATGCCGGAAATGAGCGGCGAGAAACTATTCGCCGTGATTGGCGAGCGGTATCCGCATCTGCAAGACCGCATCGTCTTCGTGACGGGTGACACGGTGAGCCCGGCCTCTCGACGCTTTCTCGACCAGACCGGCACGGGCTGGCTCAGCAAACCTTTTGACATCAGTGGCATTGAACAACTCGTGAAGAATCACCTGCGCTCGGCACCCGCTGAAACCGTACACCGCATGGGTTGACAGCCGCCGTGCCGCTCCGGCGGCATGCGGTTTGATTTTCACAGCTTGCTTCGGCGAAGACCCCCCGGTATCATCGCGTGACCGTTATGCCGCGGGCGCTAATCACTGGTATCGGAGGACAGGATGGATCGTACCTGGCCGAATTCCTTTTGGCCAAAGGCTACGATGTGGCGGGTCTCATCCGACGGGCGCGCTCGGAACCCCACGACCGCATCGCCCATATCCAAAACAGGTTGACCCTCTTTGAAGGCGACGTGCTCGACCAGGTTTCGCTGACGGGGGTGTTGCGAAAGTTCGAGCCCGAGGAGGTGTACAATCTGGCGTCCCAGTCCTCCGTCTTCCGCAGTTGGGCGGAACCGATTCTGACGGGGGAAACCAACGCGCTCGGCGTCAACCAGATACTGGAGGCGATTCGCAGCATCAACCCAAAGATCAAGTTTTACCAGGCTTCGAGCAGTGAAATGTTTGGCAAGGTGCGTGAATCGCCCCAAAGCGAGTTGACGCCGTTCTACCCGCGCAGCCCCTACGGCGTTTCGAAAACATACGGACATTTCGTGACGGTGAATTATCGCGAGAGCTACGGAATCTTTGCCGTCTCGGGGATTCTCTTCAACCACGAGTCGCCGCGGCGCGGGCTGGATTTTGTCACCCGCAAGATCACCCATGGCGCCGCGTCCATCGCGTTGGGGCGCATGAAGGAGTTGGTGCTGGGCAATCTCGAGGTGGAACGCGATTGGGGCTTCGCGGGTGACTATGTCGAGGCCATGTGGCGGATGCTGCAGCACTCCGAGCCGGAAGATTTCGTCATCGGGACGGGCGAAGCCCACACCCTGCGCGATTTCCTGCAGGAAGCGTTCGAGCACGTCGGCTTGCACTGGGAGAAGCTCGTCCGGTGCGACGCGCGCTTGATGCGGCCCGCGGAAGTCGAGCACGTCGTGGCCGACTGCACCAAGGCGCGCACCACCCTCGGCTGGAAGCCGCGCACCAGTTTTCGCGAGTTGGTGCGCATGATGGTCGACCACGACCTGCAATTGGTAAAAACGCAGGCTCCCGCAACGTGAAACACCCCCGCACGGCCATCCGCGAACGGTTCGACCAATCGGCATGCGCGTTTTAGTCATCAACCACCGCGACATCAAAAATCCGCGGGCGGGCGGGTTGGAGGAAGTGGTGCACCAAACCGCCAAGCGCTGGGCCGGCTGGGGTCATGGGGTGGACCTGCTGTGCGCGGGTTATGACGCCGCACCCTGCGAGGAGATGCTGGATGGCATCCGCATCCTTCGCGGGCCGAACGAATATGTCTTCAACTGGTGGGCGCCGTTGAAGACGCGCGCCCTCGGCCCGCGCCGGTACGATGTCATCCTCGAATACATCAGCAAGGTGCCCTGTTTTGTCCCGGCGTTTGTAAGATCCACGCCCACCGCGGTGATGATCCCGCACTTGTTCGGGAAGACGGCGTTCGCGGAGTTGCCCTGGCTGATGGCGGCGTATGCGTATGGGCTGGAGCAGCCGATCCCGTACGTGTACCGCAAGAGTTTGTTTTGGGCGTTGTCGAAAAGCACCGCCGAAGACCTGTTGGGCCGCGGGATTCCGCAGGAACGCATCGAAATCATTTATCCGGGTTTCAGTGAAGACCTTCTTCAGACGGACCAGAGCATCCAGAAGACGCCGTATCCAAGTTTGATTTATATCGGCCGGCTGAAGCGCTATAAACGTGTGGACTTGATCATCGGCGCCACGGCCCAGTTGCGAACGCAATTCCCGGACGTCCGCTTTTTCATCGTGGGCACCGGTGACCACGAGAAGGAATTGCGGGGACAGGTCGCGTCATTGGGGCTGGAGCAATCGGTCGAATTTTGCGGGTTTGTGAGCGAGGCGCGCAAGAAGGAGCTTCTGCAGAGGGCGTGGGTCGGGACGCAGACGTCCACCATCGAAGGCTGGGGATTGGGAGTGATCGAGGCGGGCGCGTGCGGCACGCCGACGGTGGCCAGCGATTCGCCCGGATTGCGGGAATCGGTGCGCGACGGTCAGACCGGTGTTTTGGTGCCGCATGGAGATGTCGCGGCCCTCACCCAGGCGGTCGGGCAGCTACTCGCCGACGCGGGCATTCGCGAGAAAATGGGCGCGGCCGCGCGCGAGTGGGCGGGGCACTTCTCCTGGGAGGAAATGGCGCGTCGGTCCCTGAAGTTTCTCGAGAGGGCGACAGGCAAATCCAAATGAAATCGCGGCTCGGTCTCTGGATTACACTGGCCGTTTCACTCGGGTACGTCACGTATCTGGGCGCGCATTGGCTGCCGTTGGGGATGAGCGAGCACGAGTTGAGCGCGTCCGCTTCGCGGGTGTGGGACATCAAACGCGAAATCGTCGAGCATCGTTGTCTGCCATGGTGGACACCGAACTTCATGAGCGGCTCGAGCTATGGCCTCCACCACTCCCGCGGTTTCTATCTGCTGCCGTGGATGTTCTTCGTGATGTTCACGGACCTCATGACGGCGGGCAAACTGACCGCGCTGCTGGCGATCTTCGCGGGCGCGGTCGCGATGTACTTCTGCGCGCGACATTTCATGAGGAACGAATGGGCCGCGGTTTTGTCCGCGCTGGCGTTCATGCTGCATCCCGAACAGATCATCCGCGCCGCCGGCCCCGAGCATATCACGATCATCCTGTTTTTTCCGTTCATCCCGTTGATGTGGTTGACGCTGGCACGGGCCCTCGAACGGAACACGTTTCGCGACACGTTTCTGTGCGCGGTCGTTGCCGTGCTCGCCTGGTGGACCGACAATAAACAGGCGTTCACGATGTTCTTGTTCCTGTTTGCGTACGCGATCTATTGGCTCTGGCCCCGACGCAAACAGTGGCAGCCGACGGCCCGCACGTGCGGACAGTTGGCCGTGATCGGGCTGGGCTTGGGTGCCTGGAGTCTGGCGCCCGGCTTCGTCGAATCCAAGGATGTGAAGCTATTCATTGGCGAGCCGCTCACGGGTTGGCAACAGACGTATTCGTTTAAGAGCCTGCTGAGTCTGGTCGATCGTAATGGCACGGCCACCAGCACCGCCCAGAGCACTGTCAACTCACGGCTCCAAATCAATGGCGGACGCGTGAGCAGTCAGGCCGAGGCGGATCAGGTGAGGCGCATCTTGTTTTCGCTCAGGAATGAATCTCCCGAGAAGTACATGGGCGTCGTCCTCGTGCTTGTTCTGGCCGTTACGGCGCTGTGGAATGATCGGCGTGCGGGTCGCCGAGTATTTTGGTTCTTGGTCGCCGCCCTCCTGGCCAGTGTGATGTTTTCGACCGGTCTAACCAACGTTTGGTCGGCAAACCGGACGACGTGGGAGGCGCTTTCGTCGCAGCATGTTTCCGGGGTGGCGCTCTTGTGGCTGCTCGTTTCCGCGGCGTTTTTGGTCTTCTTTTGTTTGCGAAAGCTGACGACCGCGCGCAAGAGAGTCATCGCGGGCGTCGCCCTCGCAATCTTCCTGTTCGTCCCGGGCTTTCAATGGCTGGCGACGCTGCCGTACTTCAAGGAGATCCGAGCGCCATTCGTGTTCTACGATACCCCGGCCGTGTTCTGGGGCGCGATGTTGATGGGCTTTTTCGTGACCGACGTGCTGGCGGCAGAGAAGTGGCGCTCGCACGTCCCCAAGATCGTCGCCGGCCTGGGCGTGCTGCTGTTGCTCGATTACTGGCCGTATCAGAAACCGACGACGGACAACGGTGTTCCCGCGCATACGCTGCAAAACCTGCAAGCCACGTACCAATCCCTGCAACAGGACAAAGACTGGGTAAAGACGTACTCGCTGTCAGGCCGGTATTTTCATCTGCTCGGCCCGATGTGGGGCGGCAAACCGCAAGCCTACGAGGCGTTTTACAATTGGATGTGCCCGCTCGGCGTGGGAATGCTCAACCACCAAGCGGTCCTGCAATTGCCGGATCATCGTGTCGTCATGAATCGTCCGCTTCTGGATCTCCTTGGCGCCCGATATGTGGTGTTTGATCTGGGCAGTCCGGGAGTTGACGAGCCGCAGTCCGTTTTCGAAGATCTCGGTCGGAATTATCGTGTCGTGCTGACGAATGAGGATTTTATCGTGTTCCGCAATGACACGGCTCGAGCCTACGTTACCGCGTATGCGCGGGCGTGTCTCTATGTGGGGGACGTCCGCAAGTCCGCGGCCCTAGCGTTGGCGCTGTCCGCCAGGAACTGGCCGCTGGTCCAGGCGAAAGAGGCCAGCGCGGGCGAAGTGCCGGTGGACAAGCAGCAGAAGTTCGAACGGGTGTATGACGAAAGCAGCCCGCCGTACCTTCCGGTCAACACGGGCGTGCCAGTGGCATTGGAGAACGTCCAGCTTACACGTGAAAACTCACAGTTGGTTCGTATTCAGTTGAACGCGCCGTCGGCGTGTCTGGCGGTGGTCGCGGAGAGCTACTATCCGTTCTGGCGTGCCGAAGTGGATGGCCAGCCGACGGAAGTAATGCAGGTGAGTTGCGGCCTGATGGGTCTGAACTTGCCGGCCGGCAGCCATACCATTGTTCTGCGGTATCAAACTCCGAGGGTGTATGCGATCGCGGGCCTGATAAGCGTGGCAACTCTCCTGGCGGGCTTGGGCATTATGATTTGGGGTCGGGGCCGCACGGTGTCTTAGTACTCCGTCAAAGATATATGTGGAGGGCGAGCCTCCCGGATTTCCTCCTGGTGCCGACAATCTTGCTTATACATCCTGAGCGTCTTTCGTACTCGGGCCATAGCAGAAAGCGCTGGGATGTGAAAGCAGCAGTGTCAATCCGATGAAGAGAAGGAACGGCTCAAAGGGCAGGCGGTACCGATAGCGCGAAACAAAGAAGGCATGGCCGGCAGCCTGCAGAAGCAGGGTAAGGCTGCCAAAGACAATCCAGAAACGCCCCTTGGGAAAGGCCCGCAGACAACCGAAAAGAAAGACAGCATACACAAAAAGAGTGGTGGCGCGGCATAGAAGAATCCCCATGGGTTTGTTGTCTTCTGAGGCGGTGCCCATGCGCCCGTTATCCCAACGAAAAAAATTCAACGCTTTGGCAAGCCAAAGACAGGCTGCGTCCGCAGGATGCGCTTTGATCCAAGCCACCGCCTCCGCTTTCGCCATATTCTCCAGTTCCTTGGCGGACCTGATGTTCAGAAGTTTGGGACGTAAGCCGCTGGAGTCTATGAAAATAGACGTGTTGGCCCCGGCTTGCGAGTTAAAGCCCAAGTACATATGCAAGCCGCCGCTGATGGAGAAAGGGATAAAGGCTTTTTCGTGGATGAGATTCCGAACGGTCCAAGGCACGAGGGGTATCAAGAAACCAAATCCAAGGGCAATGCAATAGACGAGCCAGCGGCGGAAATGGCGAGTGAACTGCGCTACCGCCAAGGCGGGTAGCAGGAAAAGATGGGTGGGAACGTAGAGCGCGGCGATGCCGACGAGGGAGCCTTCAGCCAAGCCCCAGCGGGGGGTGGTTCGTGTATCGGGATGGAATACGATGCCATAAACGATAAGCAGGACCAGTACTGCCAGCCAAAAAGCCTGAAAGGTATTGGGATAGTTTGAGGCACTTAAATAAGCAAACGGGGGATGCAGTCCGATAAAGAACATGGCGGTCATGGCAACAAGCAGATTGCGGGTAAGCCAGTAGGCGGCCAAGGCATAGCAGAGAATGGCCAACCAGGAGGCGGTTGCGTTCAAGAGTTTGGCTGTGAGCGGAGTTAGGGGAAGGATATAGCCCATCAGCGACAACGAAAACGGCAGGCCGGGTGACTGGCGCATGGCAAGGTGGATAGGGCCAT
This sequence comes from Verrucomicrobiia bacterium, assembly GCA_049511095.1. Classification (GTDB taxonomy): domain Bacteria; phylum Verrucomicrobiota; class Verrucomicrobiia; order Palsa-1439; family Palsa-1439; genus Palsa-1439. Next base: position 13,574 of record JBEKYJ010000049.1, read on the forward strand.
CACGATCCAGCCGGTAACCTCGGCCATCTACCAAGTTCCGGGCAATCTCGAAATACCATTGTTCGTCCACGTACTTGAATTCCGGATTATGAAAACACAGCCCCCATCGGATGGCGAGGAGTATGCCAGCCAAGACGACGAAAGCGGTAATTTGGCGACGATTCATAAGAGAAACGACACGGGGTTCACTGTCGCACGGCAAAGCCGCCGTGCATCGTATACGTTTCTGGCGGCATTGTCCTAGGATCGGGCTCAAAAGCAAGTCTTTCTGGGGACGGACGCGCCGTTCGGTGACGCCCCAACTCAACCAGCGGCGTTGCGCGCAGGTCGGGAGGGCCTGCCCCATTGTCCAACGCGAAGGAGGGGAGTTTCTTCGCTAGCGGTTCTTCCACCATTCAATCGTCTGGCGCAAGCCGGATTCGAGGTCGTATCGCGGTTTCCAGCCGGTGCCTTCGCGAAGCTTGGTGTTATCGGCGAGGAGATGCATCGGCTCGTCGGCCGCGTAGGGCCGGGCGCCGAGTTTGATCAGATCGACCCGGTCGAGCAGTTTGCCGATCTTCAGCACGATGTCGCGCACGGTGACGGGCTGGCCGCTGCCGATGTTAACGGCTCCGGTCAACTTGCTTTGGGCGACGGCGCAGACCGCACTGGCGACATCCTCGATGTGGAGGTAATCACGAATGCGATCGCCCGCGACAAGTTTTGCCTCCTGACCGCGCCGCAGCAGGTTGATGACGACGGGCATGAGCCGCCGCGGATCCTCATACGGCCCGTATTGATAAAAGAAACGCACCCAGGCGAAATCGATGCCGACGGATGGGAGCGCATGAAACAGCTCGAGTTTTGACTGGACGTAAGGTGTGGACGGCGCCGTGGGAGTGGATTCGCGTTGCGGCGGGTCGCTGGTGGCATACTCGAAACAGGTTCCCGCCGCGATGAACCGTCGGCAGCCCGCGTCCTTGAGGGCGCGCGCCAATCGCAGGCTGGCCTGGACCCAATCCTTGTTTTGCGGCGCGTGAAGATATTTGCCCGGCTCGACATACCAGGCGAGGTGGACGCAAACATCGAAGGATGAGGGATGAAGGATGAAGGATGAAGAGAGCAAATCGTCTTCAATGAAATGGAGCGACGGTTGTATGTCCGCAATGCGAGACAAATCGGCGTTCGGTCGCACGAGAGCGTGTACTTCATGGCCCTCGCAAACCAATTCGCGCGCGATGTGCGAGCCGATGAAACCCGCGGCGCCAGTGAGCAGGACTTTCACAGTCGCGAGCCGTACTGGGCGGCGTAGTACTTCTTGAAATCGCCGCTCTTGATCTTGCGCCACCAGGATTCGTTCTGGACGTACCAATCAATCGTGGCTTCGAGCGCGCGGGGGAAGTCGCGGTGTGGTTGCCAGCCGAGCGTGGCGAGTTTGCCGGCGTTGAGCGAATAGCGGCGGTCGTGACCGGGGCGGTCCGAGACGAGGTGAATGAGCGACTCGGGTTTGCCGAGTTTGCGCACGATGCCACGCGCGATCTCGACGTTCTCGACCTCGTTGCCGCCGGCGATGTTGTAGGTTTCGCCGGGTTTGCCGTCGGAAATGAGGAAATCGATGGCGGCACAGTGGTCTTCGACGTAAATCCAGTCGCGCACGTTGCGGCCGTCGCCGTAGAGCGGGAGCGGTTTGCCTTCGAGCGCGTTGGTGATGAACAGCGGGATGAATTTCTCGGGATATTGGTTGGGGCCGAAGTTGTTCGAGCATCGGGTGACGATGACCGGCACGTTGTGCGTCGTGAAATAGGAGAAGGCGAGACGGTCCGCTCCCGCTTTGCTGGCGGAGTAGGGGTTGCGCGGGTTAAGCGGAGACTCCTCGCTGAAGCTGCCGCTGGCGATGCTGCCGTACACCTCGTCCGTGGAAATCTGGATGAACTTCTTCACACCGAACTCACGCGCCGCTTCCAGCAGCGTGAAAGCGCCGAGCACGTCGGTCTTGATGAAATCGTCCGCCCACAGAATGGAGCGGTCCACGTGCGTTTCCGCGGCGAAGTTCACGACGATGTCGACGCCTTGGCTCCAGAGACGGGTGACGAGATCGTGGTCGGCGATGTCGCCTTTGACGAACTGATGACGCGTGGCATCGGGAAGGTTGGTGAGGTTTTCGAGGTTGCCCGCGTAGCTGAGTTTATCGAGATTGACGATCTGCCAGTCGGGATGGGTTCGCAGGGCAAACCTCACGAAGTGCGAGCCGATGAAGCCCGCGCCGCCGGTGACCAGGACGCGCATCAGGTTTTTCTCCGCGAGACACTGAGCTTCATGCCGTCGCGTTGAGCGATGAGCAGGCTAGTTTCGAGAAGTTTCTCGTGGGAGGCACCGGCATCCGCCCACCAGCCATCGAGGATGTCATAGGCCAGTTGGCCCCGCTTGATGTAGGCGTTGTTAACGTCGGTGATTTCGAGTTCGCCGCGGCCGGAAGGCTTTAACTTGCGGATAATGTCGAACACCGTGGGGTCGTACATGTAGATGCCGACCACGGCGAAGTTGGACTTCGGGCGGGCGGGTTTTTCGACGATGCGCAGGATGCGGTCGTGGCGCAACTCGGCGACGCCGTAAGCGCGCGGGTTGGTCACTTCCTTGAGGTAGACCCGTGCGCCCCGCTTCTGCCTGCGGAACGCGGCGACGCCGCGGCGAATGTCCTTCTCGATGACATTGTCGCCCAGCATGACGACAATCTTCTCGCCCCGGGCAAAGTGTTCCGCCAACCGCAACGCGTCGGCGATGCCGCCTTCACCCTCCTGATAGGTGTAATTGATGTGCGGGAGCTTGAACGCGCTGCCGTTGCCGAGCAGCCGGAGGAAATCGCCGGCGTTGGTGCCGCCGGTCACGATGAGGAGATCGCGCACACCCGCATCCACCAGTGTCTGGATCGGGTAAAAAATCATCGGCTTGTTGTAAATCGGCAGGAGATGCTTGTTGGTGATTTTGGTCAACGGCGCCAAGCGCGTGCCCAAACCCCCTGCGAGGATGACGCCCTTCATCGGGTCCCCCTGCGCGCCGGATGGAGCGGTCCGGACTCATTCGGTCTCATAGGCGGCGAGAGTAGCGAAGCGCTGTCGGCAAGTCAATTGCGCGTGGATGGGGGCTGGTGCCGATTGTTACATGAGGTCGCGACGATTGCAGAGAGCGGAGAGGTGAGACCGGGGCGTTTTTGCGTGGTGGAATTCTCCCGCATGTGTTTACGAGGGAACTTTCCTCTTGACGCCGTTTGGGCGACCCGCTACCTTGTCGAAGAAAGGTAGCTTGCTCGATATTGGACCATGAGCGTGAACGAAAAATTCTCCGCGATCCGGAAGGGCCTGCTCGAGTTTCTCTTGCTGCAGATCATCGCGGCAGAAAAGGTGTACGTGGCGGACATATTGAAACAGCTGAGCGCGACCGAATTCGCAACCCAAGAAGGCACGCTGTATCCGTTGCTGAGCAAGATGCGCCGGGAAGGGCTCCTGGATTACGAATGGAAGGAATCCGAGGCCGGGCCGCCGCGCAAATATTACGAGCTGACCGTGAAAGGCCGGGAGCAACTGCGCGAAACGCTGGAGTATTGGGGCAAGATCAACGGGACGGTGAAAAAACTGGGACAAAAATAAAACGGAGGCACCCCCTACCATGAACAAGGTTATCACGATCAATCTGGAGGGCACCGCGTATCAGCTCGAAGAAGGCGGCTATGATGCCCTGCGCGCCTATCTGGAGACCGCGACCGCGCGGCTGCAAGGCAACCCGGATCGGGATGAAATCCTTTCGGACATCGAGCGGGCGATCGCGGAGAAGTTCCGCGCGCTTCTGGGTAGTTACAAGACGGTGGTCGTGACAAAGGAGGTTGCCGCTGTCCTTGCGGAGATGGGGACGATCGAGGCGGACTCGGGCGAAGCCGCGGGCCCGGGTGCGGGCGGCGCCGGCGCCCCGAGCAGCGCGAGCGGACACGGGACGGCGGGAGAAGAACAAGCGGCGTGGCGCGGCGGGACGCCAAGGCGGCTCTATAGGATCCACGAGGGCGCGATGATCGCCGGCGTCTGCAACGGAATTGCCGCCTATACGAACGTTGATCCGACCCTGGTGCGGATTGGCTTCGTTCTCTTGACGTTCTTTGGGGGCACCGGGTTGCTCTTCTATCTGGTGATGGCGTTTGTCGTGCCCGAGGCGCGTTCGCCGGAAGAAAAGACGGCGGCGTGCGGTGCCCCATCGACGGCGCAGGAATTCATCCGGCGCGCGAAGGAAGGGTATTACGAGGCGATGAAGGACTTTCCTGACCGCAAAGCGCGCCGCGAATGGAAGCGCCGGTTCAGGCGGGAAATGCGCGGGTGGCGCCTGTCGTTTGACCGGGAAATGCGCGCGAACGCGGATCAGTGGCGGCATAACTGGCATAGCTATTGGGCGGAGCATGCCCCCGTTCATCCCGGGATGGTCTTCGCGCTGCCCTTGCTTTCGGTGCTGCACGGTGTGGCGACGGTTCTGTGGATCTGTGCCGTGATCTCGCTGCTGGCGACCGGCACCGTGTTCGGGCTGGCGCCGGCGGCGAACGTGCCGGTGTGGGTTGCGGCGCTGCTGCTGTTCATGGCCTACGGCATTCTCACGTGGCCGCTGAAAGCGGCGCGACGCGCGTGCTATCGGGGTTTCGGACGGCCGATGTGGGCCTGGTCCTTCGTGTTTCTTTTGGATGCAGTGGTCTGGCTGGCGATTGTCGCCGCCCTCCTGTGGCTGGCCGTGCATTATTCCCCGGAATTGCGCGAGGCGGTTCGGAGCATTCCTTCGCTCGCGCATCAAGCCGCGGACGACATCCGGACGTGGTGGAAAGGGATGTGATCCGCCTTCGCTGAAGCTTCCTCCTTCGCCGAGGCTACGGCGGACAAGATGGCGGACACGTGGGACGGATAGGACGGGTCGGACGGAGTAGAGCGTTGACACCGTAGATGATAGTCTCCACTGGAGACCATCATGGCAGGCAGCAGGTCGTGTGGCGAGAGGCTGTTGAAAACGATTCGAGGTCCCCCCGACCCCCATTTGCAGTAATGAAGAGCTGACCCCGTAGACATTGGCGAACAACAAGAGGCAGCAGCGAACGTGGCGCGCGCTCGGCTCAGTATGGTAACGAAAAACGAAGTGACGCCTTCTTGGTGCGATTAGGACAAGGCACAGGCTATCTCAACCCATTCGCTTTGGCGCCGCGTCGGAACGAATAGCGTGCGGGTGCAGATGTAGTAACGGAGACGATAGGAGAGCTTCGTTTGCGTTTTGGGCAATGCAAGCATAGTCCAAGTTTCGATGTCCTTTCCAAAGAGCGCGTCCTCGTGCTTATCGAATCTCCATTCACAACTGGAATCTCCAATTCCGACCGCGGCAATGAATGGAGTAACGACTTCCGCCTTGAATCTGAACCCCACTTCGCCGGACGCCATGACACCAATGCTCAGCTTGCCAAGTGCTTTCTCAGTATTGAACTGCAAATCCTCCGGTGTGGGGGAAGCATTTCCAGCCGCGCTGACTTTGCCTTGAAACAATCCTTGAAACCCGACTGTTCCGTGATGAACGAACTGTGGCGAGGGGATCAATGAAATGACGCTGCAGGTTGTATCCTTGTGGATGTATTCGATTTGGATGCCAATCGAGGTTGCCTCCGCTTTGCCGCGACGGCGGATAATGGAAACCCGATGCGGCACAAGCCACACTTCGAACATTTCGTAGAGGGTAACCTCCGGGGGCACCGGCCGCTTGAGCGTTTCACAAATATCGCGCAGTTTCAACGCAATGGGCTGCTCGGCTGGTTTGGCAACGAACTTTTCGTCCTCTAACTTCCCACCAAGCACCGGATCGGTTTCCAACTCGGCGGTAAGAGCTTGGTCAATCGGAATACATTCGTCCTTTGAAGCTCCCATAGTATTACGCTTCCTTAACGCCAATGATTAATTTGGAGATCGTGAATATCCCGAACAGGCCCTTGCTCCGGGAGCTTTCGATCAACAAAGGCACGAATTTATGTGCCTCACTTCCTTTGAGCCTCTCCAAGAGGTCGAGCATGTAGTTTTGAACAGCAGACGCTCTTATCTCGCCTTGAAATGAGAAGGTTCCAACAGCTCCATATTTCGTGTTGATTTCACTGGCCAGCGCGGTTGCAGGGCCAACTCCGCACGAATTCAATACCACGTAGTTGTCTCTAAAGAAGCCCGCCTCTCCTACCTGTCGCACGAAAGTGACCAATTGCTCACTGCTGTGGCCAGTAATCACAAATACAGCCCGGCCTCGTTCCCCGTCGTACAGCATACCCACCTTGAATTGCTTGATTTCGACATTTGCCTTGGCCAAGTCTTCGCGAATGTTGGTAATGGTCCGAACGTATTGGATTTGCGCATCCGGCCCGGGATTATCAGGAATCACAACCAATAGGTTTTTCGCTCCAGCAATCTTGAACTCGTTCAACTTCTGGGCGCGAGCAGACGTATCGTCGCTCAGGGGATCGCGGTAGACGTTTGCCTTCGGATACGCGGCTTGAAGGCCAAAGGCCAACGAGTTCCGCTCCATCACATAAGCAGCACTGGTTTCCAGCTGTGGGTCTGAATACAGGACATGGGCGATAGCACTCTCTTCCGAAAAGCGAGCCGACAAGGCATGAGTCGGTGGAAGCGGTGTGCCCGCTTTGAGCATTTCCAACTCGGTTGCGGTTAGCGCCACACTTGTTCCATCAGCAAACACCAATTCCGATTCACCGCCTTTTGCCGAGAAGTGGAACAAGCGCATCTCCTGCGTTGAGCGTCGACGGATGGTGTCGCGTGCCACGCGGTCGGTCGCCAACGATTCCGGAGGTGATGTTGGTTCATGAGGCTGCGACGCAAGTAAAGCCTGTTGGCGCCACACTTCATCTTGATCCGCGCCTCCCTTAAGAAGCTTGGTAACATTGTAGTTGAAAGCCCCGCGATCACCGGCGTCGAGCACTGCAGGCTGATTGACTCTTACTGAAATGGGTTTGCCAGAAAGATTGTGGACACGAACTTCGTCAATGTAAGCTTCTGTGCCAAGAGGACTGGACACGCCCGAAATGCCAACCAACTTTTTATCAAGCGCTTCCTGAAGCGGGATGGTGTGCCCATCGATTTCGACCGTTACGGCGTTGGCGCTGGAAGCGTTAAGGACATTGACATAGCTGCTGGATGTTGTTGGCGGTTCGTCATGCTCATCTAAACAGACCGCGGGCAATGTGTCGCTGCCATCCGCTGGTATTCGAGCGCTTCCTCCAGAAAGCAGCCCCATTCGCTGAATGGCTTGTGCAGAGGTGGTGTAAATGAACAAAGACACAATGGTAAGGAACAGGAGTGCAGTGAGTGCTTGTTTCGGCATAGTTCTATCCCTTCGCGTGTGCTTGTTTGTTGTCGGGCGGAAATGTAACGTCACCGCGCTTGGTTGCGGGAGGAGTGGCGAGGCAACGAGTATGGCCAGCTATAGCCTTCGTTATCGCGACCATCCTCATAGTATCCAAAGGTGTGGTGCAAGTTATAGCGACCCGCGAGAAGTGGTCAAGCAGAAACGAACAACTCTTTTTATGGCCTAGGTGTCAAGCAGGGCCAACAGCTATAG
>JBEKYJ010000050.1:0-21122 GCA_049511095.1 Verrucomicrobiia bacterium
CATAGTTGGCCTTCAAGTCGGCCCAACTGCTGAACGGTCCGTTGAATTCATCCGCCGGCAGGCTGGAAACGGGGGCCGATGGTGTGGTAGCGCAGCCTTGGGCGCTGGAGGAGGAGATGTTGCCGGCGTTATCAAAAGCGGCGATGGTGTAGCAATACTGTGTGTTTGGCACCAACCCGGTATCCACGTAGCTTGTCGACGCAGTCGTCCCCACCAGTGTGCCGTTGCGGGACACCTTGTATCCAGCGACCCCGGATCCACCGGTGTCGGAGGAAGCACTCCACGTCACCGTGATTTGTGTCGCCAAGGTTGCCGTCGCGGTGACGCTGCTCGGGACTGAAGGCGCGGTGGTATCAGGTGGCGCGGGTGTGGTGGCGCAGGATTGGGAACTGGCCGATGAGTTATTGCCCGCATTGTCGTACGCGACGATGCTATAGCAGTATTGCTGGCTCGATGACAAACCGGTGTCGACATAGCTCGTCGCAGTCGTCGTCGTCACGAGAGTGCCGTCACGGTAGACCTGATAACCGGCCAGGCCCGAACCACCGGTGTCGGTCGAGGCATTCCACTTTACTGTGATCTGGGATGTCGAATTGGCCGTGGCGCTGACGCCGCCCGGAACCGATGGAGCCGTTGTGTCCGGGGCCGACTGGGTGGCGGCACTGGCAGTCGCGGTGTAGCCGGAATTGCCTGCCGCGTTGTAGGCGCGCACGCGATAATAGTACGTCGTCGAAGCAGTGAGACCCGTATGAGCGCACGAAGTAACATTGGCACCCACAATCCCGATTTGGGTCCACGGCCCGGTTGCCACACTGGCCTTCTCGACCTTAAACCCGCTTTCGTTGTTCGAGTTGTCCTGCCAGAAGACGTTAATCTGGCTCGATGAAACCGCGGAGGCCGACGGGTTCGACGGCGCTGACGGAGTCGTGTCCGGAGTGCTCGCACATGCCTGGCTGCTTTGGACCGAGGTGTTACCCGCGTTGTCGTAGGCCGCAACGGTGAAACAATACTGGGTATTGGCGGAGAGTCCCGTCACCAAATAGCTTGTCGCCGTCACGGTCGCGACCTGCGTGCCGTTCTCATAGACCTGATAACCCGCCATTCCTGAACCGCCTGTGTCAGTCGCTACATTCCAAACCAGGTTGATTTGACTGCTGGAAGCCGCGGTCGCCGTCAGGACCGAAGGCCCCGTGGGGGCGGTTACATCGGGCATGTACAACGTGGTGCTGGTGGCGATGCCGGAATAAGGCGAGTTGCCGACGCTATTGAAGGCGCGCACACGGAAATAGTACGGAGTCAATGCAGTGAGGCCCGTCACCGTGTAATTGGTCACGCCCGCCGCGACACTCCCAATTTGCGCCCATGAACCACTAGCCGTTGGCGCGCTTTCGATCTTGAACCCGCTCTCGTTCACCGAGTTATCGACCCACATCAGATTGATTTGCGTGTCTGACACCGTCACGGCTTGGAGGGAGGAGGGTGCGGCTGGCGGCGCGGCCAACGTCGTCACACAGGCCTGGCTGCTCTGGCCGGACACGTTGCTCGATTTGTCGTAGGCCGCGACTGTAAAGCAGTACTGCGTGCTGGCCAGAAGATTCGTTGCCGAATAACTGGTGTTCGCAGTTGCGTCGACTTGGACTCCGTTGCGATAGATGACATAGCCCCCCATGCCGGAGCCGCCGGTGTCCGTCGATGCGCTCCAGGAAAGATTGACCTGATTCGCGGATACGACCGTCGCACCGAAACCACCCGGCACGGATGGCGGGATCGTATCCGTTTTGACACTTGTCTTGCGGTGCGTGTTATTGGAATAGCCTGAATAGCCCTTCGTATTGTACGCGCGCAGGCGATAGTAATACGTCGTGGACGCGCTTAGTCCGGTGTCTGCGTAACTCGTGACCGAGTTGGTGACACCGACGGCCATCCATGGCCCGGTGGCCGTCACACTGCGTTCGATCTTGAAGCCCACGGCATTCGCCGCGGCGTTGGACCAAACCAATTGAATCGAGTTAAAGGTGTTCGTGGGCGCGTTCAGATTCTGCGGCGACGCCACCGCGGGACCGAGCTTCTTCGGTACCCCGTAATTGTAGAGCAGCACGCTGTTGCTCTGGCTGCAGGTGCTGACGGTGACGCGGAGTGTCCCCGCATCCGGCCCCATCGTCAGACAAAAATCGGTCGGGCTCGACATCGACGGCGTCCCCACCACCAGAACATCCGTTGTCGGATTGCCTCCCACTTCCTCAACCAACACATTCACTGTGCCACAGGACGGATCGCTGGAGCCGTTCAAAATGCTGGTGTGGAAGCAGACGGTGTCGCCCGAATAATGCAGCGCGACCGTGCTGGACTTGGCCTCGCTGAGAACAACGACCGTGTTGGAGGACGGAATCGTGACTAGCAGTTTCTTCAACTTCTGGCCGCTGGATACTGCCTTCAACATCGCCTTCAAGGCCTTGTCATCCGAAGTGGCGGAGTTGTCCACCGAAGACTTCACCTTGGTGAGTTGGCTTTGGAACCGGGAAATCCCTTTTTGCAGCGCCGCGCTCTTCTTTCCCAGCGCAACAGCCATGCCGGGCGACTGCACGGTCAGCATCAATTCATCGACCAGACTGAGCGTCAATCCCAGTTGCGTCGAGGCTGTCGTCCGGTCCGATTGCGCCGCGCTTACCGACGCTTGCGTCAGGCTGTCCAGCATCGGGCATAGTTGGCCTTCGACGATGACCGCCGCATTGGTAACCGCGTCTGCGCGAACCGTAACGGACACAAATCCGCTAAGAAGAACGATCAGAATTGAAAGTAATCCGCATCGATGAAAAAAGCCTTGCAGAAACGACTTCGTGGCGTTTGCAGCTACGTCCGCTTTCAACAACTCTAAGAGATGAACTGCCAGAACCTGCATTACGAACTCCCTGACTGATTCCCTGACTGGGAACAGAGAGGTGCAGGCGGTATGCCAGCGCGCGATTCGTCCGAACCGTTTCGCGGATCTACGACACCATGGGCTGCGCGATCCCAATCATTGCGAAAAAAACAGCGATGCCGCATCGACCGCAATGGCTGTAATTACCTGGCACGCGGGGCGATACACATTTCATGCGATCAGGACGGCGGATCGCAATTCGCATTGCGACCGCTACGATATATTTCAATTACTTTTCTCGCAGTACTGCATCAGTGTTATTACCGACCAAACCAGCGGAAACCTTTTTTCCACCGACGGAAACTTTCATGACAAGCTCCCCCACTACGAGAGCGATATCGCGCGGCAGGATGCGTTCACCAGTTTTTTATTGAGAGCCATGCGGCAATCCACGAGAATCGCGCACGAGATACCAATGAACACAATCAGAGTCACTACTTTGGGGACCGGGGATGCCTTCGCCAGCGGCGGCCGCGGGCACAGCGGCATCCTCATACAGGGTCAGGGAACCACGCTTCTCATCGATCCCGGCCCGGCCATTCTGACCGCGATCAAGCGCTTCGGGATCGAGATCGCCACGATCGACGTCGTGCTCCTCACCCACCTTCATGGAGACCACATCGCCGGCGTGCCGTTCCTGTTGCTGGATTATCAGTTCGCCTCGCGACGAACTCGTCCGTTGATCATCGCAGGCCCGAGACCTTTGGCCACCCGGTTGGAACGCCTGACGACCTGCTGCTATCGTGACCTCTCCCGCCGCAACCTCCGCTTCCGCCTGCACTATCAACTGATGCGAGCCGGTCAACAGCGTCGTCTGGGAGCGGCCACGGTCACCGCGTTGCCGATGGCTCACACACGGAGCACCATCTGCCTCGGCTATCGCATCCGACTCGGCAACAAGCTCGTCGCGTTCACCGGCGACACGGTCTGGTGCGATTCAATCCCCCGGCTCGCCGAGGGCGCCGATCTTTTCCTGACCGAATGCACCGGGTTCCATCCCGCCGCCGACAGCCATCTCGACTATCTGACGCTGGCCAACAGGCGGGCCGAACTCCATGCCAGCCGCATCGTGCTGGTGCACGTCGGTGAGGAACTGCTCCGGAATCGTCGAAAGGTCAGGCTGCCGATTGCCCGCGACGGCCAAACCTTTCTGGTTTGAGCAGCGTCGCCCTGCCCTTGCCAAATGCCACTGTATCCACTATCCTTACGGCTCCCGTGCTCCATGAGTTACGTCACGCTAGCAAAGACTGTCTTCGACATTGAGATTGACGGCTTGCGCCATACGCGCGCCTGCCTGGGCGAGAGCTTCTCCAAGGCGGTCGAGACCATTGTGAAATGCCTCGGCAATCGCGGCAAGGTCGTCGTCACCGGCGTCGGCAAATCCGGCAAGATCGGCCACAAGATCGCCGCCACGCTCACCAGCACGGGAACCACCAGCGTGGTGCTCGACTCGGTGGACGCGCTGCACGGCGACCTCGGCGTCATCAACGATGGCGACTGCGTGCTGGCCCTCAGCTATTCGGGCGAAACGGAGGAACTCAGCCGCATTCTGCCGGCCATCAAGCGTTTCGACGTCACGATCATTGCCATGACTTCCCACACCAAGTCCAGTCTCGCCCGGCACAGCGACATCGTGCTGCGAGTCCACGTGAAGAAGGAAGCGTGCCCGTTCAACCTCGTGCCCACGTCCAGCACCACCGCCATGTTGGCGCTCGGCGATGCCCTCGCCATGTGCGTGCTGGAGGCCCGCGGGTTCAAGAAATCCGACTACGCGCGGTTGCACCCCGCCGGCGCCATCGGCCGCACCATGCTCCTTCAGATCAAGGACATCATGCGCACGGGCAATCGCAACGCCGTGATTGCCGATTACCGTAGCGTGAAGGATGCGCTGCTCGCCATGACCAAGGCGAAATCGGGCACCATCAGCGTCGTGGACAAACAAGGACGCGTCGCCGGCGTGTTCACCGACGGCGATTTTCGCCGCCACATCGCCCGCGGTCCCGAGGTTCTTCAGGTTTCGATCCGTACCGTGATGACCCCGCACCCGATCACCATTCGTCAGGACGCACTCGCCGTGGAAGCCCTCAAGATTTTCCAGCAACGGCAGATTGACGACTTGATCGTCGTCGATGAGAAAAAGCACCCGGTGGGCATTGTGGACTCACAAGACCTGCCCAAGTTTAAAATCATGTAATCGAGAGGATACCCCCATGCCGTCTGCCAACGATCTCCGAAAAGGAATGGCCATCAAATACAACAACGACATCTGCGTCGTGTTGGACATGCAACATCGCACGCCCGGCAACCTCCGCGCGTTCGTCCAGGCCACCTTGCGCAGCTTGAAGACCGGCAAGTCTTCCAACGTCCGCTTCGCCTCGACCGAGTCCATCGAGGTCGTTTCGAAAACCACCAAGCCCGTGGACTTCAGTTTCAAGGATCAGGGCGGCTTCCATTTCATGGACCCGGAAACATACGAAACGATCACGCTCAACGATGAGTTCATCGGCAACACCAAAAACTACCTCACCGAAAACCTGCGCTGCACGTTGACCGAAGTCGAAGGCAAAGTGGCCGAACTCGAACTGCCGCCCGCCGTCGACCTCAAAGTCATCGAAGCGCCCCCCGGCATTCGCGGCGACACCGCCACCAATGTCACCAAACCCGCCAAGGTCGAAACCGGCATCGAAGTCGCCGTCCCCATTTTCATCAACCCCGGCGACACCATCCGCGTCGACACCCGCACCGGCAAGTACCTGAACCGGGCGTAGTCTGGTGCATCGCCGGTTCCGAAGGGAGATTGCACAATGAAAGCAATTCTACCGTTCGTGATGATTGTTGCGACCATCCTGTCCGCTTGCTCGACAGTCAAAACAAACTCATCCCCGGCCCCGGCCGCGCGACCATCGGTCCCTGCCGATGTCAATGCGAACAAACTGCTCGTGACTGAGTTCTACGAACTCGCCTTTAACCGCCACCAACCAGCCGAAGCGGCGGCGAAGTATATTGCCCCCCGGTACATCCAACACAACCCGGGCGCGCCGGACGGCGCGCAAATTTTTGTGACCTTCTTCGAGAGCTTTTTTCAGACCCATCCCAATGCCCACGTGCAGATCAAACGGGTCTTGGCCGACGGCGACCTGGTCGCCGTTCATGCGCGCTGGAGCAGGGACGAAACCGACCTCGGCTCCGCGGTCGTGGATATCTTCCGCATCGAAAACGGCAAGATTGCCGAACACTGGGACGTTGTCCAGCCCGTGCCCGAACAATCCTTCAATTCGAACACGATGTTCTGAACGTTCGGCTTGCCTCACGCGCTTGGGTGCTCCTTCTCGTAGACCTTTTTCAGCCGCTCCGGCGTGATGCGCGTATAGATTTGCGTGGCCGGGGAGTTCCTGCACCTTGCTGGCTTTGCCCGAACTTCCGTCGTCCGCAAATAGAGAGCGTTTCTTACTGTTTTGTCGCAAAACCCTGTCGAACGTCACTATAAGATGGCGGCATGAATTGGCCGAAGAAGGATATGGCATGGATCTAACCGACAAAGAATACGTGCAACGCTGCCGAGACGGGCATCCCGATGACTTCCGCCTGCTGGTACACCGTTATCAGGGGCCGCTGTTCTCTTACCTGATGGGCCGGCTGGGGAATCGGTCACAGGCGGAGGAGGCGGCGCAGGAATCGTTCGTGAGAGCTTTTCGGTTCTTGAAGAAGCTCCGGAAGCCTGAATCGTTCTATTCCTGGCTTCTGGGCATCGCCGGACGAGTCGCCAAAGAGCAGTTCCGCTCCCTGAAGCGTCGCCAACAGGATTGCGAAGTCGCGGAAACCATGATGGCCGAGCCTGCCGACAACCACACGGAGTATCCATTGGACGAAGCCATTGCTGTCCTGCCCGAAACCTATCGCCAGGTGATTCTGCTGCGGTATTACGAGGGGCTCTCCTGTCAGCAGGTGGCCCAACGACTTGATACGCCGCTCGGCACGGTCACCAAAACGCTTTCACGTGCTTACACTCTGCTTCGTCAGGAACTCCAGGCGCGCGAAAGTGCGGATCGAACCATTAACCATACGGAGCACCCATGAACTGCGCTGAATGCCGGGACAATCTGGTCGCCTGCATCGAGGGATTGCTCGGCGATGCGGAATCTCTCCAATGCCAGGCGCACCTCGAAACCTGTGCGGCTTGCCGCGCGGAATACGCGGGCATTGCCAAACTCCAACAGCAGTTGGTCGAGCGCGGCCACGCTGCCGCCGACGTGTCCCTTGTCGAACCGGTCATGCGCCGGGTTCGCGCCGTGCATGTGGAACCGGAAAAGGACACTATCATGAGCATACTAGTGAAGCATCGTTGGGGACTGGGTTTGGGCGCGACTGCAGGCGCTGTGGCGGTTATTCTGACCGCTCTCTTCAGCACACCCAAGGTACAAGCCGCCGCCGCGGTGGTCATGACCAAAGGCGCGCAAGCCGTCGCCAAACTCACCAGCATCCACCTGCGCGGCCAGGTGCGCACTCCCCCGGCGGAAAACTTCGGTTACCCCGATCCCGCGTCTGACTTCGTCACCATCGAATTGTGGAAACAGTTCGAGCCGGATCTCAAGTGGCGGGTCGAGAAGCCGGAACGCATCGCTGTCATGGACGGCCAGTCCACCGTGCTCTACGTCAAACCCACCAACATGGGAATGAAACTGCCGCAGCCATCGTCGAGCGCGTTTGACACCGATTGGCTCCACAAGATCGCCAATCTGAGCAACACGATAACCAAAGACCGTGACAATGCCCTCGCCAAGGGCTGGAAAATGAACCTCGCGGAGGAACAAGGGGCGGATGGACGGACGAAATCCGTCGTCACCATCCAGGCCAAATCCGACCTTCCCGACAGCGACTATCTCAAGAATAAGCAGTTCGACTACTCGGACACGCGCCGGGTGTACCGCTTCGATGCTCAGACCGGACTGTTGGAAGCGGTGCAAATCTATCTCACCCGCAACACTGGCGATGTGCTGATCTTTGAGTTGAACCAGATTGACTACAACCAGCCCATTGATCCCGGCGTTTTCCGCCTGGAGTTGCCTGCGAACGTGAACTGGTATCAGGAACCGCAGAAGTTGACGGACAATGAAAAGTACGCCGCCATGAACGCGCAACAGGCGGCCCGAGCTTTGTTCGAGGCTTGCGGACGCGAAGATTGGACGGAAGCTGCGAAATTCTTTCCCATGCCCATCCCGTATGCGCTTAGGCAATTCCTGGGTGGCTGTCAGATCGTCAGCCTGGGAGAGCCCTTCACTTCCCAGGGCGCTGGCCCTGCCGACCAGTTCGTGCCCTATGAGATTAGGTTGAAGAACGGCGGCCTTCACAAGCTCAACCTGCACCTCAGAAAAGACCAACAGACCGGTCGCTGGTTCTGGGAAGGCGGAATCTAATCCACTATTCTCATTACCCGCCTCAATGGCGCTGTCGGAGCGGAACTCGCAAGAGTTCCGCTCCCCTCATGCTCAAACGGGGATCCCCGCCGGGACTGCAATGGTGTCCTTGTGGGCAGACGCTCAACTGCCCCACCGGCTTTACGCTCTCGGATGCGCCTTTTCGTAGACCTTCTTCAGGCGTTCGGGGGTGATGTGCGTGTAGATTTGCGTCGAGGAGAGACTCGCGTGTCCGAGGAGTTCCTGCACACTGCGAAGGTCGGCGCCGGCATCGAGCAGGTGCGTGGCGAAGCTGTGCCGCAGTTTGTGCGGCGTAAGTGACGGGTCGAGTCCCGCGGCAATTAGATATTTCTTCAACATCCGCTGGACGCTGCGCGCGGTCATGCGTCCGCCGAACCGGTTGACGAATAGCGGGCCGCTCGCGTTGCGCGCCCGTAGTTCGAGATACTTCTGCAGCGTCTCGATGGCCGGCCCGCCGAGCGCCGCCAGCCGTTCCTTCTTGCCTTTGCCGCGAACGCGCACGACTTCACCGAGCACGTCCACGTCATCATCGTTAAGCTGGACCAACTCGTGAATGCGCAGCCCGGCGCTGTAAAACGTCTCCAAAATCGCCTTGTCACGCCACGCCGCCAGTTTGTTCTTTCCGTTTCCCTTCAACGGAGCTTCGAGCAGCGCCTCCACCTGCTGGATGGTGAGAAACTTCGGGAGCCGGCGCCCCTTTTTCGGAAGCGTCAGGCCCACCAGCGGGCTCTGCTTCATCCGTTCCGTGCGCACCAGCCATTTGAACAAACTGCGCAACGCCGACATCTTCAGATGAATCGTCGCGCGATCAAACTGCCGCTCGGTGAGATGAACCAGATAGGCCCGCAGACGAAACGGATCGACGTGCAGCCAATTGCATTTCTGCCCGAACTTCTGCTCAAACCAATCGGCGAAGCCCGCGATGTCGGCGGAATAATTGCGGATGGTCAGCGGGGAAGCGTCACGCTCGACACGCAGGCCATTGAGAAACTCCGCGGTCAGCTTGTCCGCTACGCGGCTGCGGCTGCCAGTTTTCTGATGTTCTTGCACTTCGGATAAGCCGAGCAGCCGAGAAATTCACCGAAACGACCGCGCCGCTTGACCATGGGCGAACCGCACTTCTCGCACTTCTCATCGGTCAGCACGGGTTCTTCCTTGGGCGGGGGCGGTGGCGCCATGTTCTTCAATTCTTCCGGCAGCGGCTTCGCGTTGCGGCATTTCGGATAACCCGAGCACGCCAGGAACGGCCCGCGGCGGCTGTTGCGAATCAGCATCGGTGAACCGCACTTCTCGCATTTGATGTCCGTCGCCACCGGCTCCGGTTTCTCGACGATCGTGATCTTGCCTGCGGCGTCGCGCGTGAACGATTTCGTGTTCTTGCACTTCGGATAGCCCGAACAAGCGAGAAACTCCCCCCGTTTGCTGGCCTTGATCACCATGGACGAATTGCATTTCTCACACTTGATGCCTGTGTCTTCCTTTTCCACGGCTTCAATGCCCCCGTTTTGGATGCGTTTGAAGTTCTTGGTGTTCTTGCATTTTGGATAGGCGGAGCACGCGAGAAATTCGCCGTTCTTGCCGGGGCGAATAACCAGCAACTCGCCGCAAAGTTCACACTTGAGATCCGTCGGGATCGGCTTCGGCCGGACATCCTCCATGTTCTCGGTCGCCGCCTTCAGTGTCGGTTCGAAGTCCCTGTAAAACTCGCCGAGCATCTCCTGCCACTCGACCTTGCCTTCTTCGATCTCGTCGAGCAACTCCTCCATCTGCGCGGTAAACTGCACGTCAAGCAGCTTCGAGAAATGTTTCACCAGAACGTCGGTCGTGACTTCGCCAAGTTGCGTCGGCGAGAGGCGGCCTTTCCCCTTGGTGACGTAGTGCCGTTTCTGGATCGTGGCGATCGTCGGCGCGTACGTGCTCGGCCGGCCGATGCCGAGTTCCTCCAGCGCCTTCACCAGCGTCGCTTCGCTATACCGCGGCGGCGGCTCCGTGAAGTGCTGTTCGGGGTGGAGCTTGACCAGATGCAGCCGCTCCCTCTCGCTCAACGGCGGCAGCTTCTTGTTCTCCTCCTCTTCCGATGGTTTCTCGGGTTCCGCCTTCTTCTCGGCTTCCTCCTCGACACCGTAAATCTTCAGCCATCCCGCAAACACAACCTCCGTCGCCGTCGCGCGAAACAGGAAGAACTTCGGGTCCCGGCGCGCGTCGATATCGACGCTCGTCACCTTCATTTCCGCCGGCGTCATCTGGCTGGCAACAAACCGCTCCCAAATCAGTTTGTAGAGGCGGTACTGGTCGTGATCGAGGTACGCCCGCAGGCTCTCGGGTGTCCGGCGCACGGACGACGGGCGGACGGCTTCATGCGCGCCTTGCGAGTCCTTCTTCGATCTATAGGCGTTCGGCGTCTCCGGGGCGTAATCGGGGCCGATGGTATCGCGGATGAACGCCAGGGCCTCGGCCTGCGCTTCCTTGGAAATGTTGAACGAGTCGGTACGCATGTAGGTGATCAAACCCACCGAGCCTTCTTCGCTAACCTCCATGCCTTCGTACAATTGTTGCGCCACCATCATCGTCTTCGACGTGCCCATTCCCAGAGCCTTCGACGCGGATTGCTGCAGCGTGCTCGTCGTGAATGGCGGCGGCGCGCTGCGCTTCTTCGGCTTGATGTCGATCTTGACGACCTTATACTCGCACTGCTGGAGGTCAGACAGGATCGAGTCCGCCTGGTTCTTGCTCCCGATGATCAGTACATCGGCTTTGGCTTCGCCATTGGGCGACCGGACCTTTTTCTCCCCCACCTGGACGAGTCGCGCGAGAAAATGGTCTTTCGGATCCACCAGCTTGCGCAGTTCCGCCTCGACCGACCAATACTCCTGGGCCCTGAACGCACGAATCTCGCGCTCGCGTTCGACCACGAGCCGCACCGCGACCGATTGCACGCGCCCGGCGCTCAACCCGCGCGCAACACGCTTGTTGAGCAGCGGGGAAATCTTGTAGCCCACGATGCGGTCGAGAATTCGCCGCGCCTGTTGCGAATCGACGAGCTTCATGTCCACGTGGCCGGGGCGATCGAAGGCCGCGCGCACGGCGTTCTTGGTGATTTCATTGAACTGCACGCGGAAAAACTCAGGGCCGTTCTTCTTGCCCTTCAGAATCTCCCGCAAATGCCACGCAATCGCCTCGCCTTCGCGGTCAGGGTCGGTCGCCAGGTAAACCTGCTCGGCGCCCTCGGCGGTCTTCTGCAGTTCCGCAACGAGCGTCTTCCGTTTCGTGGAGATCTGGTATGTGGGCTTGAAATTCTTTTCGATCTCGACGCCAAACTTGCGCTCGGGCAGGTCCCGGACATGGCCCATCGAGGCCTTCACGCTGAAGTCCGATCCCAGATACTTGTTGATCGTCTTCGCTTTCGCGGGTGACTCGACGATGACCAGTTTTTTCGCCATGTTTCTTCGTCTATTGCCCAAATGCTTTGTTGCGCACGTACTGCTTGCCCGGCAACTGCCGCACAAGCCGCTTCATCTCCAGCGATAACAAGGTTGCGGAAACACACGCCGTTGTCAAACCGCTGGCGCGAATAATGTCGTCAATGGCCGTTTCCTCCTGGCCAAGCTCCGCCATCACTTTTTCCTCCATCTCGTTCAGCTTCAAAGCAGGTTTGGTTCCGCTGTCCCCCGAGCCGTCTTCCGCCCGTCCCGCCGCCTTTTTGGGCAACAGATATTCAAATTCGCTGAGAATGTCCTCCGCATCCTCGGTCAATTTTGCACCGTCCTTGATCAATTTGTGCGTTCCCCTGGACAGAATTGAATCCGCCCGGCCCGGCACCGCAAACACCTGCCGCCCCTGCTCCGCCGCCTGGTTGGCCGTGATCAGCGCCCCGCTCTTCAGGTTCGCCTCGACCACCACCGTGCCCAGCGACCAACCACTGATGATGCGGTTTCGCATCGGAAAGTTTTGGCGGTCGGGCTTCACGCCGAACGGAAACTCCGTCACCACCGCCCCGCCCTTCTCCACGATTTCGTCCGCCAGCTTCTGGTTCTCGGCGGGATAGATGGTATCGATTCCACAGCCAATCACCGCCACCGTCCGGCCCTTCGCCTGCAACGCGCCGTGATGCGCCGCCGTGTCGATTCCGCGCGCCATCCCGCTCACCACCGGCACGCCCACCCGTGCCAACTGAAACGCCAGTTTCCGCGCCATTTCCTGCCCGTACAACGTCGTCCGCCGCGAACCGACAATCGCGATCGCCAGCGCATCGCGGTCCGAGAGCGTCCCCTTCACATATAAGACGACCGGCGGGTCATAAACTTCCCGCAAATTCTTCGGATACTCCGCCTCATCGCGGGCCACAACTCGCACCCCTGCCTTCTCGATCCGCTGTAACTCCGCATCCAGGTCAACCTGATCGGGCCAGCCCGTGATGCTTCGCGCCACCTCCTCGCCCACGCCTTCCACCTGCATCAACTCCCCCCTCGACGCCGCCAGAATCGCCTGCGGCTCGCCAAACCGGTCCAGCAACGCGCGGACGCGAATCGGCCCCACGCCGTCGATCATGTTGAGTGCGATGTACGCTTCGCGCGAAGTCATGCGCGCTTTCACCCCGGTGAAATTGTGGCTCGTCTACGCGGCGGCTTTCTTTGCCCGCCGCTTCCACCCGAATTCCATCTGCGGCTCTTTCAGCAACCCATAGTTCTTCAGCAACCGCAGCACCTGCAGCAAATCCGACTTCTGATAGTTCCGGTTCGTCGCCACGCTCGCGATCAACTCCTGTAGAATCGAGCGGAACGAAATCACGCCATCGACGCCCTTCGACCGCAACAACTCGATGCTGCGCTGCCGCGTCTTCGTATCGCGCGGCAGTCCGGGCACCACGAGGATCTTCACCAATCCTTCGCCGCCCACCAACCGCTGCGCCTCCTCGACGGCCCGTTTCTCCACGAATCGAAAAATCTTCGGCTGGTGCGCCAGCACGCCCGGCGCAAAGATCTCCGTGTGCCAGCCCTTCACTGCGACGATCGCCCGCGACACCTGCGACAACATCTTCGACGTGATTTCAAATTCCGCCGGCGCAACCCCGGCCGGCGCGCCGGGATTCAACACGATCAAATCCACTTCCTCGTCACCGGTCTTCTGCCGCGCCTGCACGATGTATTTGCGCCGCTGACACACCAGGAATCCGTGCAGCTCGAAATACTCGCGGACGATCCCCTCGTCAACGGCAGACATTCACAGCCTCCTCGAGGTCCGCGTCCGTGACCGCGTCCGAAATGATGGCGTCGCCGATCCGCTTCAACAACGCAAACCGCAGTTTGCCGTTGGCCGCCTTTTTGTCGAGTCGCGCCGCTTCCAACAACTCTCTCAGTTTGAAGGCCTTGCCCAGCTTCGTCGGCAAACCGCTGGCGGCAATCAGGTTCGGCAATCGTTTCGCATCCGCTTCACTCAACCCGGCGCGCTTGACCGACAACCGCGCGCCGCAGCACATGCCCATCGCAATCGCTTCCCCGTGCAACAAGCCGACGTACTCGGAAAGCGCTTCCATCGCGTGTCCGAGTGTGTGCCCGAAATTCAGGATCGCGCGAAGCCCCGACTCGCGTTCGTCCGCGCTGACAATCTCCGCCTTGATCTCGCAGCACCGCCGCACCACGTGGGTGACTGCCGCGGCATCGAGCGCCAGCGCTTGCCGGTACTCGCGCTCCAGCCACGCAAAAAACTTCGCGTCGCGAATCACACCGTGTTTGATCACTTCCGCGAAGCCGGAACGCAGTTCGCGCGCGGGCAACGTCTGGAGCGTGTCCGTGTCCGCCAGCACCAGCCGCGGTTGATAGAACGCGCCGACAAGGTTCTTGCCCTGCGGCAGATTCACGCCCACTTTCCCGCCGACCGAGCTGTCCACTTGCGCCAGCAGGCTCGTCGGAATCTGCACCAGCGCGATGCCACGCAAATAACAGGCGGCCACATAGCCGGCCACGTCGCCGACCACGCCGCCACCCAGCGCGATCAGGAAGGAATGACGATCTAGCCCAACCGACGGCAGCTTCTCGAAAAGCCGATTGGCCTGCCGCAACGATTTCGACGCCTCACCCGCCGGCACGGTCAACACCTTCGCCGTGATTCCGTCCTTGTCGAGCGCCTTGCACAACGCTCCCGCGTAGCGCGACTCCACGTTCGTGTCGGTGATGATCACGCCGCGCTTGCCCAGCTTGAGCGGACGCAAATACTCCGCCGTCTGCGACAGCAGTCCTCTGCCAATTACGATGTCATAGCTGCGCTCGCCCAATTCGACACGGACGCGCTGGGGAGCGCCTGTAGTCCTGGAATCCATGAAGTAGCGGGATTACAACCCGCCGCACCGAGCCTTGTCAATCTTGAATCGATTCCGCCTTGAGGCGCACAATGCGCTGCGTCCGCTCCGTCACCTTGAATGGCTCCGCAATCCGGTGGCCAACCACCCACGCGATGCGCCCGTCCGTGGTGCACAAAAGCGGCACGCGACTACGCCGACGACGCGGCACTTTCTCATCCACAAAAAAATCCTGCAGCTTCTTCGTCTCGCTCATCCCCAGCGGCTGAAACCGATCGCCAGCCTCCCACGTGCGAACGAACAGGCTGTCACCGAGCGCGTCCGCGTCCAGCCGCTCACCTTCTTCGCCCACGACGAATCTCACTCCCAGTTCGCCGACGATTGTCTCCCCAGCCAGGCTGACCACCCAGCGACCGCGGACAGGTTCAATGTCCTTCCGCGGCGCCTTCTGCAACCATTCATACTCGCGGTACACGACCAGGCCACCCGGCAAATCAATCTCCGCGCTGGGCGAATCGTTTTGCGCCGCGCGCCGAATCGCTTCGATTTGCTCAAAGGTGAAACCCGGTCCCGGCTCGGACTCGCCGCCGAGCCAAAACCGCAACACCCGACGCTGGATGGCGGTCGGACAATTCGCCAACGCCGTCACGTTCACGGCGTCCTCCTGGCACACCGCCATGTAGAATCGCTGGGCGACGTGCTGCAACAGATAAAAATCCTCGTCGCGCAGGATTTCCGCCGTGTTCAGCAGGACGTCGCGGATGGCCGGGTTGTATTCGCGCTCCAACAAGGGCAGCAATTCGTGCCGGACGCGATTGCGTGTAAACCGCGCGTCGGCATTGGATGCATCCTCACGATACGCCAGCTTCTCGGCCGCCAGGTATTCCAGAATCTCGACACGCCGCACTTTCAAGAGAGGCCGAATCACGCGCAACGTGCCCAGTTGGCGTTCGGGCCAGATGCCCACCAAACCCGGCACGCCCGCGCCGCGCAGCAGCCGCAGCAGGAACGTTTCGACCTGATCGTCCGCCGTGTGCGCGAGCGCAATCTTTTTGATACCCGTCCGCTCGGCCACGCGCGCGAAAAACTCGTGTCGCGCCCGGCGGGCGCTGTCCTCATCGCCGGCAACCTTGCCTGACTCGATCGTGCACGGCAGGTCGTACCGCGCCGCAAGCTGACGCACGAATTCAGCGTCGGCATCGCTCTCCGCCCCGCGAAGCTGGTGGTTGAGATGAACGATGTGCGGATGCCAACCGGATTTGACGAGGGCATCGAGAAGCGCGACGGAATCCGGCCCGCCCGACACGCCGGCGAGGAGTGGCTCGCCCGGCTCGAGCATCTTCGCCAGAGCAGTCTGAGCTTTCGAGAGCATGACCTAGGCGGCGCGGATTTCCCGCAGCCCGCCCATATACGGTACCAGGACCTCGGGGATCTTCACGCTGCCGTCGGCTTGCTGGTAGGTCTCCAGCAACGCTACGTACAGGCGTGCAAGCGCCGTCCCGCTGCCGTTGAGAATATGCACGAACCGGTTCTTGCCGTCGGCGCCCTTGAACCGAATGTTGGCGCGGCGCGCTTGGAAATCCTCGCAGTTCGAACAACTCGATACTTCGAGATACGCATTCTGGCTCGGCGCCCACACCTCGATGTCGCACGTCTTGGCGCTGGCGAACCCCATGTCGCCCGTGCACAGCAGCACAATGCGATAATGCAACCCCAGCAATTGCAGCACGCGCTCGGCGTTCGCCACCAGCTTCTCGAGTTCATCGTAGCTATTCTCGGGTTTCACGAACTTGATCAGCTCAACCTTGTCGAATTGATGGACGCGAATCATGCCGCGCGTCTGCTTGCCCGCCGCGCCTGCTTCACGGCGGAAACACGGCGTGTAGGCGCAGTAATGAATCGGCAACTCCGCTTCGCGGAGAACCTCTTCGCGATGAATGTTGGCGACCGGCACCTCGGCGGTCGGCGCGAGATACATGTCCTCATCGCGCAGCCGATACATGTCCTCCTCGAATTTCGGCAACTGACCTGTGCCGATCATCGCCGCGCGGTTGACAAGAAACGGCGGGAAAACTTCCGTGTACCCGTGTTCGCGTGTGTGCAAATCGAGCAGCCAATTGATCAACGCCCGCTCCAGATGCGCTCCTGCGCCCTTGTAAAGAATGAATCCGCTGCCGGAAATCTTTGTCGCGCGCGCGAAATCCAGAATACCGAGTTTTTCCCCGATGTCCCAATGCGGTTTTGCCGGAAACGCAAACTTCGGCGCTTCACCCCAACGACGGATTTCAGGGTTGTCGGCGCCATCTTTTCCAACCGCCACACTTTCGTGTGGGATGTTCGGAATCATCAGCAGGATTTGCTGCAACTTCTCGTCGAGACCCGCCACCTCGGCGTCGAGTGACGCGATCCGCTCGCCGACCTGTTTCATCGCAGACATTTGCGCGCCCGCATCCTGCCCCTTCGACTTCAGTGCGCCGATCTCCTTGCTGACCTTGTTGCGCTCGGCTTTGAGATTGTCGCTTTCCACCACCAGTTTGCGCCGCCGCTCGTCCAACGCGGCGATTTCCACAATGTGCGCCTCGTCGCCGCGTCCGCGCGTTGCCAGGCGCTGGCGAACGAAATCGGGTTTTTCGCGAATGAGTTTGATGTCGAGCATGGAAGCGGATGATACGGCGCGGCGCGCGCCAGAGCAAGCGCGTCAGGAACCCACGATTCGCGGGACCGCCGCCAGCGCTTCGGCCAGTTTCTCGGGCTGTTTGCCGCCGGCTTGTGCCAGATCGGGGCGACCACCACCGCCGCCGCCGCAGATCTTCGCGAGTTCGCCGACAATCTTGCCCGCCTGCTTGCCTTGCTTGACCAAATCGGGGGTGACGTAACAAATGAGCGAGACTTTGCCTTCGGCGACGCCGCCCAACACCACGATGGCGCTGGTTAGCTTGGGCTTCAACGCATTCACCACCGTCCGCAACAAATCGGGGCTGGCGTCTCCAAGGTTGCTGACGAGCAAGTTGCCCTCCAATTTCGCGAGAAGCTCCTCCGCGATAACGGGCGCTTGGGATTGCATCGCGGCCAGGCGCTGCTTGGCCAATTCCTTCTCCGTCTCGCGCGCCTTCGCTTTTTCCACGTCGGCCTGTTCTTGTCCGTGCTGCTTCTCGATGAACTCACGGGCGAATTGTCCGCACGCTGCCTCGACGCGGCGAATGCCCGCCGCGATGGCCGACTCGCGCATGATCTTGAACAAGCCGATCTCGCCCGTTGTCCTCGTATGCGTCCCGCCGCACAATTCCATGGAATAGCCATCCAACTGGTACGGGTGGCCCCCGATTTGCACCACGCGGACCATGTCGCCGTACTTGTCGCCGAAAAACTGCATCACGCGCGGATTGCCTTTCACCTCGTTGTACGGCAGTTCGAACCAACTCACCGTCGCGTTCTCCTTGATCCGCGCGTTCACCAGCCGCTCGATGTCGGCAATCTGCTGATCGGACAACCGCTCCGGGTGGTTGAAATCAAAACGCAATCGGTCGGGCGCCACCAGCGAACCCCGCTGCCGTGCGTCCCGGCTGACCACTTGATGCAACGCCCAATGAAACAAGTGCGTCACGGTGTGGTGCCGTTGGATATTCGCCCGGCGGGCGGCGTCCACCGCCACACCAACCGCTTCGCCAATTTCCGGCGCACGACCATTTACCAGCTTGGCGCGATGGACATGCACTTCACCCTGGCGTTGCGTATCGAGCACCTGCAACCGGCCAATCTCCGTCCACTCGTGCCCGGGCACGTGCACCAGCCCCGTGTCGCCCACTTGTCCGCCCATCTCGGCGTAAAATGGACTCTGATCGAGAATGAGTTCGAACATTTGCGGGTCGGTCGGCGTAACGCCTTCAATCACCGCTTCCGCTTCCAGATTATCGTAACCCAGGAACTTCGTCGGCTCGACGTGCATCCCCTCGCCAACCACGGTAATCGTCGCCTTCTTCTTCTCGTGGTCCTCGCGCGCGCGCTGCCGTTGCTCCCCCATCAACTTCTCGAAGCCCGCAACATCCACCGTCAACCCGCGCTCCCAAGCCATCAACTCGGTCAGATCCAGCGGGAAGCCGTAGGTGTCGTAAAGTGTGAAAGCCCATTCACCATTAAACGTCGGCCAAGCACCAGCAGGCGTGCTGCGAGCGGAACTAACCGCTGCTCCCGCGTATTGTTCGAATAATTCCAAACCTCGATCCAGCGTCTTGTTGAAGTTCTCTTCCTCAGCTCGCAGCGCTGTAATGATGGCTTCCTTCCGTTCGCGCAACTCGGGGAATACCCTGCCGAAGTTGTCAGCCACCACTTCCACCAGCTTGTAGAAGAACGGCTCTTTGAAGCCGAGATCGCGCCCGTACCGGATGGCCCGGCGCAGAATGCGGCGCAGGACGTAGCCGCGACCTTCGTTGGATGGCGCAATGCCATCGGCAATCGCGAAGCTGAGGCAGCGGATGTGATCGGCGATGACGCGGAAGGCGACATCCACCTTGCCATGCTCGCCGGCCTTATCGGGCGGCAGCGTACTCGTGTACTTCTTGCCGCTGAGCTTCTCCAGTTCGCGGAAAATGGGGCTGAACGCATCAGTTTCGTAATTGGAAATGCGCTTCGAGAAATCTTTCAATCCATCCGTGCACTGGATAATCGAGCACACGCGCTCGAAGCCCATGCCGGTATCCACGTGTTTCGCCGACAATGGCGTGAGCGAACCGTCGGAGTTGGCGTTGAACTGGATGAACACGAGATTCCAAATCTCGATGCACTGTGGCGTGCCCGCGTTGACGAGTTTCGCGCCGCCGTCGCCTTGCAGCGTGAGATCGATGTGGATTTCGCTGCACGGACCGCACGGACCGGTGTCGCCCATCATCCAAAAATTGTCTTTGCGATTGCCCGCCATGACGTGATCGGCGGGCAGATGGCGGAGCCACAATTTACGCGCCTCGTCATCAGCGGGCGTTTTGTCGTCACCGCCGAAATACGTCGCGTAAAGCCGTTCCTTCGGGAAATGCCAGTACTCGACGAGAAGTTCCCACGCCCAATCGATCGCTTCTTTCTTGAAGTAATCGCCGAAACTCCAATTTCCCAGCATCTCGAAGAAGGTGTGGTGATAGGTATCGAGCCCGACGTCTTCGAGGTCGTTATGCTTGCCGCCGGCGCGGATACACTTCTGCGTGTCGGCGGCGCGCGGCGGGTTCCAGCGCGGTTTGTTCTGGCCGAGAAAAATCGGCACGAACTGGTTCATCCCCGCGTTGGTGAACAGCAAGTTCGGCGCGTCGGGCAGCAACGAACTGGACGGCACGATGGTGTGCCGTTTCCCGCGGAAGAAATCGAGAAAGCTCTGGCGGATTTCGGCGGAGGTCATAAATTCCACAACTCGCCGTGGGGCGAGACGTTACTCGGCGCCGCCGATGCGCTTGCCTAGGCTGACGCCCCCCTCGGCAATCTTTTGCCGCACCGCGCCGGTCACCTGGTCGAGCACCTTCGGGTTGGCGCGCAGAAAATCCTTGGCGGATTCCCGGCCCTGGCCGATCATCTCGCCGTTGAACGCCAGCCACGAGCCCTTCTTCTCCAGCACGCCAATGTCGGTGGCCACGTCGATGACGGAGCCTTCCTTGGCGATGCCGACGTCGTACATGATGTCGAACTCGGACTCGCAAAACGGCGGCGCGACCTTGTTTTTCACGACCTTGGCGCGCACGTGACTGCCCACGACCTTCCCGGCGGCGTCCTTGATGATATTGATGCGGCGCATGTCGATGCGCACGCTGGAATAAAACTTCAACGCGCGGCCCCCGGGCGTGGTTTCCGGGCTGCCGAACATCACACCGATCTTCTCGCGAATCTGGTTGGTGAAGATGCACGCGGTCTTGGCCTTGTGAATGCAGGAGGTCAGCTTGCGCATCGCCTGGCTCATCAATCGCGCCTGCGCGCCAACCGTCGCGTCGCCCATCTGGCCTTCCAACTCCGCCCGCGGCACGAGCGCGGCGACGGAATCAATCACCACCACGTCCACCGCATTGCTGCGAATGAGCGTTTCGGTAATCGTCAGCGCTTCCTCGCCGCTGTCGGGCTGACTGATCAGCAAGTCGTCAAGATTCACGCCGATGCGTTTCGCATACGAGGGATCGACCGCGTGCTCGGCATCCACAAACGCCGCGAGGCCGCCGGCGCGCTGCGCGCTGGCGATCACGCTGAGCATAAGGGTCGTCTTGCCGCTGCTTTCAGGGCCGAACACTTCCGTGATGCGACCGCGCGGGATGCCGCCCACGCCGAGCGCCAAGTCCAGCGACAATGCGCCCGTGGGAATCACGGGAATATCCACCCGCGCCGTCTCGTCGCCGAGCCGCATGATGGAACCGGCGCCGTATTGCTTTTCGATGGCAGCGACGGCCGCCTGCAGGTTTTTGTCCTTCAGCGCGCCCGCCTTGGCGGCGTCCTTTTCCTTGGCCTCAAC
>JBEKYJ010000051.1:0-33367 GCA_049511095.1 Verrucomicrobiia bacterium
TATGAAAGGTCGTCGTGACTAGCGGCACCTCGGGAAAAACTTCACTGGCCACGTCGAGTATCTTGACGTCTTGCCGGTTGCCTTGCGGTGCCCAGACCAGCAACCCGATGTCGGCCGGCGTCAGCCGCGCGCGGGCCAGCGCCGTGCGGACGGCACGCACCAAACCATCCGGCGCGAGGTTCTGCTCATTGAACGAACCAGCATCCATGCTCTGGCCGTAACCGAGTACTTCCGCCAACACATTCGCGCCGCGCGCGGTGGCAGCCGTGGCGGTTTCGAGCAGCACCGCCGCCGCGCCTTCGCCGAGCACTTTGCGTTTGGCTTCGTCCAACCGGATCCGGTAGTCGCGCTCGCCCTCACCAGCGTAGAGGAAGTTGATGGCATCGTAGTTATAGAACGTCTGCGCGTACACCTCGTCGGCACCCATCGCGGCAATGGCCTGCGCCCGGTTCTCACGGAGCGCGTCGAACGCGTAGGCTAACGCCTGCTGGCCGGCGTGCGGCCCGACGCAAAGCGAGATGTTTTCGCCTCTCAGACAGAGCATGTTGGCAACCCAGCCGGCGGTGGAGTTGGCGGTAATGTTAGAGAAACTGTTTACGTCGGCTTCGTACCGGGCGGTGCCGAACACTTTGTCCATATGCCCCATCTCGCTCGGGCCGTTGCAGACGCCCATCGTCACTCCGACCTGCTCGGCGTTGCCGGGGCCGACCCGCAGCCCAGCTTGGGCCAACGCCAGCCGGGCGGCGGCCACGGCGAACCGGCTGATGTCGTTGAGCTCGGAGAAATCAATTCGCCGGTCCACGTCGGCCGGCTTGAACTCCGGCACGAAGCCCGCCCGCTGCGACCGGCATTTCAGCAGCGGAAACCGGGTAACCGGCGCAAGGCAGACTTCGTTGCGACGCAGGACTTCGACAAGGCGGGCCACGCCCAGCCCGGCTGCGGTAACGGCACCCAAACCGGTGATGACCACGCGTTCAGTTGCCGGCCGGCGCGGTGGCAGCGGCAAACCACGTTCGGCAATGACGACCGCCGCGTTGTTGCCGCCGAAGGCGTAGTTCGACGCAATGAACGCCCGGTAGTCCTTCGACCGCGCCTCGTTCGGCACGTAATCGAGCGTGCAGCCCGGTCGCGGCTCGGTGAAATTGATCGTCGGCGGAATGAACCCGGCGTTCATGGCCAGCAACTGGCAGGTGGCTTCGAGGATGCCGGTCGCGCCGAGGCAGTGGCCGAAGAACGACTTCGTGGAGACGACCGGCACCGGCGCGTTGCCGAGGAACTTGGCGATGCCGCGCGATTCGGCTTTGTCGTTGGACTCGGTGCCGGTGCCGTGCGCGTTGATGCAGCCGATGTCGGCAAGGCTCAATCCGGAATCGGCGAGCGCGTTCCGCAACAGCCGGTACACGCCGTCGCCGCGCGGGTCGGGCGTCGTCGGGTGGTAGGCGTCGGAGGTGGTGGCGTTGCCGGCGATCCGTCCGAGGCAACGCGCGTTGCGCAACAGTGCCTTCTCCATGTCCTCGACGACCCAGAAACAGGCCGCCTCGCCGAGGTTGAGACCGGGCGGTTGTGAAAACGGCGACGTGCGCCCGGTCGAGGTGACCTTCAGCGCTTCGAAGCCGGACAGGTTGGCGATGCACAACACGTCGGCACCGCCAACGATGACGGTGTCGTAGTAACCGAGGTAGATGAGTCGTTGGGTCAACGCTAGCGCTCCGGTCGTAGCCGAGCAAGCGGTGCTGACCACCCACGCGTCGCCACCGATGCCGAGCGCGTCGGCCAACGCCTTACCGAAACCATAGAGTTGTGACTCGATATTCATCATCTCGTCGAACGGCCGGGAGGCTTTACCGTGTTTCCACGCGTACTCGGCCTCAGCCGAGGCCAGCCCACCGTTGCAGGTGCCGAGCACGAGGGCAACGTTTGGTTTGACGGCGCGATCGTCCCACGGCAGGCCGGCATCGCGGACTGTCCGGCGCGCCGCGGCGACCGCCATCAACAAATACGGGTCCTCAAACTTCTTGATCTCGGCCTCGCTCAACCACTGGCGCGGCTCGAAGTCCTTGACCTCGCCGGCGAGCAGGCGGCTGAAGGGAGTGCCGTCAAACCGGCGGATTGGCGTGATGCCGTGCCGCCCTTGCCGGAGCGCGTCGGTCACAGTCGCTGCATCATGGCCAATTGGCGAGAACAACCCGATGCCAGTGATCGCCGCTTGGCCGGTGACGTTACGGCGCTGGAGCGGTTTGCCGACGACTTGCACGTTGTCGCGCCAAGTGGCCGGTTCGAGGTGGGTGATGTGTTGCTTCTTCTGCCGCCGGTAAAACCCGGTCCAGACCTTGATCAATTGCTCACGCAACTGTTCGGCAGTCATGTTCAGCGGTTTGGTGACGACGTGCGCGCCGTTGTAGTGTTTCCATGTCCGGTCAATGATCCGGCCCTGCCGTTCTAACCGGTCCCAGTGCACGGAGCCGGGGTAGGGCGTGAAAATGAAAAACTCTGCGGTGCGGATATCGGCCGCGGCGAACAGGTCGAGGATCCGGTCAGCAATGCTCGCGTCGTCCCAGTCGCGCCCGACGCCGCAGGAGCCGAAGAAACGGATGTCGCGGTCTTCGAGTGCCTTGACGAGATCAATCAGGACTTGGCGCTCGCGCTGGCCACCTTGGAGCGCCTTGATGGAAACGGGATCCACGTTCATCGTGCAATAGAAGTTTTTCACGCCGGCCCGCGCGGCGAGATCGAGAAACGCAGTGTCGGTGTTTAACGCCAGCGTGGAGGAAACGAAGAACTTCTTGCCGAGCGGTGCCGCCGCTTCGAACAGCCGGCAGGCGTACTCGTGGATCCGGCTTTGCTCGAAGAACAGCGTGTCGTCGGCCAGATAGACGTTCTCGAACTTCAGAGACTTTAATTCGTCCACCACACGCTCGACCGGCTTGAACCGGATCCGGCTGCCCATTTGGGCCGGCAACGAACACATCCCGCAGGTGTAGATGCAACCGCGCGTCAACTGCACGAGCTCTTCGTCCCAATCGTAGGATGTCTTGCCGTAGAAAATCTCCCGGCGTGGTTTTGGCGTGGTTGCCAGATCGGTTTTCGCGCCGCCGACGTACTTGCGCTTGAGTTGACCAGCCAGGGCGTCGCGCAGAATCTCCGGCCACGTCGGCTCACCTTCGCCAACGTTGACCGCGTCCGCGTGCTTCAGGCATTCCTCCACCATGAACGACGGGAACAACCCGCCCATGACGACTTTCTTGCCGTGTTCGCGGAACCGGTCGGCCAGTTCAAAGGCGCGGGTTGCCTGTGGCGTGAAACAGTTGATCGCCACGAGGTCGGTCGGCGCGTTGAAGTCGATGGCGTCGCCGGCATTGTCGTCGAGGAGTTCGACCGCGATGTCCGGTGGCGTGTGCGCTGCGAGAATGGGAATGCCGAGCGACGGCGGCGTGGTGAAGTCGCCGAGAAAGTAGTCCACCAACTGCCCGTCCAACTCCGGGCTGCCATCGAGAAACTTCTCAAATTTGGGGTAAACGAAGGTAACTTTCACTCGGTTTTCCGGTGGCGGATACTACGCATCGCCGCAAACCCGCGCAATGTCAAAGACGCCGCGCCAGTTCCTTAAGGATGGCCGACACAGCGTGTGGCGAGCGGTTGAGTTGGTGGCCAACACCGGGGATTACGACGACCGGGAATGGCAGTTGGCGAGCCTGTGCCACCGGCACTGACCGGTCCTTGGCGCCGACGAAATGAACAGCGGGCACGGCAACTTGTCCAGCCCGTCTGGAAGCGATTCTCAGGAATCGCTCAACCCGCGCCAAGGCGGCGGGTGACAGCTTGGTTCTCGGAGGTGACGGGTTGAAACCCTCGACGAAAGGCGGGCACGCCAACAATACCAACCGGCCCACGGACTCATCCAGTGCCACGGTCAAACACACCGCCGCGCCGAGCGAGTGGCCGATCAAGAGAACCGGCTTGGGACGGACCTGTTGTTGGACCATCGTGCACCAAGCCTCGGGACTGTGGGCTTCGAGCGATGGCAACGCGAGTGCGACCGGCGCGACACCGATTTCTCGCAGACCGGGATTGAACGGTGTCCACCACGAGGGATCGCTGCCCATCCCGTGCACCAACAACGCGCGGCATTGTGGTTTCTTCCTCACGCCGGCGTCGGGTTTCACCTGTAGAGTGCGTAATGGCATATCCTACACGGCTGTGATCAGCACGTTGGAATCGCCCTTGCCGGTTGGCGTGACGGTGATGTCGGTAAAACCTTCCCGGCGCAGCATCCCCGTCAACTCTTCGGCGCTCTGGAAATGCAGGCCCTCGACCGTCTTGTTGTGGCCCAAGCGCGTGACCAGTCGCTCCCACCATTCCACGCGCCGGTGCTCTTCTGTCTCGGCTCGCGCAGCGTCGCGCAACACGAGCCGCCCGCCGGGACGCAACGCGGCGCGGGCTTTCGCGAGGATGGCCTGCTGTTTGTCTGGCGTCCAGTAGTGCAACACGTCGAGCAACAGCACCGCGTCGCAAGCCGGGTACTCGCGGTTCAGGATGTCGCCCACCTCGAACCGGACGCGCGGCTGTGACCGGGCGGAACACTGCGCGACGCGGATCTTGTCGGCGTCGTAATCCACGCCGAACACCGTCCGTTCCGGGCCGGCGAGCGCCAGCCAGTGGCTTGCCATCCCGTAGCCGCAACCGAGATCGAGAATCATTCCGCACCGCGGCGTCGCCTGGTCCAGCGATTGAAACACCGGGTCGAGCCGCATTTTCCACACAACGAACTGTTCGACCCATTTGCCCTGATACCGGTACAGCCGCGCGATCTCCCGCGCCGGCGTGACACTGCACACCGATGCCGGCAACGGCCGCAGCACCCATTCGGTAAACAGCAGCGTTAGAATTAACGTCGCCACAAATGTGCACGCCATGCCGAGCAGCACGGTCGTGCCGAGCGAAAACAACACCGGATGCCGCGCCAGCACCAACACGGCAAACCCAAACGTCGTCGTCAGCGCCGAAATCAACACCGCCGCGCTTGTCGCGCCCAGCCGCGCCGGACGTCCGCGCCATTCGTCGAGCCGGCTCGTCACCAGGAAGATGCTGTAGTCCTCGCCAATGCCGATGATGAACACGACGAACACGCTGTTCATCAAGTCCACCGGCAGACCCAGCCAGCCCATCGCGCCGAACGTCCACAACAGGCCGAACGCCAGCGGCAACAACGCTGCCACTGTCAGCCAGACCGACGACAGCGAGAAATACAGAATCACCGCCACCAGCAGCGCCGTCCATAGCGCGAACCAGCCCAGCCCCGTCTTTGCCAGCCCCGCGATGTGTCCCGTGAGCGCCTGCTTGTCCAGCACGTACGCGCCCGGCAACGCCGTCCGCAACCGGTTGGCCTGCGAACGATCCACCAACTTTACCATCGTGCTCACCGCGTTGTCGCCCGGCGTCAACGCCACGCGCTGCGAAATCGCTTGTTCCAAGGGCGTGTCGCGGAACGTCTCCAACGTCACCCACAACGGTTCGCCCTCAAGCATTTTCCAAAACCGGCCAAACGCCTCCGCCCTGAACCCCAGTTCGCCGCCGACTTCCCGCAGGGTCGCCCGCAACTCCGCCCGCCGTTCATCCGTCCAGAACGCCCGCCATCGGCGCAAGTTCGCCTC
Source organism: Verrucomicrobiia bacterium (assembly GCA_049511095.1). Taxonomy (GTDB): domain Bacteria; phylum Verrucomicrobiota; class Verrucomicrobiia; order Palsa-1439; family Palsa-1439; genus Palsa-1439. Next base: position 5,652 of record JBEKYJ010000051.1, read on the forward strand.
CTGTGTCGCGGGCGACGGGCACACTGACGCCAGCGAGTATACCGCGCTCACATCAGGGTTACCGGCCAACCTCCCGGCCACGCAGTCATTCTCCGCTAACGCCGCGTCTACCGTCGCCCCGCGGCTCACCACCAAAGTCATCCCGAGCGCATCGCCCCAAGTCCTGCGAATCAACTCCTCATCGTGCTGTGTCGCCGCCGTCACGCCGCTCATCCGCGCCATGTCGCCCTCGAACCGCAACCGGCGCAACCCGACGCCCGCCGCGAAGCTCACCACCGCGACCGCCACCACCAACCACTTCAGCCGCCGCGACCGCCACGCAATAAATCGTTCAAGCAATTGCGTCAGCCACAGCGGCGGCTGCGCGTTTTGTTTTGGCACCGGCACCAGCAACGGCAGGATCAACAGCGCGAGTGCTGCCGACGCCAGCACACCCACCGCGCCGAATACGCCGAGTTGCTGGTAGCCGCGCATCGGCGACGATGCCATCACCACAAACGCCGCCACCGTCGTCAACGCCCCGGCCGTGATCGGCAGCACCAGCCGGCTCACGTGATCGCCGACGCCCTGCCGGTCCAGCCCAGCCGCGATGTCGAGGAGATCGACGACGTAAATCGCCTAGACCACCGAGATGCCGATGGCGACGCTCGCGAACCCGACGGCAATCCCCGACAAATGCCGGTAACAGATCGCCAGTGCCACCCCGGCCATTAACGTTCCCACCAGCGACGGCACAAACGTCACCAGTGCCAGCCACCGCCGCCGGTATGTCACAAAACAAAGCAGCCCCATCGCCGCCGTCCCGACCACCAGGCACCGGCGTGCGTCGGCCTCGATCAATGTCGCGTTGTCCACCGCCATCCGGTGGCCACCCGTCACCGCCACGCGCACACCTGGATGATGTTGCTCCACCACCGCCGCCGCGCGCAGCACGTCGGCGATCAACTGCCGGCTCGCGCCGGAATTGGACGATGCGAATTTTGGTTCAGCCATCAGCAACACATGCCGGCCGTCCGCGCTGGTAATCCGGCCGTCCTCGACCCGCGCGCCGGTAAACCCCGCCTGTAACGGCAAGAGCCGCGCCCCGACCAGCCCGCTCATCCCGACCGGGTCGGCGGCAACGAGTTCCTTCAACACCAGCCCTTCCGGCCCCGCCAGTTTGCGGCGCATTGTCGTGAGGTAACCGCGGACTTGGTCCGGTTGAAGTTTCTCCGCCAACGCCTTCTCATCGGCTTCCGTGAACAACACCGGCAACGCGCCGGTGACGTACTCCATGAGCTTGTGCTGGTCCGTCGATTCCACACGGTAAAGCACGCGGTCGAGCGATGGGAGACCGGCCAGCGCGGCGTTGAGTTCATCCGCCGCCGCGGCCGGGTTCTCTCCGGCAACGTCCAGATACACCCGGTCGATCTGCCGAAACTTCTTCAGTGCGTACTGGAATTCGTCCACGACCCGGTCGCGTTGCGGGAGCATGGCGAGGATGTCTTCCTCCACGTCCATCCGCAATGAGACGACGAGGCTCGCGACTGCGAGCAGCGCCACGACCACGAGCACGCCGCGCCGCCGTGCGTACAACCAGAGATGCACCGGTGTGTAGAAGTTGTGGATCATCGCCCCCGCACGAGTCGCGCCACCGCGTAGGTCAACACCGTTCCCGCCGCCCCCACCACTGCCGCCAGCACGAAGCTGCCGACGAACCATTGCCAGAGATGTTTCAGCGCCTGGGCCATCGTCATCGCGCGCGGATCGAGTTCGAGCGTTTGTCCCGTCATCATCCAGTGCCCGAGCGCCAGCCCAGCGTAGAGAATGAACGGCGCGACCGGCGGGATGGAAATGTTACTGGCCAGCAGCGCGACGGCTTTGTTCAACCGCCACCGGTGCGCCAGCGCCGCCGCCGCGATCATCTGGTAGCCCCAGATCGGTGCGATGCCGCAGAACAACCCCAGCCCCACCGCCAATGCCAGCCGGCCCGGCTCGTGCGCGTGCTCCGAGAAAAATTCACGCACCACCTGCCACAAGGTGGGGCGTTCGCCCAATGACCGCGCGCGCCGCAGCGACGCCGGTACCAGGCACGCCTGGAACGACAGCTTCATGTTCAGCCACGAAATCCGCAGCGTGTCCACCAGCGGCCGGAAGTGCGACCGTCGCAACTGCTCGGGCTGGTAGGTACAACCCACCGGCACCGGCACCAGCGCGAGGCCCGTCCACGCCGCGCGCACCAGCGCTTCCAACTCGTACGCGTACCGTTCCGCGCCGATGCGCAGCGCCAGCGTTGCTGGCAGCGGGTAACAGCGAAACCCGCATTGCGTGTCCGCCAGCCGCGCGCCGGTCTCGACGCGCACCCAGAAGTTAGAGAACTGGTTGGAACGCCGCCGGCGTGTCGGCGCGCCGGCCACCACGAAATCACGCACGCCAACCAGCAGCGCGCCCGGCTCGCGGGTCGCCGCGTCGAGAAACTTCGGGATGTCTTCCGCCGCGTGCTGGCCGTCGGCGTCCATCGTGATGGCGTGGGTGAACCCGGCCGCCAGGGCACGCTCGAAAGCTGCCCGCAACGCCGCTCCTTTGCCCTGGTTCTGCTCGAACCGGATCAGCTCGACGCCGGCTGTCACGGTGACCGGCTCTGTGGAACCGTCGTCCACTACGATCACCGGCAGGTGCGCGGCGGCGGCGTGTGCCACATCGCCGAGCGTGGCGGCGTGGTTGTAACACGGGATGACGACGCAGGCCTTCACCGCAGGTCCACGAACTTCTGTCGTTTTCGCGCGTGCGGCGGCAGTTGGAGGGTCTCGATTTCCTCGCGGGACGCGTGGCGGAGGCACGGCATGATTTTAGTCCGACCCTGTAACGCATCGCGTAGCGCCGGCAAGGATGCGGGGCCGGTCATGACAACTTCGATGGCGTCGGACAAATCGCTTTCGGCGCGGACGATGATGACATAGGTGTCCACGCCGGGCGTCTCGTCGAGTACGGCTTGTAGCGCGGACGGGAACAGTGTCGTACCTTTGACCTTTAGCTTCTGGTCCTTGCGACCGACAATTGGACCAAGTCGAGGCGACGTTCGTCCGCACTGGCACGGCTCGCGAAACAGCGCTGCGCAATCCCCCGTCCGATACCGAAGCAATGGCATCGCTTCAACGCCAAACGTCGTTGCCACCACCTCACCCACTGTTCCATCCGCCACAGGTTGTCCCGCATCATCCAGAATTTCGATGTGCAGCAACTCTTCATGCAAATGTCCCCCGACGCCGGCATCACACTCACACAGTGAACTGGCCAACTCCGTCACGCCATACGTCGAGTACACCTTCGCGCTCCATGCCGATTCCAAAAACTGCCCGGTCGCGTTTAACGCAAACGATATTCCCCGCACCGGTTCGCCGATGCAAATCAACTTTTTCACTGAACAGCCCCGCAAGTCAAAACCCGATTCGCAAGCTCTGTCGGCCACAATTCGCAGCAATGACGGCACAGATACAATTGCTGTCGGCTGCATCCGGTCAATCATCTCCAACACCATCGCCGGCAGCCCCGGCCCGACACGGATCACTGCACAGCCGACCTCCTGAAGTCCCAGCCAATACGCCAGCCCGGCAATAAACGCCCGATCGAGTGCCACGGCCAACAACACCGTGTCGCGCGCTGTCAACCCGGCGCATTCAAATGAGAGTTTCTCATTCATTGCTAATCGCCGTAAATCACGCTCCGTTAACATCCACACCAGTGGCTTGCCAGTAGTCCCACTGGTGGTGACAACCTCGGCCACTTTCTCTTGGGGTACACAAAGAAAGTCTAGATTCCGTGCTGACAACGTGGTCTTGTTCAAAGGCGGCATTTCTGTGAGTGCGATGAGGCGCTTTTGCGTACCGAGTATTTCCTGGTAATATGGCGACCTTTCGGCCACATACCGGAACGTCTCGCTCCACAATTGCATAAATTGGCTTTCCATTTCGAGCGGCAATTCTAGCGGCATGCCTTTCCGATTACCAGCTTTGCTGCAAGTTTGCCACATGATCGCCTTGCCGGCATTGGACAATGACATTAACTTGTGGAGCGAATTCGGGAAATCTGGGTTTAACCCCATTTACCCCTTGACGTGCCGGAGAGATGGGTGATACAAGGCGCATGCTTAGGGAAGGGTGGGCTACGGAGAAATGAAGCGCCGGGGCGATAGTGTCGCCCGTATCTGCCTGCCTTGAACTTCACAAGACTGCACCATTCGCCCCAGGAGAGTCGGCACATGAAGGTCAAGACGCATGGACGATGGTTGTCGTGCTTCGGAGTACTGGCGTTCCTGTTCTTGGTGCCCGGCAGCGTGCGGGCCGAAGATCTGCAGTGGCGGGTGCGCGTCGGCTTAACGTACGCTAATGGCGTTTCCAAGATTGGAGATGCACTGCAGAACTACTATGAGAACCAAGGCTACGACGTGAGCAAATTCGTTTGGCCGGTCGGTCTCACGCTCTCCGGTGGTCCGGAGTGGGACTTTGGAAACAAAGCAGGAGCGTTGGGACTGGAGGCGCGCGTCGGGCCGACCGTATTCGTCTTCACCAGTGGCGCCGTCAGGGAGAACAACGTCTTGTTGCCCGTCGGTGGTGGGTTGAGATACACGTTCTTGCCAGACTCGGCCGTGTCGCCATATCTGCGAGGGGGAGCTAGTTATGTTGCCTGCTTTGGGAACCACATTAGTGAAAAGACCGTAGGCCTTGACGGCGCGGTCGGTTGCGAGTTCATGCGCAACAAGCGGGTGGGTTTTGGCGTGGAAGCAGGATGGAACACTGCCGAAGTTGAAGCCTACTACCGCAGCGTGAAACCCATCGGGTTCAATGCGAGCGTGTATGCCTCGTTCAAATTCTGAACCGAGCCGGCTTCTCTGAGAAAGTTCGCGGCTACCCGGCATCGGGCTGAAGCCCTCAGTACCGAGGACACGCCAAACAGTCTTGGCAACTGACGGCCAGCATCGCCTGACGCCATCGTATTCATCGCCGCTCCGTTCCAGATCACACCGAGACCGCTTTCGGCGATGTTGCCCAGCGTCGTGCTGGGAGCGCAGTTGCAGGGGATGACTGTGCCGTCTGCGGCAATGACAGCGATGCGCCAGGGGGCGAGACAATGTTGGTGAACCGGTGACCGCGCGGTCAGGTCAGCCGGCTGGCGCACGAGCGCTAGGCGAAAATGCCGGCGCAGGTCTGCAATGTCGTGGAAGTGAGGACCGAGCAGCAAAACCTGCCGCTCTCGCGCTTGCCGGAGGCCGAGACGAAGGTTGATTTCACGGCCCGCGTGGCTTAACGAAAGTTCTTGGTTCTCCGCAAAGTTCAGGTCGGTGACGGTCACGGCGGGCAGGTTCGCCTCCACCCCCAGATCAACGATGCCGGGCAGCGCGTCAGAGTTCGCCGCAGACAGCAGCGTCACGAAAATGGACTTGCGCAAGCCGCTGCGAACGCCCCGGAAGTGACTCAGCACGACCACCAAGGATGCCCCGCCACGCAGCCGGGGAAACTGCTCGGGGTCGGTGGAATCAATGCTGAAGGTGATCTCCGCCAATCCCGCTTCGCGCCACACGCGCAGCCGCTCCATTGTCGCCAGCAGCCTATTGGTCACCAGCTTGGTTTCCAGCCCGCGCTGCGCGGCAGGCGACGAACTCCGACAGTTGCGGATGCAGCCTCGTGAACATTTGACGGTGGCGCTCGCACTCAATCAAGCACACTTTGTGCAAGGATTTCGGAGCGTGCTCGCGGAGACACCAGCCCCAGAGAAGTTGTCATTGAACGACTGCGGCAACGGCTGACCAGATGGTGTGACAGTGCAATCGTGAAGGCGCGTCGTGCTCTTGCGCTGCGTACTACCAGCGAGCAAACCAAGGTGTCCGGGGAAGAGAGAAACCCACACACCGGACCAAAGGCGACACGTGAGGCACGTGGTGCGATTGTGGGATATCGCGGGAGACGGGCGTGGTCGATTGAAATCGCGCTTTCGGAGGGGTTGACACGAGCCTAAAGCGATGTAGCCCCGTAAAGAGGAACCCCGCAGCCGGATTTGTCGTCCGAGCTGCGGGGAGGAGAACAACTCTCATTATGCAATAATCACCCTATCAGCGATCAGGCAAAAGTCAATACGATACCTCAGGGCGATTGCATTTTAAGTTCTTGCGACCGGTTGTTGTAAGCGGCCCGGTGGAGCCGGGTTCAGTCTGACCTTCTAGAGTTCACGACGCTCCCAGATCTGCCATCTGTTTATTTTACCGATCCTTCGCTGACCTTTCGCCCGTCTTTAGATGGGGAGGGAGTCACACGGTAAAGAATTGCATTTTCATGTCTGTGCTCGAAATCGAGAATCAATGTGGTTCGTGTTGCGATCCATTCCTATGGCAATGGACCGTAGCAGATGATGCTGTTGCCCGTAGGGTCAAAAAACTCGTCTTCCCTGATTTTCCTCGTGTAAGAGCGTCGTTGGTCTAATCCTCCTGCTGCCCCGTCAATCGTCGCCACGAGGAATCACTCATGCCTTGGAAGCGAATGTTGGCCTACATCACCGGAAGTGTGAACGAAGAACTGTTATGCAGAATCGAATACCTTCTGGAAGAAAACCGCGTCCTGCGGAACCAGATTCAGAAGCGTATTCTACTCACCGACCACGAGCGCCGTACTCTCGCCGAGAGAGCCATCGTGCTCGGCAAACTCATGGCGGACACGGTCACCATCGTCAAACCCGAGACGATCCTCAAATGGCATCGTCGATTGGTGGCCCAGAAGTTTGATGGTTCTCGGTTTCGCAAGCGCCACGGACGGCCGCCCACCAAAGCCGCACTGGAAGACCTCGTTGTCCGTTTGGCCAGAGACAATCCGTCGTGGGGTTACGACCGAATTGCTGGCGCCGTCCACAATTTGGGACACAACATCAGCGACCAGACCGTCGGCAACATTCTCCAGCGTCACGGCCTTGGGGCATCACCCGAGCGACGGAGGAACACGACACAACATCAGCGACCAGACCGTCGGCAACATTCTCCAGCGTCACGGCCTTGGGGCATCACCCGAGCGACGGAGGAACACCACGTGGGCGAGTTTCATCCGCCAGCACCGGGAAGTGCTATGGGCGACGGATTTCTTCACCACCGAGATTTGGACGCGCTGGGGACTGACGACCTACTATGTGCTGTTCTTCATCCACGTGCGAAGTCGTCGGATCGTGCTGGGGGGAATGAGTCAGAATCCGAACGAGGGGTGGATGAAGCAGACCGCGAGGAATGTGACCGGCTCGGATGGGCCGCTGGTGGGAGCCCGCTATTTGATCCATGACCGCGACGCGAAGTACACCCCGTCCTTCGACCAGATTCTGAAGGCCGCCGGCACGGCGGTTGTACGGCTGCCACCGCAATCTCCGAATCTGAACGCGTTTGCGGAACGGTTCGTGAAGACCATCAAGACAGAATGCCTGGAGCAGTTCGTCCTGTTCGGCGAGAACTCCCTGCGCCACGTGATCCGCGAGTACTTGGCGCACTATCACGCCGAGCGTAACCATCAGGGGATTGCGAATGTGATTCCGTTTCCCGACCGACGGCTGGAGGCACGGGAGGGAGGATCGTGAAGACGGAGCGGTTGGGCGGGCTGCTGAATTTCTACCACCGACGAGCCGCCTGAAAGAGGGCACACTGTAACGGTGCACTGACTCGAGCAGTTCTCCGCCGTTGTCTCGCCGTGTTCTTGGGTGAGTTCACCGCATCCGGCCTCACTCCAGAAACGCTTGTTCAAACTGCCCCGTCACCTTGACCGCTATGCTTACATCTGGCCATTCAGCGTCCATCGCGGCGGATGAGTTTTTTTACCCTACGGGGTCACGATGTACCCACCGGTTCCCAGTCACGCGCTGATTTGGTCTTGACTCGAACGGTCTGTGGGAGCCTAATCTGCAGGCGGAGAAGCCAAGACACTCTGATCCAGAGCGGCCGGAGGATTCGTCGGAGAAAGTGCGAAAATCCAAGATCGTATGCCGGGCTGGGTCACTCCCAACATCATCGAATCGCTGTAATTGGCAAACGCTAGATGACCGGCAAACATCCGGTAGTTGTTCGGGTCGCAATGTGGTCGGGTGCTGGTGTCGAGGCCTGCACAATCGGAAACGCAGTCCCGATTCGGGTGCGTAGATGCGAGACGAACAACAAAGTCTATTGCTCACCAACTCAAGTTGGGGCGCGACTTCTCATATCTTCTTCGGCTCGAATCTCCTGACCCTGCCAAATTCAGCGGCTAGCGAATCGTCCGTTCATGATCCACAGCGCCGGCGCATAAAGAACTGCTTGATATTGGGGGTCACAGTTGTCAAAAGCGCGCGTATGAGCAGGAATGGAAGACGCGCGACACTCCATGATGAGTCCACTCGTATCGCACCTCCGTTGCCTCCGGTCTCTTTTCGACCCGCTGGAGCCGGTTCTTATCAGTTGTCTTGGTCGTACGCTAGCACCGTGTTGGCAGTAATCGTCTTCATCGGGGGAGGCTGCACGGCCGCCCCCAAATTGCGGGAGCAGTTGCGGGTGGAGTTCGCACAGCCGGATTCCTACATCGAACGGGCGACGAACACGAGCGGACGGATCACTTTCGCGGATGCCAGCCGACATTGGGCCGAGTGCGACTCAGAAACCATGCAACAGGTTACGAAGGCCATCTCCGAGGGCGCGGACATTGCGGAGGCGAAAAGCTGGGTTTGGCCTCGCACAGATGTGGAATTTGGAGCGGCGACTGCAATCGACCGGAACAACGGTTCTCTGCGCTCTTCGCCGTTCGGCGAGCTTGTTCTCAATTACGATTTCACGAGACTACTGTTCCACTCGGACGCGGCGGCGGTCTCCGCAGCAGGTCGCGATCTGTGTCTCCAACGAGCGCGACTGGCGATCGATTCAGCAGTTGGCCGCTTCGAGGATTTGGTCATTGACTGGCGTTATCTCCGCGAGGCCGTGCCGCTCGAGAATCAGCGTGTCGCCGAGTTCCACCGCCTGATGGAGTCAGTTCGTTTGCTCGACCGGTTAGGGACGCTTCCTCCGGGCAGCTTCGCTGAATGGAACCACCGCGAACAAGCGGCGCTGCGAGAACAAAGCGAAGCCTCCCAACGGCTAGAAAGCGTGCTTCAGTTGCTCCGGACGGGGTTGGGGCTGTCGGGCGATGCTGAACCGGACTTGGGGAGCCTCGAGTTTCTGCTAAACGTTCCTCTTTTTACGGAGGGAGCACCCGGCGAGGCGGATGTGCGGCAATGGCTGCCGGGCGTCTGGCAATCCCATCCAGCCTGCCGTGCCGCGGAAATTGAGTTGTTTCAGGCGGAGATGGGGATAATCGAGGCAAAACGAGAGCGACTACCGCGTTTGACGGGCTCAATCGGTTTGGGCGACGTCTATACACGGGTTGGTCGTGACATTATAGAGGCGAGCGGCTTGGCCCAGCTAGCTCTCTCGGTGCCTCTGTTCGATGCCGGCACGATCAGGCGCAAAGTCGAGAAGGCGAGTTTACGTGGCGACATGGCTCGGCGCAACCTGCGGATCGTAGTGCGATCCCTGGTCCGCGAAGTGCAAAGCGCATCGGCCGCGCTACGCACAGCGCACGGGGAAGCGGATCATCGTCGGGCGGAGGCCGAAGAAATCCGCCGGTTGGTTGATGTGACCGGGGGCAGCAGCGGTCTGGGGCAGGGAGACCCGCTCTTACCGCTCGCGATGCGGGTCTATCGGGTGGAAGCAGAGCTGTCCGTCTTGGAGGCAAACATGAAGTTAGCCAAGGCGTGGCGGGACTACCGAGTGGCCTTGGGCGAACAGCCGGTGCCGGGCTTATCGTCAACCATTCTTGACAGCTTGATCGCCGACTTGGGCAAGAATAGACTGCTGAGACAACGATGACGGCGGGTATGCATCGGATCGAAGCCAAACCCATCGAGGAGCCGGACGCGATTTGGGCTGCGGCCCGCACATCGGCGACCTCTCACTTGACCAAGCTTGATCCCGCAGAACTCTCCTTTTTGCTGGGCGTTCTCTCTTGCACCAGAGAGACGCGGACACTAAACTTTCCAGCGGACGCTGATGCTGCGCTGCTCTGGGAGTACTTCGATCGTCACGGGATCGGCGGCGTCCTCGGAGCGTGCACGGAGCGTGTGGCGGGTTTGCCTCCTGGCATGGCGGAGGCAGCACGGCACCGTTACTGGAGCAACTGCTTGCAGGGCGAGCAGGCCCGACGGCGTTGTGCGGTCTTATTAGAAGCCAGTGAGCGGGAAGGCCTTACCGTCTTTTTCGTGAAGGGACCCGCAATCGTGGAGCAGGCCTATGGGGACTACGGGCTGCGCGGTTTCTCTGATCTCGATCTTTTCACGGCCAGTGCGGAGGAGGCTCGCCGGTTGGCTCGTGTGTGCGGTGCACGGGCGATGATCGACTCCGAGAGGCAGAGCATCCCTTGTGAGGTTTGGGATCCCGGCCGGCTAGTGGCCGAGCTTGATGACTGGACTGTAGAGATGCGCTTTCCGGTACCCGGATGGCATGGTCCGTTGTTCGACCTATTCCCCAACGGGCGGCTGCCCGAACTGGAGCGCACAGCGAGTGGGCTGGTGGTGCCCCGGGCAGAATGGCATCTCCTGTTCCTGCTCCAGCACCTGATGATCCATCATTTCTTCGGGCGACTCGTCTGGTTGCTCGACCTCGCGGTGCTGGTCGGACGCCACCGTACCAGCCTGGATTGGGAGCGAGTGGTACGGGAATCCAAGCGCATGGCAATGTTCGAGGGGCTAGCCTTGGCCGCAGGATTTTGCCGGGATCACGTGGATCCCCGATTTCCCGAGGTTGCCTCGCACGGTGGCCAGGCATGGAACCGCCCTTTCCTCAGGAAACTGGTTGACCCCTCCGTCATCGCCTCCACCGAATGGACCACTGAATGGAACACACAACTTGTCTCTCCCTTAAAACGGGCTCGGAGCTTCCTCTACGAGGTGGCCGCCTTCTTTCTGTTGACGGACGCGCCTGCGACCGGGCGACCGTGGGACGGCTGCGGGTGGCAATGGACAGCTGATCGTCTCGGGTACGCGTTGGTCAGGCGTTGGCGGGGAAACTGGGGAAGATGGTTGGGACGCCGATTATCGATGCTTGCGCCTTGGCTCGTCTACCCCATGGCACGTCTGCTCGCTTGGATCCCGACAAGGAGGAAGTCACTACGATGGATTACTGCAAATTGAATGCTCTTAAGTGGGTGATGACGGGATGCATCGCTGGGTGGGTTGTCTTGGGCATCCCTACCGTGGCCCGGGCCGAGTCGAATCCAGAGAAGCCCCTCGTAATCGAGTGTCGAGGGAGCGTTAAGCCTCGCCACGAATTGAGTCTGCGCCTCCGGCCGGGCGAACGACTCCTGGCCGTATACGCGGCTAAGGGCGACAATGTGAAAGCTGGCAGTCCATTGGCCGAAATTCTTGACGGCGAGGGCTGGGTGCGACTTCTGGAACTCAAGTCCCAGAAACGGGCGCGCCTCGAACTGACGTCGAAGGAGGATCGGCTCGCCCGCTTGGAAGATGAACTGAAGACCCAGCTCCGGCTGTGGAAAGACATTGAGCCAAATTCCGCCGACTGGCGCGTGCGAACACTGCGCGACAAAAGAGACGAACTCAAAGAGCAGGTGGAACTCCTTCGTCTTCAAGTTGCCGATCCAGCCAGTGCTGCTGACACCAACCGGTCGCTGGCCCTCGCCCTTGATGCCGAGGCCAAGAAACTGGAAATGCAGCTGGCTTCCCCGCTCGTTGTTGCTCCATTCGACGGGCGAGTCATCTATCTCGCGCCCGATCCTGCCCGACTGGGAACCGGTGAGATCGTTCTGGAAGTCTGGGACACGAGTGTCTTGATTCGGGCGGAGGTTTTTCAACAGCAACTGAAGTATATCGCCAAGGGATGTCGTGCAGAAGTTTTGTTGGATTTTTCAGACGAGAAGACGGTGAGCGCAACCGTCGAGGACGTGGAGAGCCGACCCGAAATGCAAGCCGGAGAAGCCTATCCCACGTTCGGTGTCGAGTTGATCCTCGATGCCGCAGCCGGCCCGTTCAAACCGGGTATGCGGGTGTCGGTGCACATTCATCCACAGAAACCGAAAGCCGACTAACTGCGTTCGTGCATGCCACCCTCCCATTGGTTTCGTTACGGCAGGTTAGCAAGTCCTACACCACCGGCAAACAGCAGATTCCTGTCCTCCGCAGCATCACCCTAGACGTGTGGCGAGGCGAAAGCGTGGCAGTGGTGGGACCATCCGGAGCCGGGAAATCGACGTTGCTGCACGTTCTGGCTTTGTTGACGCCGGTTGACACCGGCGAGGTCTGGATGGGTGGCCGGCTGCTGGGTCCGGACGATTGGTGGAATACCGCCCGGCGACGGCAAATCGGGATGGTGTTCCAAGATGGGAAACTTCTCTCCAACCTGAACGTAATTGACAACGTCTGTGTGCCGCTCGTCCATCGCGGACTGTGGCCGACTCACCAGCGACAGCGAGCAGCCGATGCCTTGCGGTTGGTGGGACTTGACCACCGGTTGCGGCACTATCCCAACCAGTTGAGCGGCGGGGAACTGGCGCGTGTTGCCATCGCCCGCGCGCTGGTCACCGAGCCGCAGTTGATTCTGGCTGACGAGCCTACGGGGACCCTGGATTCCGCGAACGGTGAACAGGTTGCCCGGCTGCTGTTTGAGCTGGTGACATCAGAGCGATCTCTCGTGTTGGTTACCCACCAGGCCCCACTGGCAGCGCAGGCTCGCCGCATCATCACACTCAAGGATGGATGCATCGACCATGGATGAGCAGGTACACGAGGTCAATTCGTCGGGCGACCATGGCTGCCTTGGCGGCATAGAGGGCGACGGAAGAGCGGCACGGGGTTGGTGTTTCGCCAGCCTCACGTTGCAGGGGATCCGTTCGAGCCCGTTTCAATTGGCCCTAACGGTGCTGACGATGTCAGTGGGGGCGATGGCCTTGGCATTGACGTTCTTTGTCGGGCGGGGGGCGACCGAACGAGTATGGCAAGATGTCGAACAGATGATGGGGCAGTGGGTCATTGCCTATTCCGACGCCGGCCTCGATCCCCGGTGGTTGGGAGGGCGGCCCCGGCCGGATTTCACCGAATCCGAACTCCGAGAATTGAAGAACCGCTTACCTGAAGCAAAATGGGTCTGTCCCATCTACATGAGTGCACATCCGGTCGTGTATCGCGACCGGAAGATTGTCTTGCCGGTAGACGGCATCACCGAGGAGATCAGTCGGGAACCGTTGTTCCAACCGTTGCGCGGGCCTGGCTTTTCCGCGTCGGCCCAGATTGGCGTGGCTTGGGAATGCATGGTGACAGAAACGGCGTCGCGGGAGTTTGCGATCAATATCGACCACCAACCGCTACTGCTGGTGGGCGGTCAACCATATCGCGTTGTGGGAGTGGTACCCGATCCGCCGCGGATCGATAGACGTTTTCAAGGCCGCGTGGTCGTACCGTACCGGTCGGCCCGTATCTTGTGGATTCCAGTGGGCACAGTAGGGCATATTCTCGTGGCTTGGCGTCGTGTCCAAGACATGAACTGGATCGTGGCCCATCTACGAGAAGGCTTGGATGAAGTCCGAGGGCCCAACACCTACTTTCTATCATCGTCGCAGTTCAGCGTCGAGAAGAGCAAGGATCTGGTGACGAACTTCATCCTGCTTGGGGCAGCCGAGTCGTTCTTCTGCATTGTAGTGGCCTCTATTGGTGTCCTCAACGTGATGCTCACCAATGTTACCCGTCGCACGCACGAATTTTCCATTCGCCTCGCAATGGGGGCCAGCCGGCATCAAATCCTCGGGTCGGTTGTATTCGAGAGCGTCTTGATTAGCTTGTTTGGGGCTTTCCTCGGCATCGCCATTGCAGTGGTTGTGGCGCCGCACTTGACCGAATTGCTGGCGGCCCGACTCCCGGAGGCCAACCTGCTGGCTCCGCTCTATTGCAGCGAAGGCTTCCTCTACCCATTGTTGGTATGCTGCCTGTGCGGACTGGCGGCCGGCGTGCTGCCCGCATTGCGGGCCGGCAGAGTGGATGTGCTGGCCGCATTGAGGGCCGAAGGTTGACACCATGAAGAACTACTGGCGCCTCCTCGGCTATCTCCGTCCACACCTGCGGGCCGCGGGGCTTGTCGTGTTGCTGACCCTGATGTCCATCGCTGCTCAGGGCGTGGGGATCTGGATCGCCGCGGACTTTCTTCAGAAGCTCCTCTCGGGCTCGAGCCTGTCGGCGCGATCCGCGGGGGAATGGGCCCTGCTTCATCCGCTGGACGACCTAGCGCATGCGGTCCTAGAGCAACCGACGCCGTTTGGCACGATCGTCGCCGCCTCGGTGGCTTTAATTGGCGTGCGCTTGGTGATTGGCGGCCTCCAAGTCTTGACGTATGTCATCATCTCAAGTGTCAGCCAATCCATCTTGGCGGGAATCCGCAACAGCTTATTTGATCGGCTGACGCGGCTGGACCTATCGTTTTCCCAACGCACGCGCGCGGGCGAGGTGGCCACCATCTTCCTTCGGGACGTTGATCAGTTGAACGAAGCTATCTTCGACGTCTTGGATCGTGCGGTCATGCACCCGGTGCGGTTGGCCGCGGTTACCATCATCATGTTGTCGCAATCATGGATCCTGACGCTCTGGATGGTGGTCTTCCTAGGTGCGGGTGCCGTCGTGGTGCGCATCAGCGGCAGTATGATCGAACGCCTCTGCACGTCGACTCTACGGCAAGTCACGCAACTGCAAGGTAGTTTGGTCGAGTACCTGTCCTCCGTCATTCTAGCCCGGCTTTTCAATCGTGAAGATTTCGAGCGGCGTCGGTTCGGGGGTATCAGTGATTCCATCCGGCGCGGCATCGGGCGGATTGTGTTTCTACGCAACTTGGCGCCGGAATCTGTGAATTTCCTGTTCGCCTTGGCCGCGGGCGGGATCCTCATCTTGGGAGGACATCAGGTGTTCGTGTCGAAGGCCCTTTCTGCCGGCACACTGGTAAAGCTGCTTATGCTGCTGACTGTGGCGGCGGCTTCGGTCGAGAAACTGGCCGTGATGTACGCCAACGCCCGCGTGTCGCTGGCGAGTGCGCGGCGCGTCTTCGGCCTGCTGGATCTGCCGCTACCACCGCCTGATTTGCCGGACGCGATCGAGGCCGGCCCGTTTTCGCGTCAGATCGAGTTACACGGCGTGGAGTATCAGGCTGACGGGCACACTATCTTGGAGTCGATCAATCTTCATATCGAGAAGGGCCAGCGAGTGCTGGTATTTGGCCCGAGTGGCGCGGGCAAGTCAACCTTGCTGGGACTGATCGCAGGCGTGTTGCGGTGCAGTCGAGGACGGATCGAGGTGGATGGAGTCGAACTGGGACACGTGCGTAGCGATTCGTGGAGGCGAAAACTGGGCGTGGTGCTGCAGGATGCCATTTTGCTCAGTGGAACGGTGCGTGACAATCTTCTGTATGCGTGCCCGAATGCCAGTGAAAACGACCTTCGCCGGGTGTTGGTGAAGGTCCGGTTGGACCCTGATCAACCTGCGCCCACATCGTGGCTAGACCGGCAAGTGGGATCTCGCGGTGAAAACCTCTCCGGCGGTGAACGCCAGCGGGTGGCCATCGCCCGCGCGTTGTTGAACGACCCCGAAATCCTGTTGTTGGACGAGCCGACCTCGATGCTTGACGCGGCCTCCAAACAACAAGTGTTCGACACGATTCGTGCAGCGAGCGAGGGACGGACTCTCATCCTCGTAACGCACGATCCCTTCCTCCACAAGCTGGCCGATTTGGAAGTTCACCTGCGGGATGGGCAAATTGTGGCTCCCCCCCGCCAAAACTCGCTCGGCAATTCGAAGCCGGCAGGAATGCCTGCCGAGGAACGGGCTGGATAAACGATGTGCGGTATCTGTGGGATAGTTGATTACGAGGGCGGTCGCATAGCGGCAGCGGAGGATCGGGTCCTGCAGCCTGTCCTCGACGCCCTACACCACCGTGGCCCTGATTTCTGCGGCACGCACTTTATGCCCCCTGCTGTCTTGGGGGCAACAAGGTTGGCCATTCTTGACTTGTCGGACCGGGCGGCGCAGCCGATGAACCGGCCCGCGGAATCGCTCACGCTGGTCTTCAACGGCGAGATTTACAATTACCTCGAACTGCGCCGCGAATTAGAGTCGCTAGGCGAAAAGTTCAAGTCCGCCTCGGATACGGAAGTCGTGCTGGCCTTGTACGCTCGAATGGGGCCCGCCTGTCTCCATCGTTTGCGGGGCATGTTCGCGTTTGCCGTGTGGCACAGCAAGGAACAAAAACTCTTCCTAGCGCGGGACCGGGTGGGGGAGAAACCACTTGTGTATTACCATAAAGGGGGCGTGTTCGCGTTTGCATCTGAAATCCCGGCCCTGCTCCGGTTAAACTGGATCCCGCGGCGTGTGGACGAGGTCGGTTTGCACTTGGGCTTGCATTACGTCCACGCGCCGGCTCCTTGGACCGCCTTTCGAGATATACGGAGGCTTGCGCCCGGCAGTTGGATGGAGGTCTCGCGGACGGGGGTGAAATGTGATCAGTACTGGTCATGTCGATTTGATGGCGTGGAACGGTTCCGGGACATGACGACAGCAGCAGCAGCGGTAACCCGCTGTCTTGATGAAACGACAGAACTAATGTGCCGTAGCGACGTGCCCTTGGGTGCCACCCTCTCCGGTGGTCTCGATTCAGGTTCCGTCGTCGCTTCCCTGTCCAGAACCATCCGCGGGTTTCACACCTTCCGAGTTAGCAGCGGAGCGCCTTCGAATCCCCCTGAATACAGATCCAGCGATCAGATAGCCCAACGGTACGGCACCCGCCATCACCAGCTTCTCCTGCCTCCATCTTCCGTCGCCTCGTTTGACGACGTGGTATCGCTATTCGGCGAACCTATCGGCACAATGGTCTTGGTGGACGCCCAGCACTTGGCGCAGCAGGCAAAACGATTTGTGACAGTGGCATTAACTGGCGGTGGCGGGGATGAGTTGTTTGCGGGGTACACCGATCATTGGGTTTTGAACAGGCTGGACCGCGAGCGGGTATTGCGGCGACGGTGGGAAGGACCCCTTCACCCGCGAACCGACGCGCGGAAGCGGCGACACCGTCAGGAAGGTTTCTTGTCCCTGCCGCCCGGCCGGGTCTTTCCCACGCTGAAGTTTTCAGGCATTCGGAAGTTCACGGAACGCGCCTACACGCCGCGGATGAAGGAAGTGGCTGCCCAACATGACCCTGCCGATCTATGCGAGAGGGTGTTTATCGCCAGCGGGGCCGAGAATCTTGTGGATGGTCTACTCGCACAGCAGTTGATGCTCGTCAGTCAGTGCAGTCTCACGTCGATCATCGATGCGGCTGGCATGCAGTACGCGCTCGAGTTCCGATCCCCTTTCTTGGACGTGAAGATGATCGAGTTGGCCATGCGAATCCCCGCCCAATTCAAGACAGGGCCGAGCCGCGCGGCGCTGAACCGCAAGCTCGTCTTGCGGGAGGCCATGCGGAACCGGCTGCCCCCGGAGGCCCTCTGGGCCTCCTGCAAGACTGGATTCGGCGGAACCATCCCGTACGGGCAATGGCTGCACAGCGACCCCAGCGGTCAATTCCATCTGAAGCTGACCAGTCCGGCACTGAGCGACTTGGGGTTGTTTGATACTCAGGCACTGGAGGAGTTCTGGCTTCTCTCCTCTCTCAGTCCGGATGTGCCTGTTGCTTGGCTTTGGGGAGTGGCGACGATTGCCGCGTGGCTTGAGCGCTACTTTTAATTCTCTGAAGGGCTGATCCTGCTATGAACACAGCGAAGAGAATGAATGCAGTTAGCCGGTGCGTAGTGCGGTGGATCTGTGCCGCGTTCCTCGGTTTGCCCATCCTCAACGCGACGGCCGGCGATGAACCCTTCCAGGCGAATGACTTGAAACGGTTTCTTGCGGACAGCGTTCCGTTTCTGGAATGGGTCCGGACCGGGGGGCATGACCGGGCCATTGAACACCTGATGGAGGATCCCAAATCCGTTGCGCAGTTCCCTGAGGTAGTCCGCTTCCTTCGTGACCGTGGGTGGGAACCGGAACGGTTCGCATACGTGCTCAATCACGTGCTTGTCGCCTACAAAACGCTCGGAATAGGCGGTGAGTCCAGCCGTCTCCTCGCGAAACTTGACGACACCAAAGCTATCGTTCAGGGAGACGCTACGCAGAGCGAGTCTGAAAAGGAGCGTACCCTTGCTACTATCGAGGAGTGTCAACGGGAGGTGCGGAAAACGGAGAAAGCGTTCGCGACGCTTCCTTCCGAGGAAGTGCGCCTGATGTGGCTTTATCGCGCCGAGTTGCACAAGGCGCTCGACGGTCGCCTCCCAATCAGCAAACGCGTCCTGCCGAATCCGGCGGCGAAAAAGCCATGACTCCGCTTTCGGCATGCCAGCCCAACGCGTTGTGGGTTCGGCAACCGCCGCCGCAGGCGCCGGTGGCTAGGCTGCGGCAAGACTGCTCGCCTGCACGGCCGCAGAATCCAGCGAAGAGTTCGGAAGGGCCGACGAGCTGACTGGTCAGTTCGCGCAGGCCAATGCCAGCCGGCATCGCAACCCATCCGCTAGCAGGCAACCGAGGACACGCACGCACGCGCCCATCCAAGGTCAAGACAAGGCCAGGCGTGCACGAAGCCAACGGTGGACGGACTTTCAGAAGTGCCAACCGGCCAAGTTGCTCAGTTGAAAACATACACAGAGGCAGGCCGCAGGCGATGTGGACGGTTACTCCACGCTCGGTACACCATGTCGCCATTCTCAACAGAACTTCTACCCACTCCTTTTCTTCCGGAGGCGTAATGGAGGACGGCCCCGTCTCCAGATTGTTCCACGCGATCCCGAGCGTGATACTGGTTTCGGCACGGGGTGCAAGTCCCTTGAGTACCTCCGCCACGCCGGGTGGCGGCGGGGGCAACGCAAGGAACAAATTCACCTGCCACGGCATACCAGAGGCATAGGCCGGGCTTTTCATCACGCTTCGGAGCACACTGCGATACGGAATCACTGTTGCCGCGATTGTGATGCGATGGCCTGCGGATATGAAGAGTTCAGCGAGCCGTGCTGAAGGCTGTGCTCGGAACCAAGCTGAAAAGCGGAAGGGCCGGTTCATAAGAGGTCGCAGCACCAGTTCGAGATCTTCCCCAGGAGTTTCCGGAAGTCGCATGACAACGTCCCGAATGTTCTCCTCATCGCAGCGGTCCAATAGCGACCCTAGCGCCTGGACTGGGGGAATAACCGCATCAGCCACACCGCGGGGGTCGAACTCGATGGTAATCATGAAAGGGCCGGTGGCTGGCGCTGGTTAACGGTTCTGGACAAGCATCCGCCTCGGCAAACGCGACCGAAGTGGGGGCAATCGCGGCAGTTTGGCGTGTTCCCGAGGGTCATCGCGTGGGCCCAGACCTGATCAAAATGTTCCGCTACCTCCCGCAAGGAACGGAAATCGAGCAGACGGACACCTGCGGTCGCCGAGAAAGGAAAGCAGCGCCACACCATAAGGTCCGGCCCGATGTCCAGCACCGGCTTGCAGTCGAAGAGAAGCTCGGCGCCGCACTCAAGGAGGATGCCCCGCTGACGCTCGGTGAACGCGCATCCCCTGAACCCACAGTCCAGCCCGAGCATGATGCCATCTGAGGCTAGGTCGACCGCCATCTCCACCAAGCGCGCGCAGGCATCTGGAATGGCTTCTTCGGGCAGGCAACTGTTCCCCATACCGTGAACTGGCTGAGCGAGCCCGATCCGGATTCGCCGCATCAGATTCCGTCGCAGGATCAGGTCGCGCAGGTGGTCCCAAAAGAAAGCAGGCTCGTAGACGTTAAAGGAAAGGCTCATCCGGCGCCCGAAGTGCCGGGCGTTCTCCTCGATTTCCCCCCACGCAGACCTGCCGTACGACTCGGGCCGGTTGAGGTTAAGGATCAGACGCAGTTCATCGTCGCAGGCTGAAGCTGGGATGCTCCTCAGATGGGGTGTTGTCCCATTAGTGAATACCTTGATCGGAAAGCGCCGCGCTGCGACTTCGCTGACAATCTCCGCGAACCGCGAGTGGAGCGTCGGTTCACCGCCCAGCAACGACACCACATCGTGACGGAAATCGAGATAGCCAAGCACCGTGTCCAGTTCCGCTTCGCTCATTTCCCAAGCCGCCCGGCAGACGCCAAGCTGGACCTGGGCGAGCGCGAAGCAATACGGGCACCGTCGATTGCACGAATTGGTCAGAAGGATGTTGGGCATGTGTTCGGCTGCCGGATCTCATCCATTGGATTGCTCGACTAGGCCTTCCGAGGCCCAGTAAGCAAGTGATTCGCGGCAGTCGGCCTCCAACTCCGGGATCTCAGGAGCGTCCGGATAGCGCGATCGGATGTCATTGATCACTGCTTCAAAATTCTTCTTCTCCTCAAACAGGCCACGCCACAAGTCAACCGCCACCTCGTTCAGCGTGTAGTAGTGTCCGGACACAGTG
Organism: Verrucomicrobiia bacterium; assembly: GCA_049511095.1. Classification (GTDB taxonomy): domain Bacteria; phylum Verrucomicrobiota; class Verrucomicrobiia; order Palsa-1439; family Palsa-1439; genus Palsa-1439. The sequence continues at coordinate 26,130 of JBEKYJ010000051.1, forward strand.
TCGAGGACGACGAGCAGGTCGTCTTTGCTGCGCCAAGCGACATGGTCTTTGGATTTCCACATGACTTTCTCCTTCCGTTACTCCATTCTTCTCTCAAGCCCTGATCTCGTTCCAGCAACGACGGCCGGTGGCGCGAACCCAAGCCTCCTTGGACTCGTCGGAAACTTCTTTCCACTTGTCCACGCGAACAACCGCCAACGGGCACGGACTGCGCGCCAGCAGGCAACGGACGCACAGTTCGGCACGCTTGGACCGCCGGAGATTCGCTCTCCGGACTCGCCGCATTTGGCCGCAGTTGTAGGCATCCCGGAGCGCAACGTTCGGCCAGCGCCCAATCGCCAGACGTCCGCCGACGTCGTGCGAACAAGGCGTGATGGTTCCATCCCAGAGCACGCACATGCTGTCAAGTGATACCTCGCACCGGCGGGGGACGCGATACACTTTCCTGAGCAAATCCTCCCGGAAATGGCGGGGCCAAGGCTGATATCCGGTGAATTCGATGCCGTTCAGGCCGGGGACGCCGAGCCACCTCCGGAGAAACTCGATCATGTCATTCGGACCCGATGGGACAAAGCAGGGCAGGACCGTCGTTCGCAAAATCAGTTTCCCGCCTTGCCGCCCGAAGGCCACCATCGCTTTCGTCAACCGCGCATCCCCCCCGTCCTGAGGCGGGCACCCGCGGCAAGCCTCGTAGTTCTCGCGTGAGATGCCGGGATGAGAAATAACGAGCGAGTCGAGCCCAGCCAGCGCTAAGCGACTGGCCGTTTCCGATGTCAGCAGCAGGCCATTTGTACACAGGTGGGTAGGCAAGTTGCGCTTGTGAAGTTCCCGCACCATGTCGGTGATGCGCGGATGCAGCAACGGTTCGCCTCCGGCGTGCAGACAGACCATTGCGGGACGGAGCAGCGCAGCTTCGTCCGCTAAACCGATGAAAAGATCCCACTCCATGCAACCACGCAAACGGCCGGGCCGTTCTTCACTGGCTTCACAGATAGGGCACCGGCAATTGCAGCAGCTTGCAGTCTCGAAAACCAGCCGTTCCGGCCGCCGCAACTGAAGACCGGTCGCCCAAGCCAACGCTGTCGATAGCCATCGCTTTCTCACGTGACAATCTTCCGATCAGCGGTCAAGCCGGGTTCGGCGGAATCGTCCAGCCCCTGGGTCGGCAGTGGGGGCAAAGGAATCCGGCTGTATTCGCCCAAGCCGTAAGCCAAGCAGGCAGAACAGCGACCCTCTAGCCGATACTGGCAGAACAGGCATCGGGACGTGCTGCCGGCCTGCCGGTAGGGCGCCAGCATGCATTGAAACCACTCTCGCGCTTGGCGGTAATTCTGAAACCGGTCGAAGGGAACGGAGGCTATCCGGAACAAAGGCAAACAGTTGATGACCTCTCCGGTGGGGGTAATGTCGAGCCGGGATCCGCAGTGGCTGACGTGAATGTTCCGTAGCTCGCCATGCTGTTCCTCGCTGAACAGACAATAGGGAACGCCACACTCAAATTCCACGGTGATCTGGCGGCGACGCGCCTCGCGCAAGAGTTCTAGGATATGACGGCCGATTGATGGCAAGTTGTCCCATTCGGCACAGACATTGCGATGCTCCAATGTCGGCAGGGCTACGCCCAGCTTGATCGCATGTTTTAGACTGTAATGTTCTATGTAGTCGAACACGTACTGGTAAGGCGTCTGCCCGTCCGTGAAGTTGAAGGTGATGGTGGCGGCCTGTCGCAGCAGGCCCAGATGCCGGCAAAGAAGCTCGAGCTGGTTGTCCCGGTAGGTCGTCGGGGGGTTGCAGTTCACGATCCACGAGACCCCGAGGTCCGCAGTTCGTCGGACCAGCACGTCGTCGAGCGGCGTGGCAGCGTTCGAAAACACGGCCGTTTTCCACCCCCGCCTCACCAGTTCCTCCACCATGTCACCGAAGGCAGGGTGGAGTGTTGGCTCTCCACCCATCAAGTGGATGTCCATTTCCGTCATCGCAGCACGATCAATCCAGGCGATGATTTCTTGGAACAGCTTGAGCGGCATGTACTGCCGCGCTTGTCCGGGCCCGAACAGGTCGAGGCCAAAGCAGTAGGGGCAGCGAAAATTACAGGCCGTCGTGATCATCAAATTCGCCATTGTCAGTCCTCTTCGATCACATGTGCGGCTTCCTCAGTGCCGCGCCCAACCTCCTGCCGTGCCAGTAGGTGCCGGAATGGCCAAGTACTCAGCAGCACCGCTAAATAGACTACACGTATGCCAAAGTGCGTCAGATGTCCAGAAGACTGGCCGAGGCAACCGAAGAAACATCCCAACCGCTCAGAGAGCCAGGCAGCACCACGGTCGGGTCGCACCTCCCGAACTCGGTTCCCGCGACGCACGGCGACGACGCGGCCAATAATATCGCTGCGGGAAACCGGCTCGTCTGAAGCAATCAAGGTGTCGCCTTTTGTCCGCCATCGGTTCTTGCCGACTTGCTTAATGACCCGGTGGTAGTAGAGTTTGGCCCCTTGGCGAAATGCCACTATCAACCCGATCTCCAGTTCAGGTCCCGCCGTCTCGATCTTCACCTCGCAGCGCGGTATCCGCCACGGGAGCATGCTGGTGCCCCGGGCTTCCAGCCAGACCGGTGATGCGAGATCCAACCGCAGTTCTAAGCAGAGGCTCATGCGGGCGTGCTCCGCTTGCTCCGGTCGGGGGGCATGCCGGGCGCGAGGAAGCAGCAAGTCGATCCAGCCAGCGAAGCGGCTAGGCGCGATGCGGCTGCGGATGGGTCCGGAGGCTGGTTGCGCCGGGCTGGCTGCCTCGAACCGCATCGAGTCACGAGATTTACCGCTCGTCAGCATGGGCTTTTCGGTCACCCAAAAAAAGGTCTACGGCTTGAGAGCCGGTTGACCAGGACGCTTGATAAACGGGCATCGCGGTCAGAAACTCTAGCAGATTATCGAGATCGTGTTCCGCAGTGTGTGAATTGAACCCCGACAAAAAAGTGGCGCCGAGGGTGGACAATGCATCCGCTTTGGAGAGTAGCTGCGGCATTTCGGGGTGCCACCCCGGACGGAGACAGAAGACGGCTTCAATCAAACCTGGAGCCGGCCGGATTACAGGCACCAGTTCGGCAATGTCACACTGCACCTTGTTGCTAATGGTGCAATTCGTCGATTGCACCCGCAGACCGCCGAGGAGTTTAAGCGTGTCGGGAGTCAGATGGACGGGTCGCCAGAAGGGATGAACCCGCCACCGACCATCCGGATCTCGGCCAACAATAACCATGTCGTCGCCATAGAAATCCCAACCTTCAATCACCTTGCGAACGGTGAGGGTCGTCTTGCCGGAACCCGATTCGCCGGTCAGAAGAAGACACCGTCCCCGGTGTCCCACCCCGCCGGCATGAGCTAGGAAACGGCCGCCTCGACGCAGGATTTCGGCAGTAATGACAGTGGCGAGATCCGTCAGGTTGGGCCACCGATCCCGCTCTCCGGCCAGAAGTGCGTCGTCCACCAGCCAAACCATCTCACCCGTTGTTGAACAGAGGACCACGCCACGGCCCGGTTGGACGACGGCGGAGCCGTCATCCAGTTCATAGACAACGAAAGTTCCCATGTTCGGATGGTGAAAAGTTCTAGAAGCCGTTAAGCCCGCGGTGTTGATTTGAAACGCTGCGCGAGAGCACAACTCCACGACGCACACCTCATCAGGTTTGAACCCCGCTTCCAGCGCCGGCGTCCGCCAGATGGACATGGATTGGCAAGCTGCGGTCGCCAGTTCGTCACAGCGCGCGTACACCACCAGCGACCTTCCCAGCATAGACATCGTCCACTCATGGGACGCATGCATCCGGAGCTCGGCGTAAAGTTCGGCAACCCGAATCATGCCTCCCCCCGAAAGGCCCCACTACAGCCTAGGCGCAACATCAACTCGTCCAAGCAATCCCGCATGTAAGCGCGGGATACATACCATTGCGAGCACTGAAAAAGCCAATCGCAGAGGATGCCAAAATGGGCTTGGTTCGCCACAGGCCGGGAGCTGAACCAAGCCATTGAGTGCATGTGGTCAAGCATCTGTTCCGGCGGGACACGCTTGATCGTGGGAGTCTCGCCGGGGTGCAGGCGAAGTATGACGCCCGGTCCGGCATCAGTTATCGCTGTTTGAGGAAATCGCTCGGGGATGCTGATGCAGTATTTTCCGTCACCTCGAACGGGCGCGTCTCGCAGGTGCGAGAGTTCAGGAAAAACCTCCAGCGTGCGTGCGTTCACGTTCGCCACTTCGCGGAACCGTAGGAGGCGCAAGCCACCTGCTCCTGAGTGAAGGAAAGCGAGGTCGTCTGCCACAAAAGACGCTCCCCTCATGAGCATCCGCAAGACATGCGTTGATTTGCCGCTTCCCGGGGGGCCGTTAAGAAATACGGCATGCCCATTCACGGCCACCGCACCGCAGTGAACTAGGCAGGCGTCGAAACTTCGGATCCACTCCACCAACATTGGATAAAAAAACGCCTCCGGGCACGCGACGCATTTTCCCACGCCGGGCCTCTCTCCCTCAGCATAGCTAGAAGGCACGTTCGGATGTAATAACACCCGGCATTCTGTCGGCTTGGATGCGTCCAGTTCAATTATTGCGGTTTCAGTGACGCATAGCCAGGTCTTGGGTGGGTGAAAACCATAGCGGATAGTAACTCCCTGGCTGACCTCAATCTCGGGACCGCTAAAGACAACCGCCTTCGCGGCGGACTGGTAAGCATTAGCGTCGCTGACGACTCGGCAGGTCAGAAGAGTCTGCGATGGTTTGGGGCCATTCTCCGAATAGCGCCGCTTGAAATTCAGCGACAGTCCGTCATGCACTTCAGGCAAATCGCTCTCAACTGCAATCGACCACGGCCCGACATCGACAAATCGCACACTCATACTCCGGGTGCTCACATGACCCACGCCTTCTGATGGAACTCGAATTGCGGCAAACTCCTGTGCCTGTTTCTATTCTGCCTAATGCCCAAACGATAGAATAAGTTCTCCCACTTGGGAACGGGATAAATACCACCCTGCGCGCCGGCTTACCTCAGTTCGCGCGACCACAAATGCGCCTTCGAGACTAAGACCAACCTCTCACTTAGCCCCACAGATGAGTCCAACGCCCCCGTGCCAAAATGCCGGGCGCTGCGCGTGGCAGGAGTTCACATCAACGTCTGGCTAAGAGCCCTTAGTAATAGTACAGGGTCGTGTAATAGAGACCGCAACTGCTACCGCCACCCGATCCCTGAATAATCTTGACCGGCTCGTGCTTCTTCGTCGCCGGCTTTACGTACTTCCGCTCAATTTTGAAACCAGCGGCAGGAACTTTTTCGTTCATAAGCTACCACCTTCCTTTGTCCCGTAACAACTTTTCGAACAACAGACAATGGCGCGGCAACTTCGCTGCGCCCGGTTGAGAAGATGCCATCATTGAGTAGCGCAGTATATGCCAAGTACTCCTCTGTGCCACTACGCCTTCCTCGCTCACCTTCTCCCAGACGGGGGGCAGATTACGCGACTGAAGGAATATCGTCAAGCAAAAAACCCGTGCGATCAAAAAGCTCCTCCCTTCTGAATCTCCCCGGTTAGCCTCGCGGCGAGGAGCATCCCCTGCCTTGGAAACGAATGCTGGCCCACATCACCGGCAGCGTCAACGAAGAGTTGCGTCAATCCCCCTGACCACGATTCCTGGATCTGGTCATTCAGCGGGAACCGTCGGAGATGAGGGTTTTTACCTCACGGCCAACGCAGACGCCTTCTTTTGTGTCGGTGCCAACCCAACCTGACAAGTTTAGGATTGCTGCGCTGCGGGGGTCAAGTTATCGTGCGCCCACTTTTAGGGACAACGGTCCAAGAGCAATGAAAAGAACTGCATGTCTTCTCCTCGCGTTGGTCCTGGCGCACAACGCGTTCGGACAGGTCGATACCGAATCGCGACGCACCTTGCTGGTGCAAACCGGTTTCCCTCTCAAGGGCGACGAACAACCCAGCGCGTTCGGCTACTTTTGGTTCAATCAGAATGACTACCCGTGCACGAACATCGCGCTCCGGGTCATCTTCGCGGGTATCTTTGCGGACACCGAACTCAGCTATTTCCTGCCCGGAAACACCAATATCTCCATCGGCGCGGGTCTGGGCGGCGGGCTCTACATCGACAGCATTGCGCCCTATCACGACGGCGAGATGGTTTCGAAGCAACGGTTCTATGGCGATGTAGCCACAGCGCGAGTCTTTATCAATGAAACCATTCCGAACCCCTCGCCGCTGCCGCTCAACGTGCGTGGCACCTACGGCGTCACGGGTTCGTTTTACCGTAAGACTGACACCACGACCGCGTTCACGCTCCCGGACGATTTTCTGACCCAGTCGCTGACCGCGGAGTTCCGCTATGGCGGTATCGAGCCCGGACTGACCGCGCGGCGCGGCGCCGAGCTTTACGTGGCGGCGGACGCAAACTACCGCAGCGGCTTCGAGCCGTTCGGCCCCAATGGCGCGTTGCTGCCGGCGCACACGGAGTATCAACGCGTCTACGGGTCGCTCTCCGGCAAGATTCCCGTTCAGCAGACCACGTTCTATGCGCGTGTCGGCGGCGGGATGGGCGAACACATGGACGAACTCAGTGCCTACAATGTGGGCGGGAACCTGCTCGGCGTGGAGCCGTTCGCGGTGACGATGCACGGCTACTACACACGCGAGTTCTTTGCGGATGATTTCGGCGTTGCCAACCTCGAAGTGAGACAGCAACTCACGGAACAGCATGACGTGACCGCTCATCTCTACGGTGATTGGGCAGTGATAAAACCGGTGCCCCCCGAATCGCCTGATTGGAACAATATCTTCGGCGTCGGCGCCGGCCTGAGTTTCCGTGCGTTTGCGGACATCGATTGCCTGATCAGCTACGGTTACGGCATCAATGCCATTCGCCGCGGCGACCACGGCGGTCACGAGGTCGGCTTGGCGTTGGAGAAGAAATTGTAGCTGGGAATTTGGAGCGGATACCCGCGACCGCAAGTGTAAGGCCGTAGGGTAAAAAAACTCATCCGCCGCGATGGACGCTGAATGGCCGGATGCAGGCATAGTGGTCAAGGTGACGGGGGCAGTTTGAACAAGCGTTTCTGGAGTGAGGCCGGATGCGGTGAACTCACCCAAGAACACAGCGAGACAACGGCGGAGAACCGCTCAAGTCACTGCACCGCCACAGTGTTTCCTCTTTCAGGCGGCCTAGCGGTGGTAGAAATTCAGCAGCCCG
>JBEKYJ010000052.1:0-20723 GCA_049511095.1 Verrucomicrobiia bacterium
CGGCAGTGCGGCACTGGACGCTGACGACATTGCGGGAGAAACTGATCAAGATCGGAGCGAAGGTGGTGCGCCATGCCCGGCAGGTGATCTTTCAGATGGCGGAGGTGGCAATCCCACGGGAATTGTTCCGAGCCATTCTGGAAAGGATTGGGTGGCTGAGATTGCCCATGCCGCTGCCCGGCTGATGCTCGCCGGGCGGCAATTGCGGGAAAGGAAAAAGGGTAGGCGGCGATGCTTTGTCAGAGTTCGGTGGAAAATCGGTGCGGAACGCAATCAAGAGCCGAAGGCATCTCCGCCGGAGTCGAGAAGCCGATCGTGGAGTCGCAAAAAGGCTTGATAGCAGTGTCCGAGGGGATAAGATGCTAATCAATGAAACTGAATGGCCCGCGATGGTCGCGGGCCGTAGGTCATAGGGGAAATGTCGGATGAATGAGGCGGCACACCATGAACCGGCGTTGCATTGTCCCGATTGCCGTCAGCAGATGGACGCTCCAGTAGCTCAGGAAAATGATCAGGAATACCAAGACCGCTCGCGATGAAAAACTACGCGAGTTAACATTGGCTCCGTGAAGACCTATAAACCGCCCCAAACTCCCGGCTTCTTTGACGTCAAACTGTACGTGCAATGGCTCTTGGCCAAAGGCAAGCCGTTGAGCCGTCTGCAACGTCCGGCACTTTATCAGGCGGGACAACCATATCGTGTGCCGGTGCAGTCCGCACTCGAAAGAAATGAGACGACGACACCGTCAACCCACGTCAAGCCGGTTGGAAACATACCCAGTACAACCATCGAATCCTGCTGAGGATTTGCCGCCCTCAGCTTCTGCTGGTATGGCCACGCTGCTATTCAAGGCGAGAGGCTGGCTTGTTGTGCTGGCGTTGTTCTTGGTCACGGTCGCGGTATTCAGCCGGGTATTACGTGCAGACTTCGTGCTGTGGGATGACAATCTCAACATCAACGACAATCCAAACATCCGGAGTTTAGATTGGCCGCACTTGCGCTGGATGTTTACGGATTGCAGTTACATGCGCCGTTACGTGCCGGTGAGTTGGCTCAACTGGGCGGTACTTTACCATTTCTGGGGATTGAACCCTTTGGCGTTTCATACCGAATCGCTGTTGTTGCATGCAATCAACGCGATTCTTGTGTTTTGGCTCATCCGCAAATTGCTCCGGGCTAAACTCAAGCTGGAAGCGTCTTCTGGACCGGTCACGATTTGCTCCGGGTTGGCCGCCTTGCTCTGGGCAGTTCATCCGCTCCGCGTGGAAGCCGTAGCGTGGGCCAATTGCGAAATGTACCCACAATCATTCTTCTTTCTCCTGCTTGCCTTGCTAAGCCATTTCCGAGCCGTGGATCACGTGACGCGCTTGCCTGTGCTGAAAAATCCCTGGTACTGGTTTGCTGTTTTTTCTCTCCCTTTGTCATTGCTCACTTATCCGATAGGACTGGCATTTGTTGCTGTGTTGCTGGTTTTGGATGTCTATCCATTGGCCCGGCTTCCTACGTCGCCGTCCAAGTGGATCAAGGATGTTGCTGCGCGTCGCGCATTGATGGAAAAACTTCCCTTTGTGCTGGTCACCGTGGTGATGGTTTCCATTACGCTATGGGCGCAGATGCACGCCACCGGCATTTGGAAAGATTCGGAGGCGATACAACATTTTGGTTGGGACTATCGCTTCAGCCAGGCGTGTTACATTTGGGCCTATTACCTGTGGAAGCCGTTTCTGCCTTTTAACTTGTGTCCGGATTATGCAACGCTGGTCGCATTTCGCCCGCTGGAGTTTCGCTTCATGTTGAGTGCGGGACTACTGATCGGAATCACCGGTGTCTTGTTGATTGTGCAGCGTCGCGCACCGATGCTGCTTACACTTTGGTTCTGCCATCTGGTCTTGCTCGTGCCGATGCTGGGACTCACCGAGTATCAGCATTGCCCATGTGACCGCTACAGTTACGTGCAGGGCATCTTGTGGTCGGTGTTCATCGCCTTGGTTCTGGTGAAGGCCGCCACTTGGCCGCGCGCCCGCGGCTGGACATTTGGAGTGACCCTGGCAGTGGCGGCAGCGTTGGGTGTGGCGAGTTTCCATCAAACGCGCATATGGCGGGACAGCGAAACGCTGTTCAACTACATGATACCCAAGTTGCCTGACCGCTGGGACCTTCACGGGCGGCTGGGCGAATTGTACGAGGAGCATAAGCGCCTCGACGAAGCCGTACAGCAATTCCGGGAGGTGCTGCGCCTGAAGCCGTCAAATGTCATCGCCAGTGCGTGTTTGGCCAGGGTTTTGCAAGAGCAGGGGAAGACGGAGGAGGCGCTTGTCATCGCCAGTGCGTGTTTGGCCAGGGTTTTGCAAGAGCAGGGGAAGACGGAGGAGGCGCTTAAGTGTTATGAAGAGTCGTTGCGATTGCAGCCCGATCAGGCGGATGTGCTCAACGATATGGCGTGGATTCGGGCGACGCATCCCGAGGCGAAATACCGCGATGTCGCCGTGGCGGTACGATTGGCCGAGCGCGCCTGCCAATTGAGCGGTCGCAAGTACCCTGCATTTCTCGACACACTGGCCGCGGCTTATGCCGAGGCTGGGCGGTTTCCGGAGGCAGTGGCGACGGCGCGGGAGGCGGCGGCTTTGGCGGCATCGCAAGGCGACAAGAATCTCGCTGCCCAGATTGAGCAACGCGCGGCGCTCTATCATGCGGAGCAACCGTATCGCGAACCGGCAATTGTCTCATCCGAGAACAAATGATGCGGTACGATCACAAACGGTGTTCACCATGCGGAAAGACTTCTGCCCTTAATCCGCTACTCGTAAACTAAGAGCCTATCCCAAAACACCTGCGCGGCGATAGGTGATGATGGCGCACGCGAGGTGCAGTAGCGCCAAGTAGTTTGCGGCTTTCTTCTCCCAGCGAATCAGAATGCGGCGAAACCGGTTCAGCCAACTGTGCGTCCGTTCCACCACCCAGCGGCGCGCTTGGAATCGAATCTGGCGTTTGAGCGCTTGGGCTTCCTCGCCGCGGCTACCGCACATGACGGGTTAGACACTCTAAACACGAAACTGCAGGCGCAAGGCCAAGTGAAGGATTCGTCGCGGGCTAATCACCTACAAGTGCCGCCAGTACTTTCAGCGAGCTTTTGCAGTCCCGGCGCAATGCGGACAGTTCCTTCCGTCCCCGTTCGGTCAGGCGGTAGTATTTCCGCCAGCGGCCTTTCACCCGTTCCTGCCGCACACGAACCAACCCTCTCCGCGGCAACGAATGCAACAACGGGTACAAGGCGCCTTCGTTGATTGTGAAAAGCCCCTTCGTTCTCCGAAACGCGTCGCGTCGAATTTCATAGCCGTAGCTTTCTCCGCGATCCAACGCCCACAACACGGCCAGCGCGGTCACGCCCCTCCGGAACTTTGGCAACGCACTCATTGATACATTAGTGACTAATGTATCCACCATTCAATCGCCGCAAACAAGCCAGAACCTCGTACGACACGGCCAGAAGCGACCACAGAATCAGTACCCGACTGATAAACACCTCTCCTTGATCGGGCTGACATCGGGCCATCTCGTGTGATCATCTGTGCGCCATGCAGCAGCGGAGTTACGCGATCATCGGGACGGGGGCGCTGGGCGGGTTCTACGGCGCGTTGGTGAAGCAGTAGAAACGGGTGCTGAGGCAAGACTGTTAGTTCCATCGCCGCACCGGCGCCACCCCCGGCAACCCCGCCGCATTCCATCGGCTTGAGATCGTTTTGAAAGGCCGCGGCGCGCTCTTAACCTCGCGTAATCTCGGTCAGACGCACTGACCGTGGGACCTTCGGTCGGAATCCGTGCGGGGTCGGGAGAGCCTCGCGCAACCGGAAGTTCCGGCCGCGAGCGGTGCTTCCGCGCAGTGGCGGAGGGTCAATACCAGAGGCAGAGGCCGGCGCGGAGGGCGTGGCTCTTTTCGTTGTATTGCAGCAAGGTCTGGCCGTAGCCGGTGAAGTATTGCACTTGAATTGACGGGTTGAATTTACGCAAGACCGGTACGCCAGCCACGTTAAACCGCAAATCGTACAGCAGGCCGACATGAGATCCCTCGTCGCCGACGAGGAATTTCGTGGACACCTGAATTCTCTCGCCGGAATTTAGATCGAGCCAGGTCAGGGCGGCGAGCAAGTCGGCGTACCCGTGATACTGGGCAATATCCACGTTGTTGCTACCCACGCGGGCGTAGAGCCACGCGCGCGGTTGGAGGGAGAGCTGCAAATTGTACGGCAGATCAAACGTGGCTTTGGGTTGCAGATAAATCGTATTGAAGCTGCGCTCGAGGGTACCGCCGTGACCATTCGATTCGTGCTCGGCGCCGCCCTGCAAATCGAGTTGGAAGAAGTCCTTCTGAAACACGTCGGGATAATAGAGGAATATGGATGGTTTGTAGCTGGTATCGTAGAAAGACGGATCTTTGGTGAGGAGATCCCAGAAAGAGGTCTGGGTATAGGCAACATAGAGGTGGGTCAACGGATCCCAGTCGTCCTTGAAATCGAGGAGTTTGTATTTCAAGCTGAACTGAAATTCAGCGGCGGGAGCGTTGCCGAGGATGAAATAGATCGGCTCGTAGAAGGAAATATGATTCCCGAAATACTCCCATAACTCAGAACCCGGAGGCGGTGGCGGCAGCGGGGAATGTTTCGCGCCTGGAATCCCGGAAGAGGCCGGTGCCACAAGGATCGCCACCTGATTATAGTTTCTGATATCCAGCGTGACCTGGCCGCTGCTCGTTAAAGGAAGGTCCAGCAGGTATTCTTCCTTGACGAAGCTGCCGGGCGCAATCGTTGCCGCAATCGGACTGCCGTTGGTATTCAACAGAAGAACTGTTTCGAGCGAGACGGATTGTGAGAGGAGGGTACAGTTGAGACTCGGCTCGAAGGTTCGAGTTATATAATTGGACGAATTGTTGAAGCTGTAGAGCCACAGACTGGAGCGACTGCCGGCGGCAAGAGGCCTAGGCGGCGGAGCGAAGACTGTGGTGACGTCCTGTGCCCGAGCGGCGGCTGCGTTTGCGAGGAGCAGGACCGAAAAAAGCAACAGCGATCCCGTGCCACTCCCCATAAACGTCCTCGCCTGTCTCAAAAGATATTTCATCGCGTAGGCCTATCAAGTTGAAAAGACGGCGTCCATTGCAGATTCAAGGATACCGGCAACGCCTCAAGTCTCCCGCGGAGAGTTTCATTTTAATCCACTTCCGTCAATAGAAGATATTCAGAAGTTGTGATAATCTCGGCCCATGCCGCAACGAAGCTACGCGATCATCGGCACGGGGGCGCTCGGCGGGTTCTACGGCGCGCGGCTGCAACGCGCGGGGTGCGAACTGCATTTCCTGTTGCACAGCGACTACGAACACGTGCGCGAACACGGCCTGATTTGCGAATCCAAGGACGGCGATTTCACCCTGCCGAAAGTGAATGCCTATGCCGACGCGCGGGACATGCCGAAATGCGACGTCGTTTGCGTGTGCCTGAAGACCACGCACAACCACTTGCTCCCGCAACTATTGCCGCCGATTGTCAAAGACGACGGCGTGGTGCTCGCGATGCAAAACGGGCTGGGTGTCGAGGAGCAGGTCGCGGGCATCGTCGGACCGCAGCGCGTGATGGGCGGCTTGTGCTTCCTGTGCTCGAACAAAGTCGGGCCGGGCCACATCCGCCATCTCGGCTACGGGCATGTCGGGCTTGGCGAATTCGCCACGCGCGGGATCACCGAGCGCATGCGCGCGATAGCCGACGATTTCCAGCGGGCCGGCATCGGGATTCAACTGGCCGAAGACCTCGCCATTGCCCGCTGGGAAAAATTGATCTGGAACATTCCCTACAACGGGCTTTCCGTCGTTCTCAACGCCACGACGGAGGATTTGATGGTGCATCCGCACTCGCGTCAGCTCGTGGAAAACATCATGCGGGAAGTGCTGGCCGGGGCCCGGGCGTGCGGGGCGGCAGTCGCCGACGAGGTCGTGGCCAGGTCGCTCGCGTACACCGAGAAGATGATTCCGTATCGCACGAGCATGAAAATCGACTACGACGAACGCCATCCGCTGGAAGTCGAGGCGATCTTTGGCAATCCATTGCGCGCGGTGCAACAAGCCGGAGGCCGGTCGCCACTGCTCGAACAACTCTACCAGCAACTCAAGTTTCTCGATGCACGGAATAGCGCACCAAGACGCTGAACTTCAACCGCGTCACTTCTTCGAGTGACGCATGAAAAACTCCTACATCAGGTCCGTCGCGGAAATCTCCTTCGTCGGTTCCGCCCCGAGCAGAGAGGCTTCTCCACCCGGCCAGGCGTGATTGCCGCCGTTGATCGTGTAGAGGGCCACCTCCGCGCCGTCTTTTCCTCCGCCGTAAATCTGGGTGCGAATGCTCCCCTTTTCGCCACGTTGCGGTGTTTCCGAGCAACCGTTGCGCTTCACCCAGAACGACACGGCATAAGAAACGGGCTTGTCCACCCGCATATGCGTATCGGCCCTCCGAATTGGCTCGCCGCCATCGTAACGCACATGCTCGTCAGCGGTGCCGTGAAAAATAATCACTGAAACAGGACCAGCGGGCCGACAGTTCTCCAGATTCAACGCGCCCGCCACGGGGGCAATCGCGGCAATCTTGTCGGACACCTCGCACGCCAATCGATAGGCCATCATGCCGCCGTTCGAAATCCCTGTGGCGTACACCCGCTTCGGGTCGATGCCCCGCGTTCTCACCAATTCGTCAACAAGCGTGCGGATGAAACCGACGTCGTCGATGTTATTATCCAACGCATAACCACAACAGTTTCCCGAGTTCCACGTCAGCAGGCGGGCTTTCAGCCGCCCGGATCCGTTCGGGTACACGACCACGAATCCTTCCTTGTCCGCCTTCCGGTTGAAACCGGTCATTCGGACCGCGCCTTGCGCATTCCCGCCGCCACCATGCAACACAATTATCAATGGCAGTGGATGCTTCCCGTCGTACACGGGCGGCAAATGCATCAGGTAGGTCCGCTCGCGTCCATCAACCTGCAACGACGATTGTTGGTCGCTCATTCTCAATTCATCACCGCGGCTGCATGCCGAGAATAACAACGACACGCCAAAGCATAGAACCAACTTCATGATTTCACGCTGTCGCATACAACCCGTGCCGCCGGTGACCAAGACTACTCGTTGCCCTGCCATCGCTTGACGAGCTTGTGTTCGATCCCGAGATGATCCAGGACTCGCGCGATGATCGTGTCCACAACTTCCGCGATCGTCTTCGGCTTGCTGTAAAAGGAGGGACTGGCGGGAATGATCGTCGCCCCGGCTTCCGTGAGCGTGGCCATGTTCCGCAGATGGATCAGGTTGTAGGGCGATTCGCGCGGAACGAAGATCAGCTTTCGCCGCTCCTTCAAGAAAACATCCGCCGCCCGCGCGATCGTGCCGTCGGACGCGCCGTTCGCCACCCGCCCGATCGTGCCCATCGACGCCGGGATCACGACCATGGCATCGAGCCTGGCCGACCCACTCACGAACGGCACGAACATTGAGCCGTTTTCGTCGTACTGGATCACCGACGGCGCGATCTTCACTTCGCCCTTCGGCAATTCCAGTTGCGCCACCTCGCGGGCGTGCTTGGTCGAGATGAAATGGATCTCGTGCTGATGCGGGTCGAGATTGTCCAGCAGACGCTGCGTGTAGATCGCGCCGCTCGCGCCGGTCATCGCCACGACGATTTTCATAACGCCTTCACCGCTTCCGCCGCCGCCCGCAGGGTTTGTTCGATGTCCTGTTCGGTGTGTGCCAACGACAGGAACCCGACTTCGAATTGCGATGGCGCCAAGTACACCCCACGGTCGAGCATCGCATGGAAGAACCGCGCGTACCGTTTCGTATCGCTGGTCCTGGCGCTCGAGTAGTCCACGACCTCGCGATCCGTGAAGAACGTGCAGAACAGTGAGCCAATGCGCGCGTGATGCCCTTTCACAATCTTTTTCCATTCGCGGCACAGGGCAGCCGCCCGATCCTCCAACTTCTTATACGTGCCCGCCTGTGACAGTTCCTCCAATGTCGCGATTCCCGCGGCCATCGCCAGCGGGTTGCCCGAGAGCGTGCCGGCTTGATAGACGGGACCATTGGGCGCCAGCAAATCCATCGCGTCCGCGCGGCCGCCGAACGCGCCGACGGGCAGTCCGCCTCCGATGATCTTCCCGAGCGTCGTAAGGTCCGCCTTGATTCCATACAGCTCCTGCGCGCCGCCGCGCGCCACGCGAAAACCGCTGATGACCTCGTCGAGAACCAGCAACGCGCCTGCGTCGTGCGTGAGCTGGCGCAGTTTCTCGAGAAACCCGGACCGGAGCGGAATCAATCCCATGTTCGCGGGAATCGGCTCGATGATCGCACAGGCAATCTCGCGCCACTGCACCGTTTCGAGCCCCGCGAAATCATTCAAAGGCCGCGTGAGCGTGTGGCGCGCGAAATCCGCGGGCACACCCGCGCTATCTGGCACGTCGAACGTCGCGCCGCCTGAACCCGCCTTCACCAGCAACGAATCGGCGTGACCGTGGTAGCAGCCCTCGAATTTCACGATCTTGTCGCGCTTCGTGAATCCGCGCGCCAGGCGAATGGCCGACATCGTCGCTTCCGTACCCGAGTTGACGAAGCGAAGTTTCTGGATCGACGGAAACGCCTCGGTGACCTCTTGCGCCAGCCGGATTTCGCGCAGATTCGGGGTGCCGAAACTTGTCCCGTCTCGCGCGGCATCCTGCACGGCCCGCACGACTTTCGGATGCGCATGACCCAGGATCATCGGCCCCCACGAACAGACGTAGTCGATGTACTCGTTGCCGTCGACATCCCAGAGCCGCGAGCCTTTGGCGCGCTTCGTGAAAAATGGCGTGCCGCCCACGCCGCGAAAGGCGCGCACGGGCGAATTCACGCCGCCGGGAAGATACCGCAGGGCTTCCTGCCAGAGTTTTTCCGAGTACTCGCGGGACGGGTTCATCTCCGCGCAAATCTAACAGGTTTCGTCGCTGATGCTAGGCGAAAGCTACCGTCAACCGTTCCCGTTGCGGAGGTTATTTCGCGTGCAACGCACCCGCCAGCAAGTCGGAGTCGAAACCTTCGGGAGCGATACCGTTGTTGTATGCGTACAGGTAAACCGCCGCCTGGAAAATGCTTTGGAGAGCGGATTGAACGAGAGACAACACAATCAGATAGCCGATCGCCAGTCCGATAGACAGCATGAGCATCCAGATGTTGCCGAGGATGATCGCGATGACGATCATCGCCACCGCAGGAAGGCTGAGCATCCCGAAGATCATGCCGAAACTGAAACTGCCGACGAGTTGTTCTCCCCACGTCTTGCGGAGCACCTCCGCCGACCCTTTCAACGCGCCGATCGGCCCCTTTCGCTCCGCGACAATGATTGGCACAACCATGAAGCTTGTCACCGTCCATGCCATGCCCAGCAGACCCGCCACGATCTTTCCGACCCATTTCGACCGGTCCTCGATGATGCGCAAGATCAAGCCGACCGTCGCCGACAAGAGCGCCCAGCCTGCGATCTGCGGCAGACGGGCTGCGGCTTCGCGAAAGCCGTCACCCACCGTCGGGTTTCCGCCCGCCATCCGCAGCATCGCGCACGAGATGATGGCCGTGTTGAAGAACGTGATCACGAAAAAGTTGGCGAGGTAGAAGAGAAACAGGATGCCATAGTACACCGTGACATCCACCTGACTCGCCCCGCGCGCTGGCGGATGCCACGCGCCGGTGATGAACATCGGCACCGCAAACGAGAGCAGCACCATCAGACAGCAGATGCCAGACAACAGCGGAAACAGCAGCAGCGTCTTGTCCTTCTTCAGCACGTCCCAGGATGCCCGCATCAGAGCCCACGTGTAAGAAATCTTCGCAAACATGATGACCTCCCGCCTGTTGAGAGATACTGTAGCGCTCTGAGTTTTGCCGAAACAAGCGAAAAAAGACGGCTGGCGGCTATCGCCATTGGTGTTTCGGATACTTCCGCTGCAATTCCAATTTAAGCTTCGGGTATGTCTCCCGCCAAAACGTGGCGAGGTTCTCGGTCATCTGCACGGGCCGCTGATTTGGCGCGAGCACTTCGATTCGCATGGGCACGCGGCGCTGGGCAATCCACAATCCCTCTTTCACACCGTACAGGTCCTGAATGCGCGCCGCCACGGTCGGTGGGCCATCCGTCGAATACGTGACTTTCGCTTTTCGTCCGCCCGGCAATTCGATCCGCTCGGGCGCGTACTCTTCAACCCATGCTTGTTGTTGGACCGACAACCAGGCCTTCACCACCGGTCGCACGGCTTTGTCCTTGATCTCTTTGTAGCTCGTCGCGCCGTGGCAAATTTGCTCGACCAACGCGCGGCGGTCGTCAGTGGTAATCGCCGGAATGCCAAGTTCCGGCAGCCATTCGTGAAGCCGGTTCACCCGCACGATCCATTGTTCCACCGCATCGTCCCAATTCTTCAGCACGCAACGACCCGCCAATACTTCGTCGGCGAGGATCCGTGCCGCGTCATCCAGCGGCGCGTCTTCCGACCGTTCCGACTCCAGCACCAAATCCCGAAACTGTTTCCGCCGTTCCACAAACACGCGTCGTTGCGTCGTGTCGTACACCACGGCCTGCGTCTCGGAAAAATCGCGCGGAAACAGTTCCCGCAACCACTCCTCCTGAATCGCGGTCGCCAGGCTCAACAACACGTTCAGTTCCTTGTCTTTGCCCGTACCGCTCTGGACTTCGCGGATCTCGGTCGTCACCAGCAGCGGCGCGTTCTGCACCACGCTCTCGCGGGCCAGCACGCCGCGCCGCCCGTGGACCAGGTCGCACCGCAACGTGCCCGCGTCGAGCCGGTGCGCGACATGATCGGAAAACCCGAGCAGCACACAGCGTTGAATCGCATCGCCGGCCGCGCGTTTCTCGCTGACATCGAGGCTTTCCCGCTTCGCAATGTCCAGGAATTGCTCGAACAACGGCCCGACCTGCCGTGCCGCCTGCGCGTGGATGCCCACTCGCCGACAACGCTCCAAGTTGAACCCGTTGCGGTCGGCGTACCGCCATGCGCGCATCCACACGAAGAAATCCGATTGCGTTTCGCCGCCGAACAAATCCTCGCGCGCGTCTTCGACCTGCCGCCCCTGCCGTCGCACCAGCAAATCGCGTCCCTGCGTAAGCGCGGCGATCAACGCCACCTGTCGCACGCAGCCGTATTCCTGCGCCGCCAGCAGCATCCGCGAGTATCGCGGGTGCAACGGAAAGGCGAGCATTCGTTGCCCCAGTTCGGTGATATTGCCGCTGGCGCTTTCCAGCGATCCCAAGTCCTTCAGCAAAAGCTCCGCGTGTTCGAGCGAGGCGCGGTTCGGCGGCTCCAGCCAGCGAAACGCATACACGTCGTTCACGCCGCTGGCCTTCAGCGTCAACACGACTTCCGAGAGGTCCAACCGTTTGACCTCCGGCAATTCCTGCGGGGGCCGCTGGTCGTGTTCGCGTTGCGTCCACAACCTCACGCAAACGCCGGGCGCGGTGCGGCCGGCTCGCCCGGCGCGTTGGTCCGCCGACGCGCGGCTGATCTTCTCCACGAGCAGCGTGTTGATGCCGCGATAGGGATCGTAACGCGGGATGCGGGCCAGTCCGCTATCGATCACGATACGCACGCCGTCAATCGTCAGCGACGTTTCCGCGACGTTTGTCGAGACGACAATCTTTCGGCGGTCGTACTGCGCCACGGCGGCGTCCTGGTCGTTGGTCGGCAACTCGCCATGCAGCGGCAACACGATGAACTTGTTGCCGAGCGTGTCCTGCGCGGCTTGCACCGTGCGGCTGATTTCGTACGCGCCGGGCATGAACACCAGCGCATCGCCGTCCCGTTGCGCCACCAGCCGCTCCAACTCCTTCACGGCAGCCTCCCAAACCGGCCAGTCGCCCGCGGGTGTGGAGAGGTATTCGGTCTCGACCGGGAACGTGCGGCCTTGCGACGAGAGCAGTTCGCACGGCTCCAGGTATTTTCGCAGGGAACCCACCTCGAGTGTTGCCGACATCACGATGATGATGAGATCGGGCCGCGACGTTTCCTGAATCTGCAACGCCCGGGCCAGCGTGATGTCGCCATAGAGATGGCGCTCGTGAAATTCGTCGAATATGACCGCACTGATGCCGCGAAGATGGTTGTCGGCAAGCATCTGACGCAGCAACACGCCTTCGGTCACGTAGCGAATGCGCGTCGACGGCGAGGTGACATTGTCGAAACGAATCTGGTAGCCGACCTCGTCGCCGAGTTTCACGCCCCGGTCTTTCGCGACCCACGCCGCCAACATTCTGGCTGGCAACCGCCTCGGCTGGAGAATTACCACTTGGCCGCCGGTGTAGCGTCGCGTGTCCTCACGCGATTGGGGAGAACCGCTCTCCGCTGAGACAGCGGACGCTACATCCAGCACTCCGCCGTCGAGCAACATCTGCGGCACCTGCGTGGATTTGCCGGAACCCGTGGGCGCAGTCAGGATCAACCGCCGCTGACGGCCCAACGCCGACAACAACGGTTCCCGCAACTCCTGAATGGGCAGACTGCGCGTGGTCATGGTGTGAGGGAGTTTATCACAGCCAGTAGGTGACGGCCCAATTCTGAGTAGATTGGATTGAGAGGTTCGAGTCCTACGTGGGGAACCTCCGCTGAGGATGATCACGTCTGCCGGGCATTCTCCCGTCCAGTTCCTGAAGAATCCATATTCCTTCGGTTGGGATTCCAGCAGGAGGGCAAGCATCTGCGGTAACCACCAGTGTTCCACTCCAGTATTTTCAAGGCATTGGGGCTTGTGTCAATGCGGTCGAGCATTGTAGACTGGGGGTTGCTTAGAGGAAGGTTTGGCCGTGAATTCAACGCAGGCGATGATTCTCGCGCAGCGATGGACATGAAGAACGAGGTCAAAACATATTCCCTTGGTTTGATTGCGCTGGTTCTCCTTCTTGTACCACCTGTCTCTGCCCCGGCCGACACGATCTATGTGTCAAATTATAACGACGGCACGATCGACAAAGTTTCTTCGAACGGCGTCGTCTCGGTATTCGCCACCGGTTTGAATCATCCCATGGGTCTGGCGTTCGACAGCAGTGGCAATCTGTATGTGGCAGACTCCGGGAACAGCCAAATCGTCAAGTTTGGTCCCAATGGGAACCCCTCGGTATTTGCCTCGACGGGTACGGAAGGTTCCATCGGCCTGGCGTTCGATAAGTCCGGAAATCTGTACGCAGCGCTCTACGGCTTTAACGCGATCGTAGAATTCACACCGAGCGGAAGCCCGTTCTATTCGCCTTTTGCCACTTCCGGCGTGTCGGCTCCTACCGGCCTGGCTTTCGACCAAACCGGGAATCTGTATGTTGCTAACACCGGCAACAACACGATTGAGAAGTTCGATGCAAACGGGCACGGTACGCCTTTCGTCACCACGGGTCTGAACTTACCCTTGGCTCTGGCCTTCGATAGCAGTGGGAATCTCTATGTGGCCAATGCGGACAACCACGAGATCGACGAGTACGATACGAACGGAAATGGATCGCCGTTCGTGAGTTTGGGTGGGGGATACGTGTCAGGATTGGCGTTTGACAGCGCCGGCAACCTCTACGCCTCGTTTGTCGGTGGGGCCAACATGATCTACAAGTTTAACGGGAGCGGGGCGCCATCATTCGTCGCCTCCGGGTTCAACGGCCCCGAGTTCATCGCGATACAGACAGTTCCGGAACCGGAAACATGGGATCTCTTGCTGACAGGCTTGATCGCCTCCTTCAGCTTCCACCGGCAGCACCGCAGGCGGCGATGCAAAACCAATCGCCTCGCCTGATTGTTCACGAGCGTTGCCGCGAGCATTCCTTTCCCCAAGAACGCACAGCTTTCCCTCGTGGCAAACCTGACGGTGCACAGTTATAGTGCGCGCTCTCAGATGAGATCGGTCGTTAGGCGAACGAAGCGTTGGCCAGCGCGGCAACCCTTGGCGCTTCAAACCGCAAGGTACGCAAAGTGTTCAAAGCGGGGACGTGCTTTCGCTTATTGCCCGCGCTTGGGTTTGTTGACGCGGTCAGGATCAACCGCCGCTGCCGGCCCAACGCCGACAACAACGGTTCCCGCAATTCCTGAATGGGCAGACTGCGCGAGTTCATTGTGCGGAGGAGTTTAGCATAGGCGTAGGGAGCGTCCCAATTCTGAGTAGATTGGATTGAGAGGTTCGAGTCCTACGCGGGGAACCTCCGCTGAGGGTGTGGGCTGCTGTCCATTGCCAAGTTCGCAAATCGTATTATTCGGGAGTGTTTCAGATTGCGTGTGGGTGGAACGTGTGATTGAGTTTATGGGACGTTATTTCTGATTTGCGTGAAGATCAGCCGGACAACATTGGTGGGAGTGGCGCTGGCGATTTTTGCTGGCACGGTCTGGTTGTATTGGCCGAGCGTCCAGGGCGGGTTTCTCACCCGCATGGACGATGACGAGGAACTGCGACAGTCGGTGCGGCTGAATGGACTGACGTGGAATGCCGTGAAATGGGCATTTACGACCACCGACCCGGACTATTATCCGTTGCAGCGGTTGTCTCACGTCCTCGACTACCAGATTTGGGGGAAGAATGCTGCGGGACACCACGCGACCAGCGTCGTCGTGCATGCGCTCAATGCGGCACTCGTGTTCGGTTTCCTGTGGACGTTGCTGGGCGCGGCGTCATTGACGACTGGCGAACGGCTCGCGATGACTCTGGGGGTCGCGGTGGTGTTCGCGATTCATCCGTTCCAAGCGGAGCCGGTGGCATGGATGTCGTGCCGGACGCACCTACTGCGTACGACTTTCGGGATCGGCTGCGTGTGGGCGTACGTCGCCGGCGCGCGTCGGTGGGTGGTGTGGGGGCTGTACGCGGCGGCGCTGTTGTGCAGTCCGATAGCGGTGTCGCTGCCATTCGTGATGCTGGCGATCGACTGCTTTCCGCTGCGACGGCACGAGCAATTGGGCTGGGGTCGGTTGGTACGGGAGAAGGGGGTGTTGGTGGTACTGGGGGTGTTGGCGGCAGCCGTCACGATAATCACGGAATCTCAGAAGGGAGGTATGATGCTTCCGTTGGAGACGGTTACGCTGTCCCAACGCGTGCTGTTAATGTTTGAGAGCCTGACATTTTACCCGTGTAAACTGGTATGGCCGGTGCGTTTATCACCGTTTTATCCGTTGGAAGCCGCCAGTCTTTCACTCGACCACTTGCGGGTCTTACTATCCGTGCTGTGCGTCGGTGCCATCACAGTACTGGCCGCGCGGGAGCGGCAGCGGCTGCCAGCGCTGGCGGCGGGTTGGGGGGCGTACGTCCTGCTGGTTCTTCCCGTGTCCGGGCTGATGCAAAGGGGTGTGCAGGCGGTGGCGCTACGGTACGCGTATCTGGCGATGCTCCCATTGCTTTTGCTGGCGGGCGGAGCGGTGGTGTGGGCGTGGAGGCGTTCGGCGACGGTCGCCCATCTTGGGCTTGTCGGCTTGCTGGCATGCGAACTCTGTGTCTTCGGGTTACGCACCCGCAGCCTGATCCCGGTCTGGCACGACGACGAAACGCTGTGGCGAACCGCGCTGGCGCAGTTCCCGAACTCGGAAATGCTCGACAGGGCGCTCGCAGAGATGCTGTTCCATGAGGGCAGGGGCAGTGAGGCGCTCCCATACGCGCAACGCGCCGTCGCCATGGCACCGCAGTTGCCCGTAACGCATAACATGCTCGGGATTATTCTGACCGGGTTGGGCCGACTACAGGAAGCCGAAGGGCAGTACGAGCAGGCGCTGCAGATCCAGCCCGATTACGCCTAGGCGCACTACAATCTCGGGAGTGCCTTGAGGGAATCGGGCAGGATACCGGAAGCGATCGCGCAGTACGAGCAGGCGTTGCGGATCCAGCCCGATTTCGCCGAGGCGCACTGCAACTTGGGGTTCGCCTTGGGGCAGGCGGGCAGGATGCCGGATGCCATTGGGCACTATGAACAGGCGCTACGGATCAAGCCGGATTACGCCGAGGCGCACTGCAACTTGGGGAACGCCCTATTTCGACTGGGTAGGCTGCAGGAGGCAATGGAGCATTTCGAGCAGGCGGTACGGATCAAACCCGATTACGCCGAGGCGCACTACAACTTGGGGAACGCCCTATTTCGACTGGGTAGGCTGCAAGAGGCGATGGGGCATTGGGAGCGGGCGCTGCGGGTCCAACCCAATTTCGCCAAGGCCCACTACAATCTGGGCGTGGCCTTGGAGCAAGTCGGCAAGCTCAAGGAAGCCGTCGGACACTACGAGCAAGCGTTGCGGATCAAGCCCGATTACACCCAAGCGCGGGACGCGCTCGCGCGACTGCAGGCTGGCCAGTAAGCCGAGTCCGACGAGACGCGGTGTTCCGCGAGAACACCGCAACAGCCGCCTTCGGAATCTCAAACGGCAAGGTTCGCAAACCGTTCAACGGGGGGACGTGCTTTCGCTCATTGCCCACCCTTGGTCTTGTTGACGCGGTCAGGATCAACTGCCGCTGTCGGCCCAACGCCGACAACAGCGGTTCCCGCAACTCTTGAATGGGCAGACTGCGCGCGTTCATGGTGTGACGGAATTTAGCACAGCCGTAGGGAGCGTCCCAATTCTGAGTAGATTGGAATGAGAGGTTCGAGTCCTACGTGGGGAGGCAAGCTCCCAGGCCCATTTTTGAGTTGACGTTCGACGGGTTGGTAGAGGTTATTCACCAAAGCAAACTAGGATTCTGACGAAAAGATTGCCGGCACCATGAAGAACACGTGGATCCCACTTGCCACAGCGTGCGCGCTGGTCATCGGGGTATATGCGTACATGGCGCAGTCCAGCGTGTTGGAGCTGCTGGGTCCGAGCGCAGCTGACGCCTATTACAATTTGTTGGTGCAGGGTTTTCGCGCTGGCCAACTCAGCCTAAAGAAAGAGGTACCACCCGGGCTTGCGAAGCTCGCCGACCCTTACGATACGGACGTCAATATTGTCTACCAATATGCACCTTACGGGTTGCATGACCTGAGCTATTACAAGGGCAAGCTATACCTGTTATGGGGGATTACACCCGCATTGATATTGTTCTTGCCGTACGTCGCGTTGACCGGCCACTACCTGTTCAACCGGGAGGCCGTGGCGATTTTTTGTACTATAGGCTTCCTGACCGCCGTGGTCCTGCTGCGCGCGTTGTGGCGGCGCTACCTTTCGGAAGTGAGCGTCTGGGTTGTGTCAGCGTGTGCCCTGGCGCTGGGATTGGTGTCGGGGGTGCCGATGCTGCTGGCACAGGCCGATGTCTACGAGGTGCCGATCAGTTGCGGGTATATGCTGACGATGCTGGGGCTCGCGGCAATCTGGCGTGCGTTGCATCGGCCAGAGCAGAGCTGCCGGTGGCTCGCCGCTGCGAGTCTGGCGTACGGGCTGGCAGTGGGCGCGCGACCGACGTTGCTGTTTGGTGGCATCATCCTGCTGGTGCCGGTGGCTCAGGCTTGGCGTGAGAAGCGGCGCGTTTGGACGCTCCTGATCGCGGCCGCCGTCCCGATCACACTCATCGGGTTGGGGTTGATGTTGTACAATTTCCGGCGATTCGAGAATCCTTTCGAATTTGGCATGCGCTACCAGTTGGGTGGACAGCGCCAGGATAGGATGCAATTCTTAAGTTTGCGTTATTTCTGGTTCAATTTCCGGGTTTATTTCTTGGAGCCGGTGCGCTGGAAGGCCCGTTTCCCATTTGTGAATG
This sequence comes from Verrucomicrobiia bacterium, assembly GCA_049511095.1. Lineage (GTDB taxonomy): Bacteria > Verrucomicrobiota > Verrucomicrobiia > Palsa-1439 > Palsa-1439 > Palsa-1439. The sequence continues at coordinate 17,739 of JBEKYJ010000052.1, forward strand.
AAATCGCAGTGCTGCCGGTGCCGAAGGGTCATAATGGCATCGCAGAGGGTTTCGGCATCCTTACTAACACGCCATTGGCGTGGCTGGTGTTGGCCGCGCCGCTGGTGTGGCGTAATCGGTCACCGCAGGCGGTCTCAATCTTACGGTGGTTTGTGACTGCAGCGGGCCTACTTGTTGGGATTTGCGCGTTCACTCTTGGGCTCGTGTGTGGAGCGAACCTCCGCTATGAGGTGGATTTCCTGCCGGCACTGGTGCTGTTGGCTGTCGTTGGTATCCTCGGATTGGAGCGTGTGCTGACCATCCGACCGGTCTGGCGGTGTGCGGCGCGATGGGGCTGGGGCTTGCTGCTGGGATTCTCGGTGGTGTTTAACATCTTGGTGAGCGTCAAGTATTACGCCGAAGCACACAAGCGCGTGGGCACTGAACTGTTAATAGCAGGCAAAGTTGACCAGGCGATCGGGCAGTGCCAAGAGGCACTGCGGATCAGGCCCGATGACGCCGGGGCACACCTCCACCTGGGCAATGCCCTATTACGAGCAGGCAAGGTGCCAGAGGCGGTGGAACAACTCAAGCAGGCGCTGCGGATCAACCCGGATGACGTCGAGGCGCACTTCAACCTCGGGAATGCCTTGATGGACTCGGGCAGGATGCCGGAAGCGATAGAGCATTTGGAGCAGGCGCTGCGTCTCAAGCCCGATTTTGCCAAGGCGCACTACAATCTCGGGACTGCCTTGATGCAATCGGGCAGGATGCCGGAAGCGATAGAGCATTTGGAGCAGGCGCTGCAGATCCAGCCCGATTACGCCGAGGCGCACAACAATCTCGGGACTGCCTTGAAGAACTCGGGCAGGATGCCGGATGCCATTTGGCACTATGAACAGGCGTTACGGATCAAGCCGGATTACGCTGTGGCGCACTACAATCTCGGGAATGCCTTGATGCAATCGGGCAGGATGCCGGAAGCGATAGAGCATTGGGAACAAGCGCTGCGGATCAAGCCGGACTTTGCCGAGGCGCACTACAATCTGGGGACTGTCTTGATGCAATCGGGCAGGATGCCGGAAGCGATAGAGCATTTGGAGCAGGCGCTGCAGATCCAGCCCGATTACGCCGAGGCGCACAACAATCTGGGGATGGCTCTGGCGCAAACGGGTAGGATCGAGGAGGCCATCGCCCACTACCAGCAGGCCCTGCGAATCAACCCCGATTATGCCGAGGCGCACTACAACTTGGGGACTGTGTTCTTGCAAGCCGGCAGGGTCCAAGAGGCAATCGGCCACTACGAGCAGGCGCTACGGATCAAGCCTGATTACGCCGAGGCCCACAACAACCTGGGGGTCGCCTTGTGGCAGTCGGGCAAACTTGAAGAGGCAATAGGACACTTCCAGCAGGCGCTACGAATCAAGCCTGATTACGCCGACGCGCACTACGACCTCGGGGTCGCCTTGGAGCAAACGGGCAAGCTCCGGGAAGCCATCGACCACTACCAGCAAGCGTTGCGGATCAAGCCTGATTTCACCGAGGCGCGAAACGCGCTCGCTCGACTGCAAGCTGGCCAGTGAGCGGCAGCCCTTGAAAGCTCAAACCGCACGGTTCGCAAATTGTCCAATGCGGGGACGCGCCTGTTGTTGTTGGGTGGGCTTCCGCTAGGGCCAAACGGTTTTCAAGATTGCGGCGCAAGCGCAGGGCCGCCCAGACCGGTTGACCGTTGTTGCCTGCGTACGCGTCAACCCGTATGATTGCGTTGATGACAAACGGGCAGTCGACCGACAACGATCCGGGCCAGCAGACGGCAACGTCGCAACCTGCCACCAAGACAATGTCCGTGCCCAAATTCTGGGTTTGCGCCTTCGTATTGGTGCTCATCACGCTCCTAACTTACCAGCCAGCATGGCGCGCCGGCTTCATCTGGGATGATGATGATCACCTGACCGCGAATCGCGCCATGACCGCGCCCCGCGGATTACAAATGATCTGGTCGTCATTGGCGGTCTCACGGTACTACCCGTTGACGCTCACGAGTTTTTGGGTCCAACGGCGATTATGGGGGTTGAACCCCATGCCGTATCATTTGGTTAATATCGCGCTGCATGCGGTCAACGGCGTGCTGCTTTTCTCCTTGCTGCGCCGTCTTCGAGTACCGGCGGCGTGGTTGGCGGCGATCGTGTGGGTGCTTCACCCGGTGAATGTGGAATCAGTAGCGTGGATCACCGAACTGAAGAACACGCAGTCGGCGGCTTTCTTTTTTCTGGCATTGCTGTGTTTTCTCCGGTTCGAAGCCGGTGCGGGCCGTCGCTGGTACGCATTGGCCCTCCTGTGGGGGCTGGCGGCCATGCTGAGCAAGCCATCCACCGTCGTGCTCCCCTTGGTGCTGCTGCTGTGTGTAGGGTGGCAGCGAAGACGTTGGCGGTGGCTGGACATGGTGCGAATCGCCCCGTTCTTCGGTTTGGCGTTGGGCACGTCAGCGCTTACGATCATCGAGCAACACGGACACATCGTTAGAGACGGGATGGCTGACTGGCAGCTCGGTGTGGCAAAGCGGCTGATTATCGCCAGCAAGGCAGTGTGGTTTTATGCGGCGAAATTGCTCTGGCCTGTGAAACTGGCGTTTGTGTATCCGCGCTGGGAAGTGCAGGCGGACTCGTTTCCGTCCTGGCTGCCACTGGCAGGGCTGGTCGCAGTGGGCATGGTCATGTGGGTGTGGCGGGGGCAACGCCGGGTTCAAGCGATGCTGTTTGGAGTCGGTTTTTTTGTGGCCGCGCTTTTGCCGGTGTTGGGGTTCTTTGATGTATATTACTTCCGCTACTCCTACGTTGCCGACCATTTCCAATACCTGGCCTGCATCGGGTTGATCTCTCTTGCAGTGAGCGCTGGCACGGCAATCTGCGAACGAGCCGGTCAATGGGGCCGCAATTTGGGAACGCTCGCCGCCGCAATCGTGCTGCTGATATTAGGAGTGTGCACATGCGAGCGGGCCCGCAGTTA
>JBEKYJ010000053.1:0-20627 GCA_049511095.1 Verrucomicrobiia bacterium
TTCGGGCCGCTTGTATCGTGCGGCCTCTGGTTCACGCATCAGGACAAACAAAAACCGCGATTCGCATCAGCGAAGCGCGGTCAATTGCGCGGAGCTTTTTTGTTCGAGGGCCGTTTGCCGCTCGCACATCGCCCAAGGCCGACTGCCTTGAGCAAGCCACCGTAGGCGCTCCCGCCTCGGTTGGCAGCTCCGATTCTCACTTGCGAGCATCGGAGCTTTCCTGATGCTGGGGAGAAGTATACACGCTGTGACTCGTTTTGCAAGCAGAACTTGCGCGGCGGGGTGCTTCGGGGGTAAATGAAGCGGAGGATTGGACGCGATGAGAACGAAGATTTGTATTGTCGCGATACTGTTGAGCGCGTGCGTGTGGGCACGCGGAGAAGGGAAGGAGGCAACCGTGGCACAATTCACGTTGAGCAGTCCGAGTTTTCGAAACAATCAACCGATGCCCGCCAAACATTCCTGCGAGGGCGAGGACGCGTCGCCGTCGTTGAAGTGGGAGGGCGCGCCGGCGGGGACAAAGAGTTTCGCGCTGATTTGCGATGACCCCGATGCGCCGGGTGGCTCGTGGGTGCATTGGGTGATGTACGGGATAGCCGCGAGCACGAAAGAATTGCCGGAGAACGTCGCCAAGACGGACACGGTCGCGGCGTTGGGGGGCGTGAAGCAGGGCCGGAATGACTTCGATCGTGCCGGTTATGGCGGGCCGTGTCCGCCGCGCGGTCACGGCGTGCATCATTATCATTTCCGACTCTACGCATTGGATACGGATTTGAATCTGGCCCCGCGCGTGACGCGGAAACAGCTTGAGTCGGCAATGAAAGGTCACATCCTGGCGCAAGCGGAGTTGATCGGCACGTATCAGCGGGACTGAGCGGCAGAAGCGACGCCCCCGAAAGCAATGGTGAACTGTCGTGATTATAGGTCTGACCCTGATTATTGGTGAATTGGCCGTCGCCCGGGTCTTCTGACTCGTGGTTGGTGTCTACTGTTGGATTACGATTTGGGAGGGGTTTTCGACCACGATTTCCGGTTTTCCTCGGTAGTCCACAATCCGTCCGGTGACGCAGACGGTCTTCCCGCTAAACAGTACTTCTGGAGGGCTGCTGAACTTGGCCCGATTGGGTGCCGCGATCATCACTGTCAACGTATGGTTTGGGTAGGGCTGATCAAAATTCAGGTAGCTACGCCCGCCTCCTTCCCGCGACTCGAAATACCGCGCGCTGGCAACCAAACCGCACACCGTAGCGGTTTCCCCGACGTGCTGTTGGGCTTGAGCTGACGGGACACCCTTGAGTGTTGCGCTGGGAGGAGCTGGTGCTGGAGGCTTCTGGCTCGTGTTGGTAACCGGTTCGATGGCGGGAGTCGGTGTCTTCTGGTTCGTATTCGTGATCACTTTGGTGACCGCTTCGCTGGTGGTGGCTGACGCCGCCTCCTGGATGACGATTTGGCTAGGGTCCTCGACCACGATTTGCGGTTTTCCTCGGCGATCCACAATCAGCCCGGTGACGCAGACGGTCTTCCCGTTGAACAGTACTTCTGGAGGTTCGTTGAACGCGGCCCTGCTGAGGTCGGGAATCATCACCGCAAACGTCTGATCGGGATAGGGGTAGTCGAAATTCAGGAAGGTCGGTCTCGCCCGTCCCGAATCCATATACCGTGCGCTGGCGACCAAGCCGCAAACTGTGTTGGTTTCTCCGATGTGGTCCTGGGCCTGCGCTGCCGTGATAGTTTCCAATACCCTGACAGACGCCATTGCCGATGGAAGGATTGCAACATAGCTCGAAAACGTCGCCAGAAAGCAAAACAGAGCGGGATACAAGCAGGCAGGCACTCGGCGGGTCATCTGGACAGCCGTTGATCCTTTCATGGAGCAGAATAGCACGACGTCCCCAAAGTGCAACCGCCTACTGACACGACGTCCGAACCTCGGTCAGCCGATCTCGGGCCGGCAGGCGAGCGCTGCCGCTTCTCAGGCGGTAATGTTCCGGCGGAATGAAAGTCGGCCAATTCGGCCAAACAAGCTGGGGAGTCGATGGTTCGTCTGGTTCTGCTCGGCGACATAGCTGCAGGCAAGTGGGAAAAAGAGAAAGGGGCTCAGGGTGGGTTGGCAGACGTCGGGACCTTCTGGCTGGTATTAGTACTCGTTCCGCCAGCGGTGGCTGGTGCCGCCTCTTGAAGAACGATTTGGGAAGGGTCTTGAACTATGATTTCCGTCTTTCCTCGGTACTCCACAATCGGTCCGGTGACGCAGACGGTTTTCCCGGTAAACAGCATCTCTAGAGGGCTTTTGAACTTGGCCCTGTTCGACTCGAATATCACCACCGTAAAGGTGTGGTCCGGGAATGGGCGATCAAAATTCAAAAAGGTCGGTTTGCCCGGCGATGACTCCAGAAACCGGGCGCCGGCGACCAAGCCGCAAACCGTGTTTGTTTCTCCGATGTGCTGTTTGGCTTGTTCCGCCGGAATGCCATTTGTAGTTCCGCCAGTAGCCGGTGTGGGCGGGATGTTTGTTGGACTTGCAGACGCTTTACTTTGACCTGTTGGATCCCCGCTTACCTTTGTAGGCGCTCCTGCCCCGCAAACGCCGGGCCAAATCATCGCCAAGGAGGTGAGCGTTATTGACGCAAAGAGAGTGGGTCCCAAGCGGGTGCTAGACATTTTGGCCTCCAATCATGATCCCGGTTCGACTGTCGGTGAAGTGACGAACGCAAATACGTTGGTTTTCCTTGAACTTCTACCCGATCAGGGTATTGCTCCATTATTGAAGTAACAAGAACAAATGTGATGCAAGCCGACTCTTCGTTCACGCTCCCGCTGAGGCAGGCCCGCCTTCGCTTCCAAGGCAGGGGATGTTCCGCGCCGCGAGGCTACCGGGGGAAGTCCGCAAGGAGGAGTTCTTGGATCAGACGGGGTGAATATGTAAAAGCGAATCTGTTGAGCCTGCTGCCTGAGCGTGGTTGAGCAACCCGCCGAGCCGCTCCACATCCGTGCCAACCGACGACAAACCGTGCCAATCTGCGCCCAAATCTTGTGGGCGTATTTGTGGGCCTGACCCGATTCCGGCCAAGCCGGCATTGAAGAACACCTAGTTTCGAGTCCTAGCGAGGCAGCTAGGCCCGCAGGTCGGTCCAGTCAATAGACGGAATATGCGTGTCCGACTGACGAACCACGCATGGTCGGAACGTATCAGCGGGACTGAGCGGCAGAGCCGCCGTCTCTCTGCAACTCGGTGCGGATGGCGGTGAGGATTGCACTCGCTCGCTCCCGCTCGGCTCGCCCCGTTGGGGTCTCGGACTTCGTCCGAGCTGCGTCTCGCCCTACCCTCGGGCTCGGCTTCGCACGCTACACCGGCCAGTGTAATTGTCAGTGATCGACGCGCCCGTTGTGTTCCTTCTGCAGTTCGGTACGGATGGTAGTAAGGATGTTGAAGTAGCGCCACGCGGCGGGAGCGTCGGGTTCCTGATGATGATCGGGTTTTAGAACGAGATCGCCCGTGGCCAGCAACACTTTCTGGACTTCAGGATTTTGCCGGACCTTTTCGCGCGTGGCTTCCACGATAAGTTTATAGTGCTCGCCGGGTGTCGCGGGCCTGAGTTCCATGCGCTTGCCTTCAAACGTCACCCAGTTGATGCCCACTGTCTTCATGTTCGCGTTGGCTTGGTCGCCCGCGTGTTTGGCGTCGAAGGCGGTGAGTTGCGCGACCTCGTTGCGTGTGAATTTCCATTCCACGCCCGGAAACTTCGCCCGTGGGTCATCGGCATCCTCGGGATACTTCATCATCTGCCAGAAACCTTCCAGGCTGGCGTAACGTTTCCCGTGAAACGTGAATGGCGTGGCGGCAAAATTGGAGAGCAGGCCGAGTTCGTTGCGTTTGGAGAGTATGACTTCGCCGGGACCGGCTTCCTGCGGCAGGATTTCCCACTCGGGCGCGCCTTCTTTCGGGACCGGCGTCCACCAATGGGCAGGGTAGCGTGGGTCGCGCGGCAGAGCGGGCGCGTTGGTTGAGTCCGCTGACGCAACGATGGCCGCGAACAGCACCGCCAGAATGGGCAGAACTGGAATCAGAGAGTTGCGCCGCACACGCGAATTATGCAGCGAGGCGTTAGGAATCGCAACCGCTTGTTCTGGTATAGTTTGGTTGCGGCGGCAGCGTATTTCAGTCCGCCGGCACGGCTCACGGAGCCGTGGCTACACCACACGTGGCTACACCAAAAAGAACACGGCTCATAGAGCCGTGGCTACACCGCGCGTGGCTACACTCGATCCAACACCATAAACTCGCCTTGGTACGGCCAATCTTCCGTCGCTTCCGACAGACCCGCTGTCCTGGGATTTTGCCGGAGATACTCCCAGACGGAGACGAGTTTCTCGTCGCACCGAATCAGATGATCGAAGAATCCTTCTTGCCACAGGCGTTCGCGCGTGTTTGGCCCGGCCGCTTTGCCGAGACATTGCTTGAGCAGTTTGACCCAGCCGCCGAGGTCGAAGGCCGGGCCGCCCGACACGAGCAGATGAATGTGGTCCGGCATGATGGCGTAGCGACCGACAGCGATGCGATGTTCGTTCCATCCCCGTTGGAGAAAGGCGAGAAACGCCGCGTGGAGGTTGGACTGCGCCAGCCACGGTTTTCGTTGATGGGTGGAAAAGGTGACGAAATAAACCGGGGCGTGACGATAGGCGTCAAAGACCGTTGGTAATCGCGGTGGCCGCCGGGGATGCCGGGAGGTGGGCATGGGGCGAACCTATCACGGCTCGCAGAGCCGTGGCTACACCAACTTGCCGGAGAACCCCGCACGGCTCACAGAGCCGTGGCTACACCGGCGCGCTTGTTGTCTTGCAGCGCGAATCGGGCAGGCTTATCGTGGCGGTCATGGTTGCCCCGAAATGCGGATGACGACCCCGCAAACAGAGTTGATCGGCCCGTTGCTGCGCGACGTGTCGAGATCGTTTTATCTGACGCTGCGCGTGTTGCCGAGGGAGATTCGGCCGCAGATCTCGCTGGCGTATTTGCTGGCGCGGGCGACGGACACGATTGCGGACACGAAGGCGGTGCCGCGCGTGAAACGCATTCTGGCGTTGCAGCAACTGCAAAATCTCTCGCACGTGCCGGAGTTGGGCACGATCGCCGACCGGCAGACTTCCGCGGCGGAGAAACAGTTGCTCGAACGATTGGAGGACTGCGTCGTTGCGGTCGGACAGTTTGACGAAGCCGACGGACGGCGCATCCAGGAGTTGCTGAAGACCATCGTGGGCGGCCAGATTTTTGATTTGCAGCGGTTTCCCGGCGAGACGGAAAAGGAACTGGTGGCATTGTCCAGTGACGAGGAACTGGATCGGTACACGTATATGGTGGCGGGGTGTGTGGGCGAATTTTGGACGAAGATGTGCGTGGCGCATGTGGCGGCGCTGCGGGATTGGAAGTCGGACGAGATGTGCGCGTTGGGGGTGCGCTTCGGGAAAGGGCTGCAACTGGTGAATGTGTTGCGCGATATCCCGAAAGATCTGCGCATCGGCCGGTGTTATCTTCCCGTGAAGGAGCCGCAGGCGTTGCTCGATCCGCGAAACGTTGAGGCGATCCGTCCGCTGTACGTTCGCTGGCTGGATGTGGCGGTGGCACATCTGGATGCGGGGTGGCAGTACACGATGAGCATCCCGCGGTCGGAGAGGCGGCTGCGGCTGGCGTGCATCTGGCCGATCTGGATCGGGTTGATGACCATTGCGCGGCTTCGCGTGGAGAATCCGCTCGACCCGACGCGGCGCGTCAAGATTTCGCGGGGCGAGGTGTACGGGGTGATGGCGCGTTCGTTGGCGATGTGCTGCCGCGAAAACTCGTTGAAACTGCGTCAGGATGAGCTACGCGGAGCGGCCATGGGTTAGCACTTGAAAAACGTCCATCTAGTCCTATGATGACCGCGCTATGTTCACCGGCACATATACGGCATTAGTCACGCCTTTCACGAAGGACGGGAAAGTCGACGAACCGCGGTTGCGGCAGCTTGTGGAGCAACAGATCGCCGCGGGCATTGATGGCCTCTCCCCGTGTGGAACGACGGGCGAGTCACCGACGCTTGACCATGAAGAGCACAACCACGTCATTGAACTGGTTGTGAAGTTCGTCGCGAAGCGGTGCAAAGTCATTGCAGGAACCGGGTCGAACTCGACGGACGAGGCAGTTTTCATGACGCAGCACGCCAAGAAGGCCGGCGCGGACGCGTCCTTGCAGGTCGCGCCGTATTACAACAAACCGACGCAGGCGGGGTTGTATGCGCATTTCCGCGCCATCGCGGAACAGGCGGACATGCCGCTCATTCTCTACAATGTTCCGGGCCGTTGCGCGGTGGATATTTCAAATGACACGATTGCCCGGCTGCGGCGTGATCTGCCCCGGCACATCGTGGGGCTGAAAGAAGCGACAGGGGTGGTGGATCGCGTCAGCCAGTTGCGCGGGCTGGTCGACCGGGAATTCTGCATCTTGTCCGGAGACGATTCGTTGACGCTGCCGATGATGAGTGTCGGCGCGGTCGGCGTGATCAGTGTGGCGTCCAACCTGATCCCGCGCGAACTGACGGAGATGACCCATGCCGCGTTGAAGGGCGACTTCGAGCGGGCGGGTCGTATCCATGCGAAGCTTTTTCCGATCTTCAAGGATCTGTTTATCGAGACGAACCCGATCCCCGTGAAAGCGGCGATGGCCATGATGGGTTTGATCGAAGAGGCGTATCGCCTCCCGCTGGTGTCGATGAGCGACGTCAATCGCGCGCAACTGAAGAAAACGCTGCAAGCTCTTGGCTTGGTGAAGGCGTGAGTCCCGTCAAAGTCATCATTTGCGGCGCCAAGGGTCGCATGGGTCGGGCGCTGGTCGGTTGCGCGCAGAGCGATCCGGAGTTGCAGCTCGTCGGCGAGGTTGATCAAGGCGACGATTTGGCCAAGGTTATCGCGCGTGCCGATGCGATTGTTGATTTTTCCGTGCGTGAGGCGACAGCGACGGTCGCGAAGCTCGCCGCAGACCATAAGAAAGCGCTCGTCATTGGCACAACAGGACACAGCGAGGGTGAAAAAACGGCTCTCCGTGGACTGACAAAGACAATCCCCGTCGTGTGGTCGGCAAATTTCAGCACGGGGGTGAACGCGTTGTTTTGGGTCACACAGAAAGTGGCCGGGATTGTCGGCAATAACTGGGAAGTCGAGGTGGTCGAGACGCATCACACCGCGAAGAAGGACGCGCCCAGCGGCACAGCGAAGAGACTGCAGGAAATCCTCAAGCAGGTTCGCGGCAAGGAAGCGCCCGCCCACGCGCTACGCATCGGCGACGTGGTCGGCGATCACACCGTCATGTTTGGCGCGCCGGGAGAACGCATTGAGTTGACGCATCGCGCGAGCAGTCGCGAGACGTTTGCGCGCGGCGCGCTCGTGGCGGCCAAGTGGGCGGTGGACCAGAAGCCCGGACTCTACGATATGCAAGACGTGTTGGGGCTCCGATAGCCAATGGAATGCGAGGGTCACGTTGCGAAGACAACGCAAGGGCACGTGAAGCGGAACGCGATTGTCAGTTGCTTGGTCGTTACGCTCTTTTCGTCCTGCTCGCATTTGGGACGGAATGAATTGCCGTCCTCCAGTCCGCGTGCGCCAGAAATCCGGAAGGCCATGCATCAAACGGTGATCCCGGAAGTCGATTTGGAGAACGTGAAACCCGAGGAAGCCCTCCAGGTTTGGTCCCAGGCGAGTCGGAGCTATCATCCGCAGCATTTCGAGTTTCGTTACCTCATCTCATATCCGATGACTTATTCCATGCAGCCAACAAAGCCGGGCGGGTTGCCCAAGGTGGTTTCTGCTGCTGCACCGCAGAATACGGCCCGAGTGATCGTGCGTCGAAAACACATCACATCCGCGCGCCTGCTGGATGAGATTTGCCGCCAGTCGAATTTCACGTGGGCCATTCTTGGCAGGGTGATTGTCGTGAAGCCGCGCGCTTTGGCTCCCGGCACCCAACCATGAAAGTTGGCCTTGGACTCGGCTCGAATCTGGGCGAACGATTGCAGCATTTGCAGCAGGCGAAGGCCTACCTGTTGAGCTTGTCGCCAGAAGCGTGGCACGTCGCCTCGCCACTGTATGAGACGGAGCCGGTCGGCTGTCCACCGAACTCGCCGAAGTTTCTCAATGCGGTGCTGGAAATCGAATTCTCAGGGGCACCAAGGACGCTGCTGAAGAAACTCCTGGCCTACGAGCGGGCGCACGGACGCGACCGGGACTTGCCGAAAAACGCCGCGCGCCCGATTGACATCGATATTCTTTACTTCGGCGAGAAGGAAATACTGGAAAAGGATTTTGTGGTGCCTCATCCGGGGATGGCGGCCCGACGGTTTGTGTTGCTTCCGCTTTCGACGATTCGGCCCGATATGATTGTGAAGGGTACGGGCAAGACGGTGCGGATGCTATTACGGGAGTTGCCAGCGCGAGAGGGAGAGGTTAAGTTTATGCAGCAAGATTGGTGAAACCATCATGAACGAGCACAAGGTAAACATCCATACGTTACGGGCGATGAAGCAGCGTGGGGAAAAGATCACAGCCTTGACCGCGTACGACTTCTTCACGGCGAAAATCATGGACGAGGTTGGCGTGCAAGTCATCCTCGTCGGCGATTCGCTGGGCATGGCCGTGCTTGGGTACGAGAACACGTTGCCTGTCACGATGGAAGAGATGCTGCACCACACGAAAGCTGTCGCGCGTGCCAAGCCCCAGGCGCTGCTCGTTGCCGATTTGCCGTTCATGAGTTACTCCACGGTGCGTTTGGCGCTGGACAATGCCGGCCGATTGATTCAGGCGGGCGCTGAGGCGGTGAAACTGGAGGGCGGCGAGTCGGTTGTCGAGCAAGTACGCGCCTTGGTCGCGGCCGGGATTCCCGTGCTGGGTCACATCGGGTTGCTGCCGCAATCGATCCTCGAAACGGGTGGTTACAAGATTCAAGGGCGCACGGCACAATCGGCTGAGAAAGTCTTGCGGGATGCCAAGCTGCTGGAACAAGCCGGTGTGTTCGCGATGGTCATCGAAGGTACCGCGACGGGCGTGGCCGAGCAAGCGACCAAGTCAGTGACGGTGCCGACGATTGGGATTGGCGCGGGTGTGCGTTGCGACGGCCAGATTCTGGTAAGCAACGACATGCTCGGGCTGTTTACGTGGTTCACGCCCAAACACGTGAAGCGCTACGCGAACCTGGCGGAGGAGATGCGCCGGGCGTTTGCCGCGTACAAGCGCGACGTTGAATCGGGCGACTTCCCCGGTGCCGAGCAAAGTTTCAAGTGATCGAGTAACGACCCTTCAGATCGCTAGAACTCGAACTTCAGCCCCGCGAACCGTTTCTCAATCTCGGCGATCACACGTCGCTCGTCCGCTTCCCCTTTGGCGGCGAAGGTCACGGACAACCGCAAGTACGGCCCCGCGTCATCCCAAGGCACGGTCGAAATCAGCTTTTCCGTGATCAGCCACTGCGACACGTCTTCAGCGGACTTGAACCCGCTGTGGTTGCCGTCGGCGTCCGCCACCGCTTTCGGCGCGGGCACGTAAAGATAGAACGAGCCTTTCGGTTTCGTGGCATTGAAACCGAATTTGCGCAGGCACGCGACGAGCAAATCCATGCGTCGCGAGTATTTCGCGGCGATCTTCGCGGTGATTTCCGGATGGCCCAAGGTCGCCGCGCACGCCTTCTGGATGGCGAGAAACTGGCCGCTGTCGGTATTGTCCTTGACGTTGCCGTAGGCGGAGACGAGCCGGGGATTGCCGCACACAAAGCCCAGCCGCCAGCCTGTCATATTGAACGCCTTGCTCATCGAATGCAGCTCGATGGCCACGTCCTTGGCCCCGGGCACAGACAGTATCGACAGCGGTTTGCCGTCAAACACGAGGGCGCTGTACGCCGCGTCGGAAATGACCGCCAGCTTGCGCTTGTGCGCGAACTCCACCGCGTGCGCGAAAAACTCCAGTGTCGCACTGGCGCCTGTGGGGTTGTTCGGATAATTCAGCACCACGGCCTTTGTGCGTTTCAGCACGTCGCCCGGAATCGAGTCGAGGTCGGGGAGAAAATGATTCGCTTCGGTCAGTTTCAGGTTGTAGACCTCGCCGCCATACCACTTCGCATGGGTCCCAAACACCGGATAACCCGGCACGGTCATGATCACCACGTCGCCGGGGTTGATCAGCGTGGCGGGCAAGATGGACAAGGCCGCCTTGCTGCCGATGCTGTGGAGAATCTCGGTCTCGGGATCGAGTCCCTTCACGCCGAACACACGCTCCATCCACTGTGCGGCGGCACGGCGGTACTCGGGCCCGCCATTGTCGGCGTAGCCGCGGTTGTCAGGTTTTTGCGCCTCTTCGGACAATGCGCGCACGCTGAGCGGCAAGGCCATTTCGTCAGGCTCGCCGACACCCAGATCGATTAACTCAACGTGCGGATGGGCGGCGATCGCGGCGCGTTTGGCGCGCTTGATCTTCTCAAACTTATAAATGGTGGTGCTCTTGCCAAACGCTTTGCCACCGATGCGTTCCGCGAAGAGTTGCTGGATGTACGATTCGGTCATAAGCGAGTCGAATAGACACAAAACGGCACTTGTTGTCAATGCGTCGCGGATTTTCTCCGTGACGCAACCCATGCCGCGCGCTATTGGTTACGCATGAAAACCATCCGCACAGTCAGGGAGATGCAGGCGGCTTCCGCTGGCGTGAAACGTTCCGGGCGGCGCGTGGCACTGGTGCCGACGATGGGCGCGCTGCACGAGGGTCACGTTGCGTTGATGCGTAGGGCCCGCGATCAGGGCGCGGCAGTGGTGGTCAGCGTGTACGTCAATCCGACGCAGTTCGGTCCGCGGGAAGACTTCCAGCAATACCCGCGTGATTTGGAAGCCGACAGCCGGTTGTGTCAACGCGAGCAGGTGGATGCGATCTTTGTCCCTTCGGACGATGATATGTATCCCGGTGGAATCTGGGAGGGCGAACCTTCTGACCCGGGTCATGCCGCCGTGCCCACCGCGATTCTGGGTCTGCAGTACTCCACGTTCGTCGAAGAGGACGCGCTGGCACATCGATTTGAAGGCGTGAGGCGTCCAGGGCATTTCCGCGGCGTGTGCACGGTCGTGGCCAAGCTCTTCAACATCGTCCAGCCGGACCTGGCGATCTTTGGAGAGAAGGATTTTCAGCAACTCAAGGTTGTGCAACGAATGGTGCGCGACCTCCGTTACCCGATCGACATCGTTCCCGTCTCAACCGTCCGCGAACCGGATGGCCTGGCCATGAGCAGCCGCAACCAGCTTCTTTCGGCAACCGAACGCGCTCAAGCCACCGTGCTCTGGAAAGCACTACGTGTGGCCGGCGATCTGTTCAACGAAGGCGAGCACAACGCGCACCGCCTCGAATCCGCCATGCAACGCACGATCTCGCTTGCGCCGTCTGCTCGTCTCGACTACGCCCAAGTCGTCAACGCCGAATCGCTCGAGCCCGTCCACGAGGTCCAGCGGGGCTGCGTTGCCTTGGTCGCTGCCCACATGGGGAAGATCCGCCTCATTGACAACCTGATCCTGTGAGAACGCCCTAGGGGATCAGCACGATCTTGCCATAGGCACCCGGTTGCATGACCAGTTCGTGCGCTCGTGGCGCATCTTTGAGAGGAAGTTCCTGGTTGATAACGGGTTTCAACGAGCCGTTGGCCAAACCGGCCCCGAGCGCGGCGTGGATGCTGGCAATGTCGCGCTCGGTCGCGTTGAGCATCATCATCCCCATGATGACGGCGTCGCGTTGCATGGCGGCACGCGGATTGATTTCGATCGACCCGCGGTTTCCGATCACCACGATGCGGCCGTGTGACGCGACGAGGGTGAGATCTTTGGCGAGGTTGACGTTCGCCACCATTTCCAAAATCACGTCCGCGCCGCGATGGTCGGTCAGTGTCGTCACCTTTTCGAGATAGTCAGGCGAGCGGTGATCGACCACATGCTGCGCGCCTTGTTCTGCCACCAACGCACGTCCGCGGTCGCTGCCGGCCGTGCCAATGACGCGCAATCCATGGGCGACGGCGAGTTGCACGGCGGCGATGCCCACGCCGCCGCTCGCCCCGTGAATAAAGACAATTTCACCGGGAACCGCCCGCGCCTTTTGAAAAAGCGCGCGCGGTAGGCCGTCCCATAAGGCACGCCGATGGCCGCACCTTGCGCGAAGCTCGTGTTTCCGGGCAGCGGGTATATCTGCGACGGTGTGCACACGGCTAGTTCGGCATACGCGCCGGCGCGGCTGCCGCTGGTCGTCGCAAACATATACACGCGGGCACCGCGCTTGAAATGCTTCACGCCGTTCCCGACCGCCTCGACAACGCCGGCGCCATCCGACCCGGGAGTGAACGGAAGGGTCGTGTTGTCAGTGTAGTTGCCCGAGCGGACGTACGTGTCCACGGGATTCACGCCGATGGCGCACAGGCGCACCAACACTTGGCCCGCCGCCGGTTTCGGGTCGGGTGCATCCTCCCATTTCAGCACCTCGGGGCCGCCGTACTGATGAACTCTGATCGCTTTCATTGTTTCTCAGCCTTTCCGCTGCAAATACTGCGGGACGATTGTGACGTTCAGCTTTTGCGAACGCCGCAAGATTGTCAATGCGCTCGTTGCCCCGATCTTGTCGACCGTCAGCACCCGGTGCAAGTCATCAATCGTGGCGATCGCATGTCCGTCCAGCGCAACGATCACATCGCCGTCTTCAAGACGGGCGGCGGCGGCGGGGCTGCCTTCCTCGACGGAAATGACCAGCACCCCGCCACCCTTGGTCAACTGATGAAAGCGAACGAGCCGACGAGGCAGGTCGATGTTCTGGCCGGCGATGCCGACATAGGCCCGACGGATCTTTCCATCGCGCATCAGGTAGCCAGCGACGAATTGCGCGGTGTCCACCGGGGTTGCGAAGCAGAGGCCTTGGGCGGGCAGAATCACCGCGGTGTTCACCCCGATGACTTCACCCCGAGAATTCACCAGCGGCCCGCCTGAATTGCCGGGATTCAACGCGGCGTCGGTTTGAATCACGTTATCGATGAGCCGTCCCGACTGCGTACGGAACGACCGCCCGAGTGCACTGACGATTCCCGCGGTGACGGTGCACTGAAATCCATACGGATTGCCCACAGCAATGGCGACCTGTCCCACGCGTAACGACGCTGATTCGCCCAGCGTCACCGGCACGAGATCGGGTGCGTGGATTCGAACCACGGCCAAATCGGTGTCGGGATCATCGCCGATAAGGCGGGCGTCGTAGCTGCGGCCATCCGTGAGCGCGACTCCCAGCCGGGCGGCGCCATGCACGACGTGGCTGTTCGTGAGGATAAATCCATCGGGTGTGAAAATGAATCCCGAGCCGCTGCCGGCGCGCGCGAATCGTCCTCCGTCGACACGTTGCTGCACGTCGATCTTGACGACCGAAGGGCTGACTTTGTCTGCCGTGGTAACGACCGCGCGTGAATACGCGTCCAGGAGTTCATCGTCGGTTGATTTGGCTTTCAACGCGGAGCGGCGCTGGACGCCTGGCAAAGCTTCGTCAAAGACGAATTGAAAACGAGGTTTCATTTTGTATCTCCAACACTTTTGTGTATTAATGATGCAGCAAACAGGCGATAGGTTCCATTTCGGCAAGTCATGACGGCTAATTCACAGCGCAACTACGATTTTCTGGTCATCGGGAGCGGCATCGCGGGATTGACGTATGCCCTGAAGGTGGCCAGTGCGGGCACGGTCGCGATTATTACCAAGAAGCATCGCGCGGAGAGCAACACCAACTACGCGCAAGGCGGCATCGCAGCGGTGATGGCCAAGGACGACTCCTTGGAACTGCACGTGCGCGACACACTCGAAGCGGGCGCGGGGCTGTGCCGGGAAGACGTCGTGCGGACGATTGTCAGCGAAGGGCCGGCGCTGGTGCGCGAGTTGATCGACTTCGGTGTCAAGTTCACCGAGAAGGAGAACGAGCGCGGCCAGTACGATCTCGGACGCGAAGGCGGTCACACGCGACGACGCGTGTTGCATGCCGGCGATATCACGGGACGCGAAATCGAGCGCGCCTTGCTGGCGCAGGTGGCGAAGCACGCGAACATTACCGTGTTGGAGCAATCGGTGGCGATCGACCTCATCACCACTCAGAAACTTGGCGTGAGCGGGCCGAACCGGTGTCTGGGATGCTATGCGTTCGATGAGAAACAGAATGGTGTCGAGGTATTCGGAGCGAAGATTACACTGCTGGCGACCGGCGGATCGGGCAAGGTTTACCTCTACACGAGCAATCCCGACATCGCCAGCGGCGACGGCGTGGCGATGGCGTATCGTGCGGGGGCCAGCGTCGCGGACATGGAGTTCATTCAATTTCATCCCACGTGCCTCTACGATCCGAAAGCGAAGTCGTTTCTCATCAGTGAAGCGGTGCGTGGGGAAGGGGCGATTCTCCGCGGCAAGGATGGCGAGCCGTTCATGAAGCGGTACCACGCGATGGCCGACCTTGCGCCCCGGGACATTGTTGCCCGGGCCATCGACGCCGAGATGAAGAAGACCGGGGCGAACTTTGTGTCTCTCGACATCACACACAAGGACACTGAGTTCGTGAAAAAGCGGTTTCCGAACATCTACGCAAGATGTCTCGAGTACGGACACGACATGACCCGCGCGCCAATTCCAGTCGTACCAGCAGCGCACTATCAGTGTGGCGGAGTGGTCACAAACGTGGACGGCGAGACCGAAGTGGCGGGGTTGTTGGCGGCGGGCGAGGTGGCATGCACGGGCTTGCACGGTGCGAATCGTCTGGCCAGCAACTCACTATTGGAGGCGCTGGTCGTTGCCCATCGGGCGGCCCGCGTTGCGCTCACGCAACGTGCCGCGCTCAACGATCCACGCACGGTACTCCCGCCATGGGAAAGCGGCAGTGCGGCCGATCCGGACGAACTCGTCGTGGTAACGCACAATTGGGATGAAATCCGCCGCCTGATGTGGGACTACGTCGGCATCGTGCGCACCGACAAACGGCTGTTGCGCGCGCGGGCGCGCATCCAGAACCTGCAACGCGAGATCGGCCAGTTCTACTGGGACTACAAGGTGTCGCCTGACCTGATTGAGTTGCGCAATCTGGCAATGGTCGCGGAGTTGATCATCGAGAGCGCGCTCCAGCGCAAGGAATCGCGTGGCCTCCATTACACGCTCGATTATCCCGAGCGCGACAATGTGAACTGGAAGCGTGACACGATTCTTCGAAAAGCGTGATTGAGATGGGGATTGCGGAGACAGCAATTCCGCGCGCGCTGCACCAGCAAACCGAGAGCCGCCTGCCATGGTTTGCGGGGCTGGTCGCGACTCTTGCATTGGCGCTGGGCGCGTTCTGGTTTTCACTTGGATACCTGTACTCTCCGGAAAATTACCGCGCGACAGCCACTGGTGTGGGAGACGTTGGGCTGACATTGTTTGGAATGGCCGTGATGACGACGATCACAATCGCGGCCCAGGTGTACCGTTGTGACGCTGGTGTGTGCCGTCGAACTGTGCTGGCGACCCTCCCCTTGACTGCGGTGGCTGCGATTATGGTTGGCAAAGGGCTCGGTAACTTCCCCATGCGATTCTACGATGTGCTGTTGTTCAGCCTGGCGTGCGGACTGGCTGCATCCCGCGTGGTCCGAGGAGTGAAATGCCTGGAGTGCGAAAATTCGGGGTGGTTAAAGGTGGGTGTGGGGTGCGGGACCCTGGCATTGGGTGGGTATTTCATCTGGCAGCAACTCGGCTATCTGCGCAACCTTGCGCTGGGCTACCATGATTGCGGTGATGCCGCACGGATGATGTACAACAGTCTGCACAATCCGCGGGAACTGTTCATGCGGATCAATCCCGACAAGCCGCTGTTTCTAGATCATTTTCAACCAGGTGTGTTGCCGTTCCTGCCGGTGTGGGCATTGCTGCCACGTTTGGAATTGACGATACTGTTTCAAGTGGCAGCCACCATCGGAGTGGTACTCCCGTTGTACGCCATTGCCCAGGAACGATGGAAAGATAGGGTGTCTGCGCTATTGCTGGTTATCGGGTGGCTGGTTTATCCCTCCATCTCGCAACTGATTTACAACGCCTCCTACGGGTTTTACTGGGGACGGCTCTGTCTGCCGCTGTATTTCGTGGCATTGTGGTTGTGGTTGCGAGGACGCAACGTGTCGGCGCTGGCAACTATACTCTGGGCGGTGTTGATCAAGGAGGAGGCCGCCATCTTTCTGGGCATATTCGGGATTTATCTGGCGTGGTTTCATCCGCAACGACGACGAACAGGAGTGGTGCTTGCCGTAGGTGGGTTTGCGTACTTTTGGATCGTAACGACGTTCGTTATTCCCATGTTCAGCGGCAATCAATATCAGATGTTGGGGTATTTCTCGCACTTGGGCAAAGGACATGCAGAGATTTTGCTTTCACCGTTGACGAAACCCCATCAGTTTTGGGGTAGGCTGTTCGAAGCGCCGAGTATTTATTTGTCTGGCTGTTTGCTTGTCCCGCTGGTGTTGCTACCTCTGAAGAAACCGTCGGTACTGGTCATCGCCGCGATCCCCTTCCTCTTCATCTGCCTGTGGGACAATCCGAATGTAAAGAGCATCTGCTTTTGGTACCAAACGGGGTTGCTGCCCATCCTGTTCTGGGGTCTGGTCGAAGCGTTACGCGAGGCGACGACGGTGGCACGCCGTGCCAACGTGCTCGGGGTGATCGTGGCGGGAGCGACCTTGTCAATCTATTGTGGTAACACCTGTTGGAGCAAGGACGGACCAACAGTGCGAGTGGCACCGGGGCGGTTGGCGTTGGTGCGTCATTTGGGCGAGCAAATCGATCCCCAGGCAACGCTGGTGGCCACCGAACGTGTCGCGGCGCACTTTGTAAAGCAAAAGTACCTGTACATCGCGCCCGAGTTGCCGCCACATGTCGATTACGCATACTTGGATTTCCGCGATGGGTGGAGGACGTCGATTGGCGTAGAGAAACTGCGCGAGTTGCGCGCGTTCCAACAGCGTGTGGAAAAGGAGACCACATTGAACGTGTTGGCCGTTGAAGATGGCCTGGTGTTGTATGGGCATGGTCATCATATTGTGGATGTCCGAAAAACTGTGGAGCTGAATTCTCTCCCTCCGGGTGTGGGCGAAGATATGCTTCCGCTTGGTTACGACGTATCGTTCGCGGGGTCTACAGTCGCCAAAGCAGCGCAGGCGAGCGAGCAGGAAGGGCAGCGATTGCGTGTGACGACCTTCGGGACTGTGGCGCGGCACGTAACAGTTGATCTGGCCGCGCGCTGTATGTTGACATTCGGAACCGGCGAGACCCAGGAAGTGTTTGTCTCTTCGTTGCAACCGCTCGGCCAGTGTGTGTGGCCGACGTATCGGTGGGAGCCGGGCAAGTTCTATGTGGATGAGTTTGTGGTGGATCTTCCGGGCGGCTTGTCCGGGCAATCGTACACCGTTGGTTTTGCGGTTGAACAATTGGAGCCGGTGAGCGGACGCGATCATGGCAATCCATAGGCTGAGTGGAGGGTAGCGGAACCGATTGGGGGCGTGTATTGCGAAGAACTGTCAAAACTCTTTGGGAATGTCCCCATCTTTAACTCGTTAGAACTGTCCCCTTGGCTTGGGGCGTGTGCGCCGCGCTCAGGCCGACGCCGAGCTGGTGCATCGCGCGGACTCCATTACACGCCCGATTATCCTGAACTCGACAATGCGAACTGGAAACGCGACACGATTTTGCGCAAGGTCTGAGGGCAACACCTTCGGGCGATCCACCGATTACTTCTAATGCGCGAGAGCGCTAAAACTGAAGGATGAGATGTCGCCCGACGTTCCCGGCGGCAGGGTGAGGAGAAATACCTCCGCATAATACTTATCGGTCTTCCATCGTTCCACGGGCCAGATGGATTGTCCGAGTAGTTGAAACTGGGTCGCATAGTCGTCCTCCCGTTCCGGATCGGACCGGACGTGGGCAATGCACCGCACGGCGAAGTCGATATTGGTCGGGGCGGCAAGAGTAAAGAACGCCGTCACGCGCAGATGGTCAGCCTTGGTGTCATGCGTGGTCAGCATCGGCTCCGTAAGCAGACCGACGAGATTGACGCCACAGCCCAGGTCGAATGTGGCGGGGACAGCGGCAACGGGCAGGCGATCGCGCTCGACCATTCTTTGGGCGTCGAGGGGCGTGCCATGGCGGGAGTAGAGCAGAAATCCGTCATCAGCGAACACGAGATGTAGCTCCGGATGGCCTTCGGCCTGATGTTGGATGATCCGGTGTTTCTGGAGCCACTGTCCATCATTGGTAATGCCGCGCCACGAGTCACGCATGTCAATCAGTACGTAATCGATGTCCCGGGGAACCGGCAGATCGAGATAAAGATAGCGTTGCGTCACGAAATGCGCCGCGACCCTCTGCGTGGCGAACAGCGCACCCCGCGGGTCAATCTGGCTGCGAACACGCCTGACCAGTTCCAGGCGGTTTGGCGTCCGGTACACGGGCGCGGTTGCCTTGCTCCAAGGCAGCGCGCCGAGAAACAGCGACATCGTGCCGCACGAAACGACAACGCCTACAAGGACGGGGAAACGGCGCTGGGCCTCCCGATCTTGCAGCGCGAGGATTAGTGCCCAGAAGACGACGGGTAGAAGTGCGGCCTGATAATGAAAGCAAATGTTCTTCATGATGGGATTCATGCAGCAAAAGACGAACGTCAGCGATCCGATGAATAGGACCGGCAGTTTCCTGAGCGGTACAAACAGTAGTGGCGCCAGCAACACGGCGGCAAAGTAGAGCGAGGTGGGTTCGACCATTCTGCCCCAGAAAACCGCGGGCTTGGCCAGCGGCGACGTAAGGATTTCCCATTTCGTCTGTCCGAGTTCACGGAAGAGGCGGGTCATCGCATAACTCTGTCCGCTCACGACGGGAATGAGGACCGACGAAGCCAACAGAAAGTAGCCGAAGGCGAAGACGGTGAGCGCTGCCCCCGAGGCCTTGCGTCGCTCAAACAACGCAAGATAGACACCGAACATGCCAATGACGATGGCCGCTTCTTCCTTGATCAACATGGCCCACAGTGTGCAGGCCAGTGCCCAGCCGCGTCGTTCGTACACCCAAAACGCCAGAGCGACGAAATAGAGCAACAGGCACATGTTCCCCCACCGAAAACCATAGGACGCGCTGTAAATGAACTGGGAGGTTGGCGGATATAATACCCACGCAAGCACCACGAGCAGAACCGCTGATTCGTCTTGAAGCGAGCGTTTGGCGATGAAATAGAGCGGCACGACGACGCCCAACACCGCCACAATTTCCAGCAAGATTGTCAGCTTCAGATCGGGCCAGAGCAACCACAGCGGCAGGAAAGGAATGATGCCGATGTCGACATGGTCGTAGAAGAGCGGTTTGTCAGGATTGACGCGGAGAAACAGTTCATGTGGGTTGGTGATCGAATTGAACATGAGGCGTGCGTTCTCCCCACAATCCGCGTAACCGAGGGCGAAATCGTTGAGATGACGCACCTGATCCCAGAATTGGTACGCGGCCAGAAAGAGCACCAAACCCCATACGAAGACGCGGAGCATGCGGATGTCCCGGGCATCGACCAGCGGCTTGCCGTACACCCAGAAGATGGCCGTCCCGCCGCACGCGACACAGAATAGCAGCATGTCGTACATGCGGACGCGCTCGAAGAGCACCGCCCGAACAAGCACGAAAGACGAGATGGCCGCAAGGGGGAGGGCGCCATAAGCCAGCCTGCGCCATGTGTCACGATGTCGAGCCGACAGCAGTAATGCACTCACTACGACCACGAGTGCAGCTCCAAACAGACCAAACTCAACGGTATCCTCCGTGATTCCTCGGATTTCGTAGTCCTCCGGGGAAAAGCGTCCCCCGAGCAAGATCCAGAATGCGCCAAGCGCGCCAACAGCGATTACCACGAGGAGCAAGAACCACAGGAGGGAGCGAGTGGTCGTACGCAAAATGGTTGGCATGGCGGCATAGTTTAGCCCGCGAGGGTTTTACTTCTCAAGACTTGAAAACTGCAGGGGGCGTTGCTAATGTGCACCGCACTTTTGGAAGGGCGCGTAGTTCAGTTGGCTAGAACGCACGGATCACACCCGTGAGGTCATAGGTTCGAGTCCTATCGCGCCCACCATTTTTCAATGCAGACGTTCGCCTCACGACCGTTGTGGATTTGCCTTCTTGCCGCGCTGCTCTTGCGGCTGGCGTTTGTCTTTATCGGATTCCCCGGCATGCAACAGCATTGGAATCTGCACGAGGATGGGGATGGTTATGGACTGGTTGCGCAATCGATCTGCGAGGGACGCTACACGGATATCACGCGGGGGCCAGTCTATCCCGTATTTGTGGCGCTGGCCGGTTCGCCTCGGATGGTGAAGGTGTGGCAGGCTCTCTTGGACACAGCCACAGGCTGGCTGGTGTTTCTGCTCGCCAATCGAAATTGGAAGGCGGCGGCTTTGTGGGCGGTGTATCCGTTCGCGATTTGGCGGGTCGCGTTCATCAACAAGGAGGTGCTGTTGGCGTTTCTATTGACGAGCTACGTGTGCGTGCAGTTGCTGGCGCTGCGCAACGGGAAGCTCTGGC
>JBEKYJ010000054.1:0-20448 GCA_049511095.1 Verrucomicrobiia bacterium
TCCAGCGGGCGGATATCCGCCCGCTGGAAGCTGGTCAACAGTGATCAAAACATGTAACCTCTAACCCCAAAAGTGTTACCCATGTCTTGACCCACAACTGTTACCTATGTCCTGATTGCACCGCCTCCGCCCCTTTCATCCTTCTTAATTCTTCCTTCTGCCTTCTTACTTCGCTCGCCCTCTCGCCTTCCGCCCCCTTCGTGCCCTTCGTGTCTTGGTGGGAAGCCGAGCCGCTGGGAGCGGCGAGACGCAGTTCCGCGAAGCGGAAAGCCAGAGGCCGAGCCGAGCAGGAGCGAGCGAGTGCAACCGAGTCTGACGAGACGCCGTCTTCTTTCTCCCGCTTCGCTCCAGTACTCCAACCCTCCAACCCTCCACCACTCCGTCACCGGTGGCCGAAACATCTTGCTGCCAGCCGCCACGGTGCTACCATTCCAAATCGTTAGGAGAACCTGTGATGAATGCCTCGCGATTGCTCTACCTCTTGCTCGCGTTCACGGCGGCCAACGCTCTTGCACAACAAGCAAGCACCACGAATCCGGCTGCTCCTACCCAGATCACCATCGACGGAACCACCTATACCGATTTCCGCTGGGGCCGCGTCACCCCCGCCACGGTCACGCTCTTCCACAAAACAGGCGTCGCCACCATCCCCTTGGAAAAACTGCCGCCCGACCTTCAACAGCAATTCGGCTACGATCCGCAACGAGCTGCCCAATGGCAAGCGGCTCAACAAGCTGCCGAAGCTGAAGCCAACAAACGAGCCGCCGAGTCAGCCCGACAAGCCGCCGACGCAGCCCGACAAGCTGCCGACGCAGCCCAACACGCCGCCGCCGCCATAGAATGGACGTTGACGATTGAAGAAATACTGCCAGACGGCATCATCGCCAGAGGCTACAAGACGAGCGATGACAAGGCGTTGAACCCGGTTTCCTCAACCGCTTCCAGCCAAGGGAACGGCCAATCTGTTCCCCGGGTGCGTCACCCCAAATCAATCCTGATTTGCCTCATCAATTATCCCAAGGTCCGCGAACTTGCGGAAGGCGACAAGATCACCGCGACCGCCTACCAGTCGGGGGTGATTACCATCGCCGGCCATGCTTTGGGACGGTGGGTATACTTCGGGCCGCTCCTTGCGAGCTCGCAGCCGTCCGTCCAGCAGTACGTTTCCGCGTCGCTTTCCAAGCTTCGTCAGAACGGTGCGTTTGGTTTCCCCCAACGAGACGCCACGATGCTCTGGGACCAGCCCGCATTGCGCGTCTCGGTTTGGAACAACGACCAATATCTGTTCGTCCAGGCAGTGTTGTGGACCGTTGGTGGTCCCGCGCCGGCCAACGCCGCCAACACCGAACAACCCCGCGATTCGTCGAAACTCATGCTCGATCTCGACGCCAATGGCGCCGCCACGCCCAACCTCGATCGCCATTATTGGTTGAACCGTACGCCAAACCTCAAAGGCTTGTATTACCAGGTTTCCATCAGTGCCAACGGCCGGACCAGCATGAAACACGATTCCCAAGGCCGCGGCGCGATCCGTTACGTGGATGTTACCGACGGGAAGCTCGCCCGCGTGGACACCTACCTCATTCCCTTGGCAGAACTCTCCAAACAAGTGGGCGACACCATTGGCCTGTGCTATTGGGGCTATTCATCGCAGCCGCCGCTGACCGTCAGTTCCATCGGCTACGAAGCCCCCGGGACGGTCTCCCACAGCGACAATTTCTCTTTTTCCAAAGCCGCCCAATACACCTTGCGCAAGGGCGCCGAGATTGATGTCGGCAAGGTCCCGGACGGACGCACGGATTAATCCTCACTCTAACGCGTCAACTCTTCAGAGGCTGTTGAAAAACGCGCCGGCTTGGGGAGACGGACCTGCATCTCTAGCGGATTCTCTCGGAAATCATTGTAGGCCGCGTGCCCTCACGCGGCGAATTCCGGATTTTTTCAACAGCCTCTTCAGACCCTGCAATCCACCGTCGCGCCCACTCTTTCCCAATCTGCCCTCTGCGCCCCCTGTGCCTTTTTGCGGTAGAGAAAACTCCGCCCCGTTCGTGCCCTTCGTGTCTTCGTGGTGAACCGCCGGCTTGTTTCTCCCTTCCTACTGCGCCACCCGGACCCTGTAAAATCGTTGCGTCGCCGTCCCCATCGCAACCGACGCCGACAAGCTGCTGCCGTTGGCCGTCATCGTACCCAGATTGATCCAATTGGTCGGGGTCATGCTCGCCGTGTACTGCACTTGATACACCACCCCGGACACCGCGCTCCATGTCAGTCCGATGTTGTTGTTGCTGCGTGTGACCGATTGGATTACCGGCTTCGAAATGGGTATCACGCTCACATCGTCGAGACCGAATAGTGCCCAATCGTTTCGAAATGCAAACTCCAGGACGCTGTTGTTCCCGGTGGCGACCGCCACAGACTGGTAATGCGTCCAATCCGAGGCCGGCATGTTGTAGTGACTCGAAATCGCGGCTCCGTTCCACAACACCAGAAATTCATTCGGTCTCGTCCCAAAACCGAAGTCCACATTTTCCAGCCAAAACGAAATCACGTAAGTCTGTCCCGCCACCGTCGGCAGCGTTTGGGAAAGATCAGCGACCGAGCCGGCCTCGCTCAGTACCGCCGCATAGCCCCCGTCGTACGGCATAATGAACTGCGACCCGTCGTCGACATAACTCGAGCTGCTGGAGGGATCGCCCGTCAGCGTCCAGTAAGAGAAATCGCCCGTCTCAAACCCGCCATTCTCTACGAGTGGCTGCCCCACCTGCAGCGTAAACTGGCGATTCAGCGCGGCGCCGCTGTTCAGGTCGGTGAACCGTACGCTCCCCAAGTAGACGCCTGCCGCAAGGTTGTTCGCCGCGGAATTCACACTCACGGTCACGGTCTTCGCGGGTCCGCCGGCCGTCAATGTCCCGCTGCTCGACGACGTACTCAGCCACGCGGTCGCATTGACTAGCGACCAACTCAGTGTCGTTGTCCCCGCGTTGCTCAAGGCATAACTCTGTGACGTGATGTTGAACGGGCCGCCGACCGGGCCGCTGGCGGTGAAACCCGTGACCGGACTGATCCTCAGCGCATCAGGTGGCCGGGACAGAGCGTTCACCAGGTTGCTCCCCGTCGGCGTCCCCCAACCAGTGCAGAGATCGTAGCCGGCGACGGCCAGGAATTGGTTCGGGCTGCCGATCCATGCATTATTGCCGGTCGTGATGTCTTGAAAGTCCGCGGCATAATCCAGTTCCGTGCCGATGAGATAGACGGCTGGATTCATGAAGCCGACCGCAGGCTTACCGTTGGCCGCGGCCTGCTGGTTGACCAGCGCGGTAAACGCCGCCCACAACGGCGACGCACAACTCGTGCCGCCGACCCCTGTGTACTCGGTGCCATTGTCGGCGATCACGTACACGTTGTCCGCGGTCAGGGCGACATCGGGAATGTTGCGCATCGTCGTCGAGCCACCGTTGCCGCTCATGTCCACGCCCTGCTGCCAGCTCGGAATCGCGTACGACGTGCTGATCCCGCCACTGCTGCCGATTCCGTCCTCCGTACCGCCGACTTCCACGCCCCAATTCCAAACCGTCTCAGACACCCACGGTCCCACCGGTCCAGTCGTCGTCAGGGTTGTCCCGCCGACAATCGTGATGTACGGATCGTCCGCGGGAAAAAAGTCGGAGGTCGAGTCGATAAACGCATCGCTGTCACCCGAAGCCGCAAAGAAGGTTTGTCCCTGCGCCGCCATTTGTTGGAAAATCTCGTCGGCAGTTGAATCGGGACCGCCGCCCCAACCCCAGGAACAACTGAGTTGCCGCGCCTGGTTGTCCGTGGCGATCCGACTCAGGACGTCGTTCGGGATTCCATTGGTCGGCGCTTCATAGAGAATTACTTTGGACAATCCCGGTGCCATGGAAATCACCATCTCAATGTCCAACGAGACTTCCACCTCGCCCCCGTTGCCGCTCGGAGTCCCGTCAAACCCGTCGATGTAGACATTCGTCAGCGTCACGCTTGGCAGTCCGGCCGCGCTCTCGTAGGCCGTGATGTCGCTGGGAGAATACCCATCGAATTGTACCAGCCCGATCGTCTGTCCCGAACCGGTCAGCGACACCCCGGGCGCGTAGGCTGCCCGGAAGTCGTACCCCATGTAGTTGCCGCTCGGTCCCGAACCATCGGCCGGGCGCGCGCGTGTCGTCCCCTGACGCGGTGCCATCTTGAGACCGGCGGGATGTGGTCGCGTAAAATCGTTGAGCCCGCTGATGTCCAACACCGGGATCTCCAGTCCGACTGACGGCTCGACATCGGGCGCATAGAACCTCCGCCCTTCCGTCGGGTGCCGATACACACGCATCGTCACATGCAAGGCTTTCTCGATGTCGGCCACCGCCGCGTTCACGTCCAGCAACACGCGATTGGGATGCGTCGCCGTGATCCGGAACCCGCTCCGATTGGCGAAATCAATCACCGCCTGATAATCCTGCTCGGTCGGCCCGAACTTCTCGGTGAACTGCTCCGGCGTCAGGTACTGACGATACTGGGGACTGCCGGGATCGTAAATCTGCTGGAGCAACTTCGTGAGCGCCTCTTGGTTGCGCAACGGCAGCCCGATGGCCAGATTCAGCCGTGTCGATCCCGGCAGGCGGTCGACGGGTTGCCCGTGCGCCGACGCCGGCACGTGGCTTGGCAAAGTCCGCCGTTGCTGCGCCTGAGCAGGCGTGACCAGCAACCACAGGGCCATCGAGACTGCGGCAACACACCTGATGACGTAGCTGAGGTTCATGGCAGTGCCTGTGACGTGCTTGTCGAAGTGCCGCCTGCGAAGCCACAAAACGAGGTACCGATTTCCCAGATGCTGCCCCATGATAGAAGCAATGTGCTCCATGACGCCCCGGTCAGCAACTTAAATCGGCGCCGGCACCCCAACTTCTGTCTCCCCGCTCCGAATCCTTTTCGGAGCTGTATTCTGTCTTCCGCCCCTTTACGCCTGGAACAACTTCTGCCATAGTGTGCAACATGATTCGTCTATTGAAGGTCGCAGTGGCGGGTGTTCTCACCGCTCTTTCCCTCACGACGCTCGCGGGCGTCACGGTCGCGGATGATTCGGTCGACCCGGTCCGGCTAGCCATCGAGGCCGCCGTCGCGCGCGTCAAACCGGCCTTGGTCCGCATCCAGGTCGTGGCCACGCAGTACTACCAGGGCCGCGAGGTCAAATACGAAGCCAGCGGCAGTGGCGTCATCATCAGCAAGGACGGCTTCGTCATCACGAACCATCACGTCGCCGGCCACGCGACCCGTATCGTTGTCATCCTCCCGAGCAACGAGGAAGTCCCCGCCGAATTGGTCGGCACCGACGCGTTGGCCGACATCTCCGTCTTGAAACTCAAACCCGAAACCGCTCGCGAATTCACCCCCGCTGAGTTTGGCGACTCCAGTCAATTGCAGGTCGGCGACGCCGTGTTGGCGATGGGCAGTCCGCTCGCCATGTCGCAGTCAGTCACGCTCGGCATCGTCAGCAACATCAAAATGGTCATGCCGCAAGCCTTCTCCTTCGCGCGGTTCACGCTCGATGGCGAAGATGTGGGCTCGCTCGTGCGCTGGATCGGCCACGACGCGGATATTTATCCCGGCAACTCCGGCGGCCCGCTCGTCGACATGAAAGGCCATGTCGTCGGCATCAACGAAATCAGTTTCGGCCTGAGCGGCGCCATCCCCGGCAACCTCGCCCAGCATGTCGCCCACCAAATAATCGACAAAGGCCGCGTCAGCCGCAGTTGGCTCGGCGTCGAGATTCAGCCGTTGCTCAAGAAGGACAAGGAAGAACGCGGCGTCCTGATTTCCGACGTGGTGGATCATGGCCCGGCCGACAAGGCGGGAATTGAATCGGGCGACGTGCTGTTGAAAGTCGCGGGCAAGGACGTGTTGGTGCGCTACGCCGAGGAAATCCCGTTGCTCAACCAGATGGTCTCGGAATTGCCCGTCGGCCAGGAAGTCGAGGCCGTCGTCGAGCGCGACGGCAAAGCGAAGACGTTGAAGCTGACCACCGCCGAGCGCGAACAAATCCAGCGACAAACTTTCGAACTGAAACAGTGGGGCATCACCGCCCGCGACATTTCGGCGTTGGCCGCGCGCGAATTACGGTTGAAGAGCCGCGACGGCGTGCTCGTCACCTCGACCCGTCCCGGCGGCCCGTCCGACAACGCGAAGCCGTCCCTCAACACCAGCGACGTGCTCACGGAAATCAACGGCAAACCCGTTCACAACGTCGCCGAGATGATGGACATCACCGACAAGATCACCGCGGGCAAATCGAAGCCCGTGGCGACCCGTCTGGGTTTCCTGCGACGGACCGAGCAGTTGCTCACGGTCGTCAAGGTCGGCATCAAGGAAATCGAAGACCCCGGGCTGGAAGCGCAGAAAGCCTGGCTGCCCGTCGCCTCGCAAGCCATCACCCGCGAACTGGCCGAGCAACTCGGCAGTCCAGGCCTCAACGGCGTCCGCATCACGCAGGTCTATACCAACAGCACCGCCGAGAAAGCGGGCCTCAAAGTCGGCGACCTGTTGCTCGCGCTCGACGGCGATACCATCGCCGCCTCGCAGCCCGGCGACGAGGAAGTCCTCAACACAATGGTGCGGCAATACAAGATTGGCACGACGGCGACGCTCTCCGTCCAGCGCAACACGGAAAAACTTGGCGTGCCCGTCGAGCTGGTCCGCGCGCCGAAGCTCGAACGCGAGATGAAAAAATATCGCGATGAAGATTTTGAGTTCACCGCGCGCGACACGACGTTCTTCGACAAGGAACAGGAACAATGGTCGCAGGACCAGCCCGGCGCGCTGGTCACCGAGGTCAAGGAAGGCGGTTGGGCCGCCATCGGCCGTCTCAGCACCGGCGACCTCATCACCGCCGTCGATGACCGGCCGGTCACGGACGTGTCGTCGCTCAAGGAAATGCTCAAACGCGTCGCCACCGCGAAACCCAAGACCACGGTGCTCCGCGTCATTCGCGGGATTCATACGATGTTTCTGGAATTGGAACCGAACTGGGACGGACGCAAGCAAGTCACGAAAGGAACCCTGTAGCATGAACAAACATTTCACGCTGATCGTATCTCTGGCCCTCGCCATCGGGCCGTTCGCCGCACGCGCGGACGACGCCGCCAAATCCGGCCGCGACATCCTCGCGAAGTCGCAGGGCGCGGTCGTCACCGTCAAGCTCGCGATCAAGCAGAGCATGTCCTTCAACGGACGCGATCAGAAATCGGAAACGAAGACCGAGACCACCGGCACGATCATCGATCCCTCCGGCCTCACCGTCGTTTCGCTCGCGACCACCGACCCCGGCAGCACCGTCAGGGACACGTACACGCGCGCCATCGCCGCCCGCGGCGGCGACATGTCGCAGTTCAAGTTCGATAGCGAGCTGAGCGACGTGAAGATCGTCCTCCCCGACGGCACCGAGATGGCCGCCGACGTCGTCCTCCGCGACAAGGACCTCGACCTCGCGTACCTCCGCCCCTCCGAGAAACCCGCCAAACCGCTCGCGTTCATCGACCTCAAGCACGATGCGAAAGCCCAAGTTCTCGATGAAGTCATTGTCGTGAACCGCCTCAACCAGTCTGCCAACCGCGTCCCCGCCGTCTCGATCGGTCGCATCGAAGCCATCGTTGACAAACCGCGCACGTTCTACCTGCTCGGCGAATCCATGTGGGCCTACTCGCTCGGCGCCCCGGTCTTCTCGCTCGACGGCAAACTCGTCGGCATTCTCTTCCTGCGCACCGCCAAAAGCCAGGCCGACCCCATGAGCGGCTTCATGTTCAGCAACCTCAGCCAGATGGGCATGATGCCCGCGATCCTGCCCGCCTCCGACATCGTCGATGGCGTCAAGCAAGCCCTCGAAGCCAAAGCGCCCGCGCCCGAGGACAAACCAGCCGCCACCGAGAAACCGGCCTTGACCGAGAAACCCGCCGCAGCCGAAAAACCGAAGCCCCCCGCCAAATCAGAATAGTTCCCGGGTCCGGGTGCGCCGTTCCCCTCCATCGGAGGTTTACCCGCCTGGGTGGGGGCAGGGGTGGGTGCCGTTCCGTTTGTAGGGCAAGCGCTCCGCTTGCCGTCCGCGCCGTTCTCCGAGATCGTTTGTAGAGCGCGAATGCCGAGCTGTAGCCGCGCGCGGTGAGCGCGGGCGCAACGGCCCGCCTGCCATCCCGGTTGGTAGGGACATGCTGCATAGCGTCCGTTGGTGTAGCGTCCGCTGTCCCCAGCCGAAACTCTGCAATGCTCCCTTCTCCTTGCTGTCACCCTGAGCTTGTCGAAGGGTCTCCGCAGCTTTACACTGCGGTTATGAACCGGCTGCTGTTCCGCGACACCCGCAACCAGTTGACCGGAAAACGCACTGTCTCCCCGGCCGCTACACGTCGCATTTGGGGAGAGGACGGCTTTCGCGTCTTCCTCTGTCACAAAGTGGAAGTTAAAAGGAAGACTTCAGACCTGAAGGACCGACTTAGCCTGTTTAACGTATCGAGCTTCGTTGCCCACAAGGACATACACCCAACCAAGGCATGGCAGGATGAAATAGAGAATGCGCTTTCCACAGCGGACGCGCTCGTCGCTTTGATGACAAAGCGATTTCACAAGAGCAATTGGACAGATCAGGAAATCGGATACGCTTTTGGACGGGGGGTGCCGATTGTTTCTCTCCACTTTGGAAAGTGCCCGTATGGATTCATCGGCAAGTTTCAAGCGCTTTCGTGTACGTGGGAAGCTGCCGCAGTCGAGATCGTGAAGCTTTTGGTGAAGGACGAGCGAATGCTGAACTGCTTCATTCGTGCGGTGCAAAACTGTCAGAATTGGATCGACGGAAATCAGTTAGCCGAGGTTTTACCGAGCATCGACAAACTGTCGATTAAGCAGGCGGACGCGCTTATTACGGCATTTAACCAGAACGAAGAGGTCTCGGGGAGCTTTGGCTTTAATGGTTCTAAGTCGTCAGTTCACGGTGAAGGCTTGGCTTATCATTTGAACCGTCTCACAAAACGAACTCACAAATTGACAAACTCAGGAAAGATCAAGGTCGTATGATTGCCCTTTCCAGATTTGCCACCGACAGCACAATGCTGGCGGCGCTACTGCCGAAGCCGTCAGTGGGCTGGTTTCGGGTGAGGAGACTCAGAAGCGGGATGAGATGTCGTTAGTGGATAAGTCAGTGCCCGTATGAACACGGAAGACGAACCGGAACTTCACATCGAAGAGCCGCTCATAGGCCCGTTTGCTGAGCCGAATGGACTGTCGGGTGACACCGAACTTGGTAGGCATCTAGGAGTAGCGATCTCTTGGAGTTCTGCGTCAGGGGTGGTCAAATTTAACTTGCTGGAAAGCCACGATTCAGGTTGGTTTCGCAGGAAGACAATCATCGAGGAGCTGCCCCATGAAGATTTTGACCTGATCTTGGATGAGCTTTTCGAATGTAGTTCTCGACTGTTTGAGTTCTTCGAAGAGCTTGGGCCGTTTGTGCACTTCGGGAATTATTCATTGGTTTCGGCACGAGCCAAAGAATGGCTAAACCCTGATCTTGTTTCTAAGGGTTTCTCCCTTGGTCAAGCACGCGCTCACCGCAGCGGAGTGACAACTCCATTGCTTTGGGTGGTGAGAACTGCCGACCAGCGACGCTGTCTTGGAGTCCCATGCGTGCGCGCCGACTATCTGGAATGGACCCCCGGAGGCGTAAGCTTGCGTGGAAGGAGTTGGTGGGGGCTCGGGTCGATTTGTCTTTCGCGGTATCTGGACAGATTTTTGGCAAATCCTAGCTACCGATGGCTGACAGAAGCCGGCCACACTCGAATGCAGGAAGTTTTTGCTCGCGGCAATAAGCGTAGAGCCGACAAGAAATCGGAAGCAAGAACACCAGAGCGCTTTTCGCATTCCGACAAAACCATTATGGCGACACTACGCCGTCAACTGCGTGGTCTTGCTTCACCGACTGCCGCGCAGTTACAAGCGGCACGCCATTTGGGAGAAAGGGCCTACTCGGCGTTGCTGCGCGGCCTCGTTGCGAAGCATGCGGATGCTTATTGCGCAGCATTGCTTAGAAGCCGCCTGCCACGGCAAGCCGACCGCGATAAGCTGCTACAACTGATCGTCGAAAATAAGATGTACCAATCGACGCGGACGTGCGTTGAAAAGATCGATCTTTCATCTAATCGGGACGATCTGAATAAGAAATCAGCGCTGTTTAGTGCTGCCATAGAAGCGAGCGACCTGCAGATGTTGGAGGCATTGCTGGATTCTGCATCCCACATACGCGTAGACGACTTGGCATGGGCATTCGACCGCGCGCTTGAAACCAACTATGAAGAGGCCCTTCAACTGCTGGCTGCTAGCCCAAAGCTTTCGGGTGTTCTACAGCCAGCCATGTTAGCGTCGTTTCGATCTCAATACTTTGGCCAGAATTGGACTGCAGCCATGCGGTTGCTCGACTTAGGGCTGCGACCGCTTCAAGCAAGCGCGGCCGACGACTGGTTTTCATCGATGTTTCTCACTGAAGGTAGTTTGCCGGTGCTGGAAAGAATGTTTCAACTCGAGCCCCCCTCAGAAAGAAACATTCAGATGTTATTACGTCACCCTTGGGGCAGAGGCGGATGCGAACTAGACTTAGTAATCCGCCTCAGTCGAACAATATCTCGACATCAAGAAAGGATGTCTGAATTGGCATTCTGGTGTGTCATTGGATTCATGCATGGCGACGGAAAACGAGCTTTGGATCATCTGCTCCAAGCGATCCGAGAGGGTGGTACGCTAGTGGTTTTCGAGGAAGAACTGCTCGAACGTGAGTTTCTGCATGGCAACAAATGGCGCGAAAGACGTAACCGACTCATTGACCTTATCAGTTCGCTCAGACGTGCTGGATTGACTGCAGAAGTTGCAGTTCTTGCCCGGATCAAGCGAGGTGGGAGAACGGAGTCAAAACCCGAGAGTTGAATTCTTGATTCTCTTCCGCGCTGAATTCACCTTGACTCGTTCAAGAGACAATTCCGTGATTGCGGCACCAGCCGTACCCGATAGAACCGCGACGGGAAATTGGTCGCGGCGCCGCTCTCGAAAAGCGAGTCACTTCGTTTCTCGTTATCACTGTGAGTCGAGCCCGTCCACCCGCCAAATCAGAATAGCTACGGCTTCACTTCCGTCAGATCGATGTTCGCTCGCCCCGATTGACCGAGGCCGAGGTGGCCCGCCGTGACGATGTGAGTCGCGCGAGGACCGATCAACGGGACTTTGGCCTCGCGCCGTTTGGCATCCAAAGCCTCCACGCACAGGGAATCGACCGCGACGGGATCGACACTGAAATAGAGCGCGCCGTAGTTCCACGAATACTGCGGCTTGAAGCCGGGCCCGCCCGCGTACCCGGCGACCAAACCATCCATGACATTCAGGACGAGTTTCCGCCGTACCTGCGGCATCGCGCAAATCTGCGCAATCATCGGATCGCCGTTCTGGCCCAGCGATTCGAACCGGCGCGTGTTGTCCACCATGTCGAAGGAAAGATTGTACAGGCATCCCGCCAGCCCGCATGCGTCGTGATCCTGCAACACGGGCACGTTGATCAGCTTCGTAATCGTCTCGGTCACGAGCTTCGGCAGATGGGAACGCTTGCTCAGCGGCTCCTCCTTGCCGAATAACAAATCGCCCCAGATGAGTTTGCCGGCAAGAGCATTCTCGAAGTAAACCTTCGGGTCCCACCCCGTCCCGTCGATGATGGACACTTCCTGCAGCAGATTGGTCACGCCCATCCTGCCGTAACCAGCCGCCCGCATCTGCAGCGGGTCGCGGTCAAACACATAGATATTCATCGCCGACACACCCGCCGCGCGCAACCCGTGCGCAATGGTTTCCACCACCGCGCGTCGCGTTGACTGGAGGGCGCCAAACTGCGTGTTGATCTTGATGCCCACCACGTCATTGCTGGACGCGAAATGCCGCCACACCGCCGCTTCGTCGCCTTCGCCGGTCAGCGCCGTGATGCCAGCCACGACCAAGGCCCGGGCTTTCGCGTCGTCCACCTTGAACCCGCTCACCACACCGGCATCGCGCACCAGTACGACGCGGCTTTTCGGCGCCAGGATGGATGGGGGGTTGGTTTCTTCCGCGTGCCCGCAGGCGCAAAGCCGGCCGGCCACCAACGCGATGGCGAGGTTGCCGATGAATAGTCTGCGGCGCATGGGCAGGCTCTGCCGCACGCTCAGAACTTCATCGAGAGCAGGAATTCCGCGTTGGAACGGGTCTTCTTCAGCTTCTCAACAATCAGTTCCATCGCCTCCACGGATGGCACCCCCGCCAACGCCTTGCGCAGGATGTAAATGCGTTCGAGTTCGTCGGGGTGATACAGCAACTCTTCCTTGCGCGTGCCGCTCCGCTCGATGTTGATCGCCGGGAAGATGCGTTTGTCAACGAGATGACGATCGAGACAAAGTTCCATGTTGCCGGTGCCCTTGAACTCTTCAAAAATCACTTCGTCCATCCGTGAGCCGGTGTCGACCAACGCCGTGGCAATGATCGTCAGCGACCCGCCTTCCTCGACATTGCGCGCCGCTCCAAAAAACCGTTTCGGCTTGTGCAACGCGTTGGCGTCGACGCCGCCGGACAGGATTTTGCCCGAGTGCGGTGCCAGCGTGTTGTAGGCGCGCGCCAACCGCGTGATCGAGTCGAGCAGGATGACGACGTCCTTCTTGTGCTCCACGAGCCGCTTGGCCTTTTCGAGCACCATCTCCGCGACCTGCGCGTGGCGCTCGGGCGCTTCGTCAAACGTCGAACTGATGATCTCCGCCTTGACCGTGCGCTTGAAGTCGGTCACTTCCTCGGGACGCTCATCGATCAACAACACGATGAGGATCGCCTCGGGATTGTTCGTGAGAACGGAATTGGCGATCTTCTGCAGCAGAATCGTCTTGCCCGTGCGCGGCGCCGCCACAATCAGCCCGCGCTGGCCTTTCCCAATCGGTGTAAACAGATCCATGACCCGACTGCAGATCTCCTCCGAGACCGTTTCGAGAATGAACCGGCTGGTCGGGAAGAAAGGCGTGAGATTGTCGAACATGATCTTCTCTTTCGCCTTGTCGGGATTCTCCCGATTCACTGCCTCGACCTTCAGCAGCGCGAAAAACCGCTCCTTGTCCTTGGGCGGACGCACTTGGCCCGCAACAAGGTCGCCTGTCTGCAGTTCAAACCGCCGAATCTGCGAGGGCGACACGTAGATGTCCTCGGGGCAGGGGAGATAGTTGTACGCCGGCGACCGCAGGAAACCGAAACCGTCCGGCAGAATCTCCAGCACGCCCTCCCCAAACATCGCGCCGTTGCGCTCGGCGTTCTTCTTGAGGATCTCGAAAATGATCTCGTACTTCTTGAGGACGGCGACAGCTTCCACACCGCCGTCCCGCGCCATCTTTTGCAGGCGCGGCATGGTCATCGCTTGGAGATCGGCCAGGTTCAGCGTCTCGCCGGGCGGCAACTCATTGCGCAGGGCCGGGCCCGCCTCTTCCTTCTCGGTCGCGACGGCGACAGCCGTGCCGCCGTTCTTCTCGGCGTCATCGACCTTGATTTCCGTCGCGTCTGCGGCGGAGTCCACCGCCTTCGGTTCGTCGACTTTATTGTTTTTTACTCGCGGCATGATAACTCTCCTTCGATGTTCGCCCAAATCATTCTGGCCTGTTCCGAGAGCACTTCGAACCTGCCGTCATTCCAAATCACAAAATCCGCCCGATCCATTTTCGTTTGCAGGGGCCACTGCGCGCCGATCCGCGCGCGGGCCTGGGCCTCGCTCAACCCTTTGCCCGCCAGCCGCATGATCTGTGTTCGCTCGCTGCAACCCACCACCACCACGCAGTCAAATTGTTTCTCCACCGCCACTTCGTACAACAGCGGGATCGAGGCGACGACCACCTCCGCCTTGCCTTCGCGCTCCAGCTTCTCGACCCGTTCCGTCCACATCCGGCCCACCGCCGGATGGATGATCCAATTCAGCACCGCCCGCTTCCCCTCGTCGGCGAACACAATTTCACCCAGCTTGCGGCGATTCACCGTCCGGTCCTGGTTCAAGATCCCCTCGCCAAACGTTTTCACAACGTCCTGCCACGTTGGGGTTTCCGGTTCAAGCGCCTCATGCGCTAACTCGTCGGCATCGATCCCGGCCGCCCCGGCCGCTTGCCAGCGTTCCAGAGTCGTGGATTTCCCCGTCGCGATCCCGCCCGTCAGGCCGACTTTGATGAGCCGTTTCATAACCCGGTTTTCCCAACCGAATTCATGGGGATGGTGAACACTTGAGTGTCTGGTGATTCGGGATTGGCTAACGACAAGGAGCCAGGCAACTTTTTCGCCTACGTGCTGAAAGTACTCCCGCCGCCCCCCCGCGTCAAGCACCCAAATGCACTTTTTTGTGGGCACCCAGCCAACTCAATCAGCCAGCTCCGGCTTGCCGCCAGGCAATTCCGTGGTTACGGAACTAATCGCACCCGATAGTACCGCGAGGAGGAATTGGTCGCGGCGCCGCCGTCGAGATAGTTCGTGACCGTGTCGGTGGCGCCGGTGACGGTGAAAATGTCGGCGAAGTTGTTGGTGTTGTAGCCGCTGTTTGTGTCACCCGCTGCTGCCTGCAACGCGTTGGTCCGGCCAATCCCGGTCATCCATGTCACCCGCGCGTCGTTGCCCTCTTGAGCGACCGCCGTGATGTCAAAGAATGACGCGCTGTTCGTCGGGTCGGTCCCGGCGAGATACTCCTGCAGATTGGACATCCCGTCGCCATCGCTGTCCACGTTGGCGTCGGCGGCGTTCAACGGATCAAGGCCATGCGACTGCTCCCACCCATTCGGCAAACCATCCCCATCCGCGTCCAGGTTCGGATCCAGCACGAGCGTGCCGATAATCAACGTGCCGCCGTTGCGTACGAACCGGCCGCACGCATTCGTCATCACCAACACGTCCGCTTGCAGCATGCCGCCGTTGAGAATTAATTCGCCGTTCCGCACCTCCAGCACAGCGTCGCCGGTCGCATTGGTGACAATCACACTGCCACTGTCCAACTCAAGGATTGTTGTCGCAATGTTGTCGCAAATCCGTGAGGTCGTTCCAATAATCAGGTTCGTCGCAGTAACTGACCCGCCACCGATCAACACTGAATTCCCCCGCCCGCCACAGCCCACGCACAGAATACTGTTCTGCCAAGCTCCGCTGCTCAGCACGTGAACGCTGTTGCTATTGCTGCTGGTGGCCAAGCCGTACCCTACATAACTGCTGCTGTCGACCACCTGGCCGCCATTGCTAATCACCAAGCTGTTACCAGAACCAGGGCCCATGTACAGATCGCTACGGTTGCTCCAAATGGAGCCGAGGCCACTGACCAGCACGCTGTTGCTGGTGCTGCGGAAAATGCCATAGGCGCTGATCACCAGTCCGCCATTGCTGATCACCAAACTGTTACCCGGACTCTCGTAACCGAACGCCAGGGTGCCGCTGTTGCTCCAGACCGAGCCGCTGTCGGTAACCAGCACGCGGTTGTTGCTGCTGTAATTGTTGCCCACGGTGCCACCGTTACTGAACACCCGGCCACCATTGCTGACCACCAAACTGTTTCCCGCGCCGCTATTGCCAACGTACAGGTTGTTGTACGTCTGCCAGACCGAGCCGGTGCCGCTGACCACCACGGAATTGCTCGCCGCCGTGGCGTTGTTGCCAATGTATCCCATGGTGCTGTACACGGTGCCGCTGCCGAGAATGGCCAAGCTGCAGCGTGCGCCAGAATAGCCAATGCTGAGATCGCTGCGGTTCGTCCACAACGAGCCTGAGCCGGCGACCACCACGCTGTCATTGCTGGCGCCAGTGTTGTAGCCCACACGGCCAAGACCACTAAACACCGCGCCGCCGTTGCTGATCACCAAACCGCAACCCTGACCCCATTCCCCCACATTCAAATCTCCCTTGTTGGTCCAGACCGACCCCGGGTCGCTGACCACTACGCTGTTGTTGCTCGCGCTAAACGCGTTGTAGCCGATATGGCCCGTGCCATTGATCAGCAAGCCTCCGTTGTTGACGACCACCCGGTTGCCCGCCAGATAACCCCCGACGTAAACGTCGGTACCGTTGTTCCAGATCGAACCGGTGCCGGTAACGACCACGATGTTGCTGCTAATCCTCGTGACGGCCCCGCCGCCGACCAGGGCGGACCCATCGAGCACCTGCCCGCCATTGCTGACCACTAAGCTGTTGCCCATCCCTTGAACGCCGACGTTCAGGTAGCCGTTGCTCCAGATCGAGCCGCTGTCGGTGACCAGCACGCTGTTGCTGCTGCTGGTGCCTGCGCCTATAAAACCCCCAAAGGTTGTCAGCACACCGTTGCTCTGGACCAGCAACGCGTCTGCAAAATTCGCGTTGCCGACGTAATAATCAGGCATCCAATTGCTGGTGACGCCGCTGATGATATTGGTCTGGAAATTAGCCGTGTATTGCGCCCATACCGTTGACGCGGCGGCCATGCTCAGAGCAGCGACCCCGACAGCCAAGATGCGCTTCGTGATGTTCATCATCCGGTTCTCGATCCCACCCGATACCCGGTCCTAGCCTGCAGACGGGAAGCCTAGCAATTTCCGTATTTCCAGACAAGCACGTTATCCATCAAGTCTGCCGTCAGCTTTTGCTTTGCAGCGTCCCACCGGTGGGCTAAGGTGCTCCGTCATGCAGACGATGCGCGACGACCTCGAAGAAATCCTGCTCACCGAAGAACAGATTCGGTCCCGGCTGGATGTCTTGGCCTTGGAACTCCAGCACGACTATACCGGCAAGGATCTTACGGTGGTCGCGATTCTCACGGGCAGCGTCATGTTCATCGCCGACCTGTTGCGCCGCCTGCCGATGCAACTCCGGCTCGATTACATCGGCGTGTCCAGCTACCACGGCGAAACGCGGTCCACAGGGGAATTGATCATCACTAAGGCGTTGAAACTCGACGTCCGCGACCGCGACGTGCTGGTGGTGGACGACATCCTCGACACGGGCCTGACCCTCGTGAACATCCGCGCCATGATCCAGAAACTGCAGCCGCGGAGTGTGAGATTCTGCACGCTGCTGGAAAAGAATGTTCCGCATCAGGAGAATTTCCAGGCGGACTATGTCGGCTTTCACATCCCCAACAAATTCGTCGTCGGGTACGGCTTGGATTACCACGAACGCTATCGCAATCTGCCGTGCGTCGGCACGTTGAGCCCCGAGGCGATTGCCGCGAAGTAGTGAAGATCACCGTCCAGTTTTTCAGTTTCCTCCGTCAACGGACGGGCCAAAACGAGGCCGCCCTCGAGTTGCCCGACGGTTCCACCGTCGGCGACGCTCTCACACAGCTCCAGGCGAAATTCCCGCAGCTCAAGGAAGCGGAGAAAACCACGCTCATCGCCATCGGTGTCGAGTTCGCCACCCGATCCAGCCAGCTTCGCGACGGCGATGTGCTGTCGCTGATGCCGCCGCTGCAGGGTGGGGCGGGACCGTCCGCGGACGAGTTGCTTCTCACCGACAAGGCGATTGACCCGGCGGAAGCGGAATGGGGTGGGTTCGACGGCGAGGTGGGCGGCGTCGTGACGTTTTGGGGGATCGTGCGCGCGACGGAGGACGGCCAGCCGATTCGCGCGCTCGAATACACGGCCTATCGCGAAATGGTCGAGCACCAACTCCGCAAACTATTCGCCGAGACGCATCAACAATGGCCGCTGAAACGAATCCGGGTCATCCACCGGGTCGGCGTGGTCGCCGTGGGCGAGGCATCGTTGTTGGTCCGGGTGGAGGCAGCCCATCGCGGCGAGGCGTTCGCCGCCGCGCAGTTTATAATTGACGAATTGAAGCAGAGAGTCCCGATTTGGAAGAAAGGTGTGCCACCGTCGCCACGCGACCGAGGCCGGGCCTGACGGTTGCCAGGGCGGCGGGAAGATCGATGTGAATCCGCGTGCCTTTATCGGGTTCGCTTTCGATTTCAATCTTGCCGCCATGTAACTCGATGATCCGCTGGGCGTACGTGAGCCCGAGTCCGACCCCGTCCTTCTTCTTGGTAAAGAACGGATCGCACGCGCGCTGACGCACGTCTTCGCTCATGCCTTCGCCTTCGTCCGCAATCGTGACCCGGACCATGTCGTTGTGATAACGGGTCGTGACCACGGCGATGCGGCCTTCGTCCAGCGAAGCGTCCATGGCGTTCTTCAGAATGGCGACCAGCGCCTGCTCAAACAGCGGGCGGTCGAGCTGGATGTCGGGCAGGTCGTCAGCGGGTTCAAAGGCGACGGTGATGCTGCGCTCCAAAAACAACGGGTTCAGCAACGAGACCGAGTCGCGGATCACGGGCTCGATCGACTGGGGGCAGGCCTTGAGTTCGAGCGGCCGCGAGGCGTTGACTAGGCTCGTGACCCACCGATCCATGGCATTGGCCGAGGCAATCACGTAGTCGAACGTGGCCTTGACCCCGGGATCAAGGTTCTCTGCGCTGCGCCTGTGCTGCGCCATGGTGCGCATGGACTGGACGAGATTGCGCAGGTTCTGGCCGACGCGCGTGGACGCCTCGCCCGCCGCGGACAGGCGTTCGGCGCGCAGGGCGCGGTTCTCCAATACTTTGGCTTTCGCCACCAAGTCGCTTACGGGCGCGACAAGTTCGCGCATTTCATTGTCCGGTAGCGGATGCGCCGGATCGTTCGCGATGGCCAGATGGATGGCGTCGTGCACGTCAAACAGCGGGCTGATGAACCAGCGCCGCACCAGCATCATGATGACCATGAGCAACAAGATCCCGCAACCCATGAGAAGGGCGGCGCCCTGCACTGCCGATTGATGGACCGCCACCAATTGCAGACGCGCGTGCTCGGCGGCGTTGCGGTAGTATGCGGAAAGCTGCTCCAAATCGGCGATCGCCTGCGACGACGGAGCGCCGCTGTCGACTGCCTTCCGCACCTTGGAAAGATCGTCAATCTCAGGCTCGGTACGAGCCAGGCGTCTGAGTTCCTCGATGCGCGCCAGATTCTGCCGCTCTCCCTCGGGATGCAGCCGAAGCTCCGTGATCGTCTCGGCGGCTTGCGTGGCTTGCAGGTTGTAGAACCCGACGTTCTCGAGAATACGGTTGACGTGATCGATGAGCAACACCGACACCGCGGCCACAGCCAGGAGGAACGCGGCGGCAACAGAAAACGAGACGCTGACCTTACCGGTGTTCGTCACAACGTTAATCATACCAAAACTCGTGGCCCAGTGGAAGTGCGAAAGAGAGATTTTTGCGTTATCTGGTAACCATGGTTACCACGTTCTTGAACCGATCTCCATCGTCGCGTCCGCCTACCGCACGACGTTCTTGGCCGTGCCGGCCGCAAATGCGGCAATGTTCTCCGCCGTCGTGTCGAGAATGCGCTCCAGCGCTTCCTGGCTGTTGAACGCGTTGTGCGGCGTGAAGACGACATTTGGCTTCTTTAAGATCACATGGTTCTGCCACGCAATGCGGAGCTTTTCCGGATTCACCGCGTCGCCAAGCAACGCGCTCTCCTCGTAGATCGCCTCCTCGCCCTCCAGCACGTCGAGTCCCGCGCCGGCCAGGGTGCCGTCGTCGAGCGCCTTCAACAGCGCCTCCGTGTTCACCAACCCGCCGCGCGCCGTGTTGATCAGGATCGCGCCGCGTTTGACCTGGTGGATGTTGTCGCGGTTGATCAGATGATGCGTGTGACGGTTGTATGGCGCGTGCAACGTGATGATGTCCGACCGCCCCAGCAGGTCGTTCAGCTCGGCGTACTCAAATCCCAACACCTCCGCCCAGAAATTGTCCCGCTTCACGTCGAACGCGAGCACCTTCATTCCAAAGCCGCGCGCAATCCGAATCACGTGCAGTCCGATCCGTCCCGCGCCGACGACGCCGATGGTCTTGTCCTTGAGATCGAACCCGCGCAACCCGTCGAGTGAGAAGTTTCCCGCCCGCACCCGCACGAACGCCTCATGCACCTTCCGCGACAGCGCCAGGATCAACGCAAACGTGTGTTCCGCCACCGTGTTCTCGCCGTAAAACGGCACGTTGCAGACCGTGATCCGCCGCCGCGAGCATTCCGCCAGGTCGATGTGGTCAAAGCCCGTCGTCCGCGTCGCGATCATTTTCAGCCCCGGCAGCTTCGCCAGTCGTTCCGCCGTCAGCTTCGAGTAAATGAACGGCGACACCACTTCCGCCTCCGCCATCTGCGCGAGATGTTTGTCCTCCAACACTCCGCGGATTGTCATCACCTCATGCGCCCCGTCCACCCGTTTGCGCAAATACTTCTCTTCCCAATCCTGTAGCTCAAGAAATGCGATCTTCATTTCATCGCCCCTTCGGCATCGAGCCCGACACTTCCGCACCACTGGCGATAGGCGAACGGGGAAATCTCGCTGGGTTTGATCTCGCTGCGACCGCCCCAAAAGACATTCGTGTAGCTCACCACC
>JBEKYJ010000055.1:0-20429 GCA_049511095.1 Verrucomicrobiia bacterium
ACGGATTTGAAGTCTGGGGGACGTCCCGGGATCCCGCACGCCTGCCGAAGCTGCCACGCTTCCATCCCGTTCGGATGGACCTGACGCGATCCGATTCGATTCGCGAGAACTTCGCGGCGGCGTCGCGGGAAGCGGGCGTGTTCGAGGTGCTGATCAACAACGCGGGAAACGGCGTGTTCGGACCGCTGGAAACGATGCCGGCGGAGATCGTGCGCGACCAGTTTCAAGTGCTCGTCCACGCACCCGTGGAGTTGATCCAACTGGCGCTTCCCACCATGCGGAAGCGCGGCCGGGGCCTGATCATCAATGTGACCTCGCTCGCCGCGCAGTTCCCCATCCCCTTCATGGCCCCCTATAGCGCGGCCAAGTCCGCCCTCAGTTTGCTCACGGAAGGATTACGCATGGAACTTTCGAACACGCGGATTCGCGTCGTCGAGGTTCGCCCCGGCGACATCGACACGCCGTTTCACGAGCGGACAAAAAAATTCGCTGCCACCGCCCCCGCGCAAAGTGATCGCCGGATGAAATCCGCCTGGGAAACCCAATCGCGCAACATGGCCGCCGCCCCGCCGCCTCACCGCGTCGCGAAGGCCGTGCTCCGCGCGATCAACGCGCCGCACCCGCCACCGGTTCTCGTTGTGGGAGGCGTTTTCCAAGCGTGGGTGGCGCCACTGGCGGCTCGGCTCTTGCCACTTCGACTACAGGAATACGGGTTGCGGCGGTACTATCGGCTCTGACGCCGAGCGACGCAATCGTCCGCACGATGTCGCCGGGGTGCGAGGGGGGGCAGGCGATTTTCATCGCTCGA
This sequence comes from Verrucomicrobiia bacterium, assembly GCA_049511095.1. Lineage (GTDB taxonomy): Bacteria > Verrucomicrobiota > Verrucomicrobiia > Palsa-1439 > Palsa-1439 > Palsa-1439. Next base: position 809 of record JBEKYJ010000055.1, read on the forward strand.
TGAATTGATGACGGCAATTCGGGTCGTTTCCTCCACTCGGCGACGGTGTGCGCCAACTCTTCGGGGCTCCGCACGAGTTGGGCCACGCCGTGGTCGCGACAAAACTTCACCGTAATCCGTTCCTGCGGCATAATGCCGCCAACACAGTTCAACAGCAACGGACAGCCGCTCACGATGGCCTCACTGGTCGTCCCCGTGCCCGGACGCGCCACGATGGCTGAGACCGAACGCATCAATTGACCGACATTCGTGTTGTGCGGCAGCAGGCGCACCGGCGCGTCCGGGTTGGCGTTGGCCCACGCGGAGACTGCGGACTCGGTAATCTGTGATTTGCCGCACAGCAACACCACCTGCGCGTCCACGCGACGCTGCTTCAATGCTTCGAGAAACCGGACGTGATTGTGCGCGCCGCGGCTTGAGGCGCTGAGCAGGAGAATGAACTCGTTCGGGTCGAGTTGCAACTGCTCGCGAATGAATGCCGCGCGCCCGGTGTCATACGACGGCTCGTCATAAAAGAATCGACGCAACAAAAAACCCCCGACCTGTGTCCGTTCGCGGGGCATCCCGCCATGCACGGCCGCCTCGCAGGTTTCGGGAACCGCGCCGATGAACAGGTCCGCTCTTGGATTCACCCAGTGCCGGCTGAACCCGTAGCCACCCGACAACTCGCCGCAGTACGTTACGCACTTCACGCGATCCCGACCGAGCACCTCGCGCGCGTACTCAAAGAATCCGTGATTCAACGAGTCGTGCACGCTGAGAAGCACGTCGGGCTGCAACTCTTCGAGAACCTTGCGGTACTTGGCCGCCCCCAGGGGTTTGCTCGTGCGGACAATCGGCACCACCTCGAGGAAATTGAAATACGCGTGATGGAGGAACGGCGCGGTGCGTTGGATCCAATTATACAGCCAGACGCCGAAGGCGTAGAGTTCATGCGATTTCTCCAGTGGACGATGGAGTTGCGCCGAGACACGCCAACGCGGCTCCGCCTGCGCCCATTCTTGAAACGCGCGCGCACGCATGTTGTGGCCACCTCCTGTGCTCGATGTCAAGATGAGGAGTCGCATGAGCGTTGTGGATTATATGGAACGCCCCCCGTACTACAAGCTTCGAAATACCTTGCGTGCAAACCGGGACAAGACCGGCAACTGTTTGATAACCACCGCGCAACTTGGTTCTTCGCCGCGGAATGGCGAAGCCAGGAACAACAGACCCACCAGCATGACTGCCGGCGAGAATGCGATGCTCATGACCAGATACACGCCCACGTGAAACAGAATCAAGCCCGCCGCCCACCACCGCTGCAGCGAGGGGCGAAACGCCGCCCAAAAGGCGAACAGTTCGAGATACACGGTGGCCAACATCAGCGGCCAGGTGAACCAGGCATGGGTGATAAGCCAAGGTCCCAACCAACTGCTTGAGTTGGTCTGGAGCAATCGATTCGCGATGATCGACGCGCACCCGGCCGGCATCAGGATGTTGTTTTGCCCCGTAAACAACTGGTAGGCCGCACCGGCCACTTTCCCAACGCCCGACATTGTGTAGGTCAGCAGTACGATCGCCTGGCACGACCAGAAGATGATTGCGAACGGCTGGCGTGTCGCGCGGTTCGCCGTCCGAGCCGGCGCGTCCGGCAAAAACACCAGCAGGAATGCCGTCAGCACCCACAAATGATGGTTGTGGTTGATTTTGCCAAACGAATTGTCCAGCGCCACAAATTCCAACAATCCCACAAACACCAGCGTCCGCGCCCAGCGCCGATCAGGAAACACCGCGCCCAGAAATGCTGTGGCCAGATACCCTCCCAGAATCCCCAGCATCCCCACGCGCAACGGCACGGCCTCGAGCCACCAAACCGGCCAGAGCGTCAACACTTCTCGTCGATCCAAATACCCCGACCAATCGGGCAGGGTCGCCGCGGCAAAGAACAGCACCACCACGTAATAACAGCGCACGACAATCCGCGCCCCGTGGAATGATTCGGTCTGACGATGCAAGGCCCGTGGTGACGATGGATGATCGTAAGGATCGAAGAATCGCCGCGCTCGCCGGCTGAGGCTCATGGCGCTTCTCCCGGCGACGCGTACTGCGCCACTGGCTTGACTTCGTACCGCCCCGTGCGCCAGCGAGCCAGCGGGTCGTAGGTGATGATCACGGGTTCATAGCGGCACGATGGTGGGAGGCGGTCTTTCTCCATCATCCGACGGATGCGGAGCTGCTCCTGGACTCGTCCCTTCTCCACCGCCAGCCCAAACTGCTGAACGAGCTCGCGGACCGTCACGTTGTGTGGATCCGCCACGAAGCTTTCGGCCTCCTGGTACAACACTGGTTCCGCGAGCTTCTGTCCGCGCACCTCCTGCAACCGCAACGCGTAGCGCGACTCCTGCCCCGGAACCAGGGCAAACAAAAACCACGAATACAACGGAAATACCTCCCATCGCGGAAGCAGCAGGGTCGACAATCCGAGCGCAAAGTAACCCGCCAAAAAAAGTGCTACCCAGCCACGTAGGATTCGGTATGCTGCCATTCAGTTGCCTTGGCGCCGTCATCCTACCCAAAGGTTGCGGCGCGGGTCAGGTTCAAAGTTTTCGCGCGTAGGGAGAAGTCTGCAAGTTCATGGCAAAAGTCCTCTATGGAGTGATGGGTAATACGTTCGGGCACGTCTCCCGTGCTCTGGCAATCGCGGGTCGATTGCCCGAGCATGAATTTTATTTTGTCGGCGGCGGGCGTGTGCCCGAAGTGTTGCGGAGCGTGCATCCCGTCCTCGAAGTGCCCGTCGCCCGCACGGTCTACAAACGGCAGCGAGTCTCCGTGGCCGGTACGTGCGGACATCTGGCCCGCTGCGTCGCCAGCCTGCCCCGCGTGCGCCGGGAGATACTTAATCTGATTGACCACTGGCAACCCGACGTCGCCATCTGCGATCGCGAATTCTTTCTGCCCCACGCCGCGCGCCAGGCGGGGTTGCCGATGTTCTCGCTTGACCATTCGCACGTGTTACAAGTCTGTCGCTACAAGGTTCCCGCGTCCCAAGCGGTCTCGTGGTCGCTGTCACGCCTCGAGGATTCCCTCTTCTTCAATCATACGAACCACAATCTCGTCACCTCTTTCTTCCATCCCGAACTCAAGCGCGACGGCCGGAATGAGTTGCTTCCGCCCGTCTTGCGCCAGACCGCGCGCGAGATTCGACCGACGCAAGGCGATCACGTCTTCGTGTACCAAACCACACCCACATTCGCCGCGCTCATCGACCTCGCGCGCCGACTCGGGCGACCCGTCATCATCTACGGGTATCGGAACGAAAACGCAGTCGAAGGAAACCTGACGTTCAAGCTGTTCGACAAACGCGCCATCCTGGAAGACCTCGCCAGCAGCGCTTACGCCGTGGTCAACGCGGGTCACAACCTCATTTGCGAGGCACTCCATCTCGGCAAACCACTGCTGTGCTTCCCCATCGCGAACACCTTCGAGCAATTCATCAACGCCTGGTACGTGCGCCAACTCGGCTACGGCGATTTCTCGGCAAGTCTTCATCCGACGCTCGCCCTATTCACGAACTTCGAGTCCCGCCTCGCCGAGTGCCGTCGAAACATCCAGGCAGGGTTTGTCGACGGCACCGAGGTCGTCACCCAGCGCGTGCGCGAACTCATCGGCGACTACGCCGCACGGAAAACTCCATGAGCACGCAACCCACCGTCGCCTACATCTTCGAGCGTTACCCCGTTCTCTCGCAGGCGTTCCTGCGTCGCGAGGTGGCGGGTGTATGCGCGCAGGGCGTCCACGTGGAGATTTATTCCATGTTCCCGCCGAGCGCCGCCGACCGGATCCACACGCTGCCCGGCGTGCCGGTCGACTACTTCCGTTGGTGGGAAGCTGGGAAACTGATCGTCGCGCTTCCGCGCGAACTCCGGCGCGACCCCACGCTGCTTCGCGATGGCTGGCGTCTCTATCACCGTTACCGTCCCACAAATTCCGAAAACTTCTGGACCAGTGTCTGGGCCGCCCTCTTCGCCGTCTGCCGCGCCCACCGCCTCCGCCGGCACAAACCCGACGTAATCCATGGTGTCTGGGCCACGGGGCCGGCCACCGCCGCGGCGATCTTGGGCCGGCTGTGCGGTGTCCCGTTCAGTTTTGGCGGCCACGCCTATGACATTTACCGTCACGGCGGCGACGCGTTCCTGGAACCGAAGTTGCGAGCGGCCGGTTTCGTCCACACGACCACGGAAGCGAGTCTCGCTTACCTGCGCGAACGCGCTGGCGGCGCGGCGGTGAATATTCTCCTCGCCCGACGCGGCCTCGACCGACTTCCTCCAAAATCCGAGCGGGACACCGCCGCCCGACCGATTCGCCTGCTCTCCATCAGTCGCCTCGTCGCGAAGAAAGGTCACGACCATCAACTCGCCGCGTGCGCGCTGCTGAAATCGTGGGGTGTGCCGTTCGTCGCGAAGATCGTCGGCGATGGCCCGCTGCGGGACAAGTTGCAGCGCCGCATCGACCGCGATGGCCTAGGGGGCTTGGTCATCCTCTGTGGAGCGCTCCCGCCGGAACAAGTCGGCGAACAGTATCGCTGGGCGGATATCCTATGGCACACCGGCGTGGTTGACGCGGAAGGGGACCGCGACGGCCTGCCCAATGTAATTCCCGAAGCGTTCGCCCACTGTCTGCCGGTGATCTCCAGCCGCATGGCGGGGCCAATGGAAGCGGTTGCGCATGAGATGAGCGGGCTGATTGTGGATGTGACTAACGCCTCGGAATTGGCCGCTGCCGTGAAACGTCTCGCGGAAGATTCCCTGCGGCGGCGGCGATTCGGCGAAAACGGCCGGCGTTGGGTCGAAGAGAATTTCCTGATTACCCGAAACACCGAAGTCCTGGCCCGCGCATTCCGTGAGATTTCCGGGCAACCAGCCCGCACTTGACTGCATTTGACTGCGCTTGACTGCGCTCAGGCAGACTTGAGCTTGAGTCCTGCGCGTTTCATCGCCACCTTGAGCGCCTCGCCGAATCGGTCGAGTTGCTCGGTCGTGTGCAGCGCCGTGACGGCCGACCGGATCATGTCTTTGCCGGGTGGAACGCCGGGCGCAATCGACATCACGGTAAAAAAGCCTTCGTCCCAAAGCGCTTTCCACATCCAATAACATTTCTCCTTGTCGCCGACGACAATCGGCAGCGCCGGCGTCTGGCTCTGCCAGGTATCCAAGCCGAGACTCTCCACAATCCCGCGCAGGTGCCGGGTATTCGCCCAGAGTCGTTCCCGGTGCTGCGGCTCTTCCTGGATCACCTGCAGCGCGGCCCGCGCGCTCGCCGCGGCCGGCGGACTGATCGCCGCGCTGAAAATGATCTGCCGCGAACTGCTCCGCAAATACTCGATGAGCGCCTTGCTCCCCGCCACGAATCCGCCCGTGCTCGCCAGCGATTTCGAAAAACTGCCCGCGATCAAGTCCACGCGCTCCGTCACGCCCAGGTGATCGCACACACCGCGTCCGTCGCGCCCCAGAATCCCCAACCCGTGGGCGTCATCCACCACCAGCGCCGCGCGGTGTTGCTCCGCCAACTCGCACAGTCTCGGCAGCGACGCGATGTGCCCTTCCATCGAATAGACGCCGTCCACCGCAATCGCCTTGGCCTGCTTCGGGTCGAGTTGTTCGAGCACCTTCGCCAGCGAGTCCATGTCCTCGTGCGCGAATCGTTCGAGTTTCGCGCCGCTCAACAACGCGCCATCCCACAACGACGAATGAATGCTGGGGTCGACAAGCAGAATGTCACCGCGTTGGACGAGCGAACTCAAACTGCAGATGCAGGCCAGATAACCCGCCGAGGTGACGTGGCACGCTTCCTTGCCCAGGAACGCCGCCAGCGCTTCCTCCAGCTCGACATGATAGGCGCGGCTGCCGTTGGCCAGACGCGAACCGCACGAACTGCTGCCCCACTCGTCGAGCGCCTTCCGGGCCGCCGCCACGACTTTCGGATGACGGGCCAGCCCGAGGTACTCGTTGCTGGACATCAACACCATCGGCCGGCCTTCGACGACGATGTTCACACCGTCCGCCGAATCGATCACGCGGTAGTACGGCGCATACTTCAGCCGCAGCCGCGTATTGATGTCGGACTCACAACGCTCCACGATGGGTTTGGATTTGCGGGAGAACACGACTCGCCACACTCCTGTGAATTCGCGTGAGGCTAGTGCAACGCTTCCCGCCAGTCAAGCCAGCGACGGCGTTGAGTCATATCCGACTTGAATCGATGGAACCGAAGCTTTACGCGGGGCGCTCAGTATAAATGTGCCCGTCCGGGTCACGTCTCCGTCAGAATTAGAAGCTCATTCCTAAATGCCAACGCATACCAATAGATGCGGCGTGGCTTAGAATACGATCGAATTCCTGAATATCCTTAACAATTCGCTCAGGGTCCGCATCCCGGACAGAACCTGGATTCTCCTCCATAATCTTCGCAAAAAACCGGATTGTTTTCAGGCCTTCTTGGGGATCAAACCATTTCTCTTTCGGTGTTTTGCTTTCATCGTAGGTCGAAGGATCCTCGGGATCGCCACCTAATACCTCTGAAATATACTGTTCTCTGGTTTCTTCAAAAAACTCCATCAACCCCTGAACCCTGTTCTTCTTTGCAATCAGATCCAATTGAGAGACGGCCTTTGCCAGTGGTTTACCGGCACTCTGGAATCCAGCCCACTCGACCGTTGGATCTTCAACAATTGGATAGACGCTGACTCCCATGCTGTTCTCCTAAGGCTCGCAAACGCAATAGCACATGATCACTTTGTCATTTCAATACGGTCAGACGAAAAAGACAAACCCAAACTGACGCTAGGGGATCCTCGTCACATCGTACTCGTAACGGGAAACGAAGTAAGGCCCGACCTGTCGGTCACTGTGGTGTCGGAATCCAAACCGCTCATAGACTGCCCGAAGCCGTGGGCGTGACTCTTCGCAGTCGAGACGCAAATAGTGCCTGCCGAGTGAACGAGTCCGGTCGACAGCCCAACCCATGAGCGCCGCCGACACGCGACCCCCGGCGAACTGTCTTCGCACCGCCAGCCGATGGATGTAGGCGGCATCCGGCTGCGGCATGTCGGGCCAAAACACCGGGTCCTCAAGCTGAAACTTCACGGTGCCCGCGGGTTCGCCCGCGCGCTCCGCGAGAAAGAAAAGACCCGCCGCAACATCGGCCGCAATGCGGGCCACCACCAGTTCGTCATCCCGCCACATCGGCATGCCTGCCTGCTCCAACCAGCGAGCCGCTTCTTCGAGGATGCTGGCCACTGTTTCGAAGTCTTCCAGTCCCGCTCGTCGGATCAACTCGTTCACCTGCCCTCCGTCATTTGAGCTAATGGCGTCAGTAGCACAACGTTGCCTTGCCATATCAGCGCGATTGGCGACAAAAGATAAACTCAAAACAGCGCGGGGCCAAGCCTGAGCGGTCGCGAAAGTCGTTGGCAACGTTGCGGTTTATCCTTACAACTTCCCACGTTTTGACAAGAGCGTTTCATGCGCGCCCGTGACCGAGAACCGTGGTGGTACGCCATGCGCGGCAGGTGATCTTCCAGATGGCGGAGGTGGCGGTCTCGCGGGAACTGTTCCGAACTATTCTGGAAAGGATTGGATGGCTGAGATTGCCCATGCCGCTGCCCGGCTGATGCTCGCCGGGCGTAAATCGCGGGAAGAGGTGCTGGAGGCGGTGCTCTGTCTGCATTCGGCCGCAAATCAGTGCGGAACGCAATCCAGAGCCGAAGGCATCTCCGCCGGAGTCGGAAAGCCGATCTTGAAGTCGCCAAAAGGCTTGATAGCAGTGTCCGAGCGGATAAAATGCTGGTCACTGAAACTGAATGGCCCGCGATGGACGCGGGCCGTAGGTCATATGGGAAATGTCGGATGAAGGCAATGCGTAGAGCATCTCTTCTCTCACTCGGTGTCCTCATACTCGCTTGCTTGGTTAGCGCCCGCGCGCATGCCGACTTCGTGTGCGTGTCGAGTGTGAACAACAACACCGTCGTGAAATACGATTCGAATGGGAACGGTTCGGTGTTTGCAGATGCAAGCGACGGTCTGGCGGGCCCTGAAGGTCTGGCCTTTGACGGCAACGGCAATCTCTACGTGGCGAATATATCCAACAACACGATTTTAAAATTCGATTCCAGTGGATATGGGTCGGTGTTCGCCAGTACGGGCTTGGACCTTCCTTTGGGCATTGCTTTCGATGCGAGTGGCAACCTGTATGTGGCGAACGAGATAGGCACCACGAATCCGTGGGGCACAATCGTCAAGATCGACCCGAACGGTAATCAATCGGTGTTTGCCACCACGGGGCTTTGGTATCCCGGAAACCTCGCCTTTGACAGCAGCGGGAACCTCTACGTGGCGAACTCGGGCAACGGCACCATCGAGAAATTCGATCCGAATGGAAACGGATCCCAGTTTGCTCTGTTCAGCGGAGGCGCTAGTGGTCTTGCGTATGACCGCGGTGGCAATCTCTACGCAGCCGCCAACAACGCGATTGTCAAGTTCGGGCTGGGCGCGAACTACTCAGTCTTCGCCAGTCCAGGGCTAAGTTGGGCGGGGGGTCTTGCCTTCGATAGCAGCGGGAATCTGTACGTACCTTACTCGGGGGACAGCGTCGTTTTGAAGTTCGACCCGGGCGGAAACCAGTCGCTCTTCGCCAGTGGGGGGTTGGCAAATCCTGGCTACGTCGCAACACAGATTCCAGAGCCAGCAACTTGGTCCTTGCTTGGATTGGCCGCCGTGGCGTTGGTTGGCAGTCGCTTGATAGGCCGTCGCTCGCCGTAGTCCGGTAAGTGTTTCCTCTGGGTCCTCTGGATTTCAAAGCGCGAGGTTCGCATTAAAGACTTTGGAAAGCAAGAACGTGGGTTCGTTTCGTTGGAACTTTTTCCGCTTCCCTCACCAACGACGGACCATTGGATGTATTCATCCTTAAAACTGCCAGGTAGCGCTATCAGGGGAAGCGCGCCTAATCCTTTTCGCTTGAGAGCTCGAACAAAGCGGCTTCTCCGGAGGCGGTTGATCTTCGTGTTAAACAGCAGAAGAGCACTTTCATAGTCGGATGCCATCTCTTTCAATTCGAGTCACCGATCACACGGCCGGGGTCACATATCTGCTTTCTGGATTGTGCAAGGGGGCCTCGGAGAGCAGAGATGGACCCGGTTGCCTCAGGTCTTTGGGTTCTTACGTTTGGCGGCTTTCATTTTAATAATCCGGTCTTAAATATGTTGTCTCAAATCACTGCCGAGGTGTACTCAGGTTTACAACTTCCCACGTCTTGACAGGAACGTTTCATGCGCGCCCGTGACCGAGAACCGTGGTGGTATGCGTTCATTCGTTCCCGCCTGTTTGAAGGCGGGTATGAACTGACATTGCGCGGATTGTTCAAGCTGCGGGTGCACGGCGGAACAGTGGATCAAGGAAGGCAAGAACGCCGTCCACTGGACGCGCCTGTCCTGTCACGACTTTGTGGACAACCAAGTGCGGTTGCAGCTATTTGTGCTGGCGTACAACCTGGGCAACTTTCTGCGTCAGGCCGTGTTGCCCCGAGCGGTGCGGCACTGGAAATTGACGACGTTGCGGGAGAAACTGATCAAGATCGGAGCGAAGGTCGTGCGCCATGCGCCGCAGGTGATCTTCCAGATGGCAGAGGTGGCGATTCCGCGTGAGTTATTCCGAGCGATTCTGGAGCGGATTGGGTGGCTGAAATTGCCCATGCCGCTGCCCGGCTGATGCTCGCTGGGCGAAATAGCGGGAAGGAGTGCGCAACAAAGGATGGATTGTGCCGATGATTGGTCACACTTCGCTGCGGAGGCCGGTGGCGGGCAGAAACAATGTCGCCAAAGTCAGAAATCAAGTCTTGGGATGGGAAAACTAAGCTCGCAGATACTGTCAGCGGTAATAAAATGACACTCAACGAAGTTCAACGTCCCGCGAGGGTCGCGGGAGCAAGTCATATGGGAAATGTCGGTTTACAGCTTTACTTCGGGCGAAAGATTCCTCATATTCCCTCACGTTCAGCGCTGCGTTGCGAGGAACCATGAAAGACTCCAAGGCTCCGTGGAGGAGATCGCTTTGGGCCATCTCGCCACTGGTGATAATCGTCTTGCTTGCCCTCAATCCCCCTTGTATTTACCGATCTGTCGGTCTCGCATCAGCACAATCTAGCGGCACACCATCCTACAAACCCTTGGCCGGTCTGGGTTACAGCCCCTTTAGGGACGGGGAGAGTCCCAACAACAACGTCTTCCCCACCGTATCGGAGATCAGCAACGATTTTGCGAATGTTCTTCAGTACATGACCTCGACGATCAGAACGTACGGAGTTGATCACACGCTTTCAAACATCCCGGCTATCTGCGCAGCGTATAACATCAACTGCTATCCCTGCGCTTGGATTGGTGGAAGCGGTGCCGACATCAGCAATCTCAACACGCTCATTGCGATAGCGAACATGAATTATCCTACGACGGTCGGGCTGATTGTCGGAAATGAAACGATGCAACTCGGTTACACGAATACCGCTGGCCTGATTGGCGCCATAGATTACGTCAGGAGCGGTACCCATTCCAATGTTCCCATCACAACCGCCGATACCTGGAACACGCTGCTGGACAACCCCGAAGTGGTGTCCGACCTAGACTTCATTATGGTGCATGTCTATCCCTACTGGGAGGGAGTATCGATAACCACCGCGGCTCAATACGTCCTGCAGCGATACAACCAGATCGTGGCCTCGTATCCGGGCAAACCGGTCATCATCGGGGAGACCGGCTGGCCGAGTGACGGAGCAGTAGATGGCAATGCTGTCCCAAGCCTCACAAACCAAAGCACATTCTTGTCTGAATTCACTGCTCTGGCAGCCCAAAGCAATGCGCCATATTTGTATTTTGAAGCATTTGATGAGACGTGGAAAATTCAAGAGGGGGCCGGATCTGTCGAAACGAACTGGGGGATATTCTATTCAAACAGGACGAAGAAACCTGGGCTGATCAACTTGTTATCAAAGAATCTGTCAGTACTTTCGATTGCAGCAAACCCGACAAGCGGCGTCAGCCTGACTGTACGCACGTACGAAGGAAATCCGTATCTGGTTTATGGATCAACCAACTTGAGTCAAGGTGCATGGAATGGGTTCACGAACTTTAACGGAAGTGCAGGTACTGATCGAACCGTAATTGTGGTTCCGGTGCTCAATCCGACCGGTAGCTTCTACAAAGTGGGAGAAATGTTCTAGCAGGTTGCTAAGAGAGTCGGGTTGACGGGCCGGTTAACCGCATCATGGCACAAGAGCGGTCAAGTTGCCAGCCTAAAGAGCGCCCTCAAGATTCAGACTGATACAGTACCGCGCGTACCCGCAAGCCAAAGCTGCGAAAGTCGTTGGCAACGTTGCGGTTTGTCTTTACAGTTTCCAACGTCTTGACAAGAGCGTTCCATGCGCGCCCGTGACCGAGAACCGTGGTGGTACGCGTTCTTCCGTTCCCGCCTGTTTGAAGGCGGGTATGAACTGACGTTGCGCGGGTTGTTCAAGCTGCGGTTGCACGGCACGGAGTTCGTGCCCCGGTCGCAGCCGGTGATTTTCTGCTTCAACCACGGCTCGCATTACGATGCGTTTATCATGCTGGCCGTCGGGCACCGCGTGCTGGGCGAGATGCCCGTGGTGGTCGCGTGGCAGGGTATGCTGCAATACCCCTTGATCGGCGCGTGGCTCAGGGCGTGGCGGGCCGTGCCGATTCCATCTTCGAGCCGCATCACGTCCCGGTCGGCGGGGTTACGGCAGATGATGCGACATCTGCGCGATGGACGCAGCCTCCTAGTCGCCTGCGAAGGCAAACGGCTCGATGCGCTCGGGCCGTTTCGTCCGGGGGCGGCGCTGGCGGCGTTGCGCACGGGCGCGCTCGTCGTGCCGTGCAGCCTGCGCGGCGTCCAACCGTTGTTCAAGAAGGTGCCCTGGCCGCGGAGATATTGGGGAAACGTCGAGGTGCGTTTCCATCCACCGCTCGACCCGCGCTCGTTCGCCAATGCGGACGAACTGACCCAGGCGATCCGGCGCGCTGTCGCGTCGCAAATCGATTATCCCACGCAGGAAGACGTCCGCTAATCGGCGCCGCACTGCGAAAGTCGTTGGCAAAGGCGCGGTTTGACATTAAAACTTCAGCCGCCTTGTCGTGGCAACGAACAATCCTGTGGTTGATGATTGCGCTGGGATGCGCGCGGAACGCGTGCGCGGAAAGCGGCGTTACTTCCAATACCCCATCCGCGCCATTGCCGCGCTATTCACTTCAACGGTGCATCGACCGCGCGCTGGAACAAAACCCCGATGTTCTGGTGGCGAAGAAGAGCCTCGAGGAAGCGGCGGGCGCCATCGTCGAGGCCCGTGCGGGTTTCCTGCCCAGCCTCACCAGCTACGCCAATTTCGAGAACCTTCAGACCGATTACGCCACCCTGGGAGGGACGGTCAGCAATCGGACGTTTATCTGGAACGTCAACATCCGCCTGACGGAGACGATTTACGCGGGCGGCGCGGTGCACGCGCGCATGGGCATCGCGCGCCTGCAAAAGCAATCGCGCACGCTCGATTACGAGGCCGCCATCGACCAGGTGATCATGGACGTGCGAGTCGCCTTCTATGACATCCTGCGCAACAAATCCGACGTCGCCGTCCACGAACAAGCGGCGAACTTTCTTACCGAACAGGCCGGGAACGAGCGGGCGCGGCTGGAAGTGGGCACCGGGCAAAAACTCAATGTTCTCCGCGCCGAGGTAAACCTGGCACTGGAGCAATCTGCCCTCGTCGATTCACGCAATCGCCTGCGCAATTCGTACTTGCGGCTCAGCGAACTATTATCGGTCCCCTACTCGATTGACCAGGATCAGGTTCCCTTTGATGTCGAGGGAACACTGGCTTATGAAAAGACAACGCTCGACCTGAACGATTGTCTTTCGCGCGCGCTCATCCAACGTCCGGAACTCACGGTGCGGGAGAACGAGATCGAGATCCAGAAGAAACAACTCGTCGTCGACCGCAGCGAAGTGTTGCCGCATGTGGATGCGTTCACCGGCTATGATGTGGTCAGCCAGCCGGATCGCACGCAACCCGTGGATCACTACGAGGGCTACCTCGCAGGCGTGACGGTGAGCTGGCATTTATTTGATGGTCTCGCCACGAAGGGGCGCATGAACGCCACCCGCGCCAGCATCGATGCCGCCGAGATCTCCTACGATGCGCTTCATCGCACCATCGAGGCCGACGTGCTGCGGGCTTACCGCGACTTGCAACGGGCCGAGGAGAACATCCAGACGCAAACCGCCAATGTGCAGCTCGCCACGGAATCGCTGAACTTGGCCACCGCAAACTTCGGGCTTGGCTTAAGCAGCCAACTCGAACTCCTGCAGAGCCAACTCGACTTGACGCGGGCCCAAACGGCGGAATTGTCGGCGCGCTTCGAGTACAACGCGGCGCTGGCGCGGTTGCAGCGGGCGATGGGCACTCCATTTCAAGTCACGGAGACCCGCTCGGGGGGCCACGACGTCAAATGAGGTCCTGGCACCGCTCCATCCTCGCCCTGTGGCTCGCGCTGTGCCCGGCGCAAACAACCGTCGCGCAGATCGAGAAACGGGCTGAGACGTATGACCTGACGCTGGAGGATTGCCTGGCGTGGACGTTCCGCCAGTACCCCGACATTCAGCGGTTGCGGACGGACATCGAACGCGCGACGGGCACGAAACTCGTGTACCGTTCGCGCGCGCTGCCGCAACTGGCCGCCCAGTTCGATGGCGGCCTGCGGGGAGGCCCGCTCTACCCTCCGTCAGGCCCATTCGGCATCCTCACCGCGCAATTCTTGCAGCCGCTGCTGGACGTTGGAATTCCGCCAACGCTCCGCCGCGGCCGGTTGGAGGTCGTCCTCGCCCAGCAGAACCTCAACCGCGAAGTAACCGACCGGCTGCACGAAGCGCGCGTGACCTTCCTGCGGGTGTTGTATTTCCGCGACCTCCTCGCCCTTTACGAGGACATCGACAAGCGGCTGCAGAAAAACGTGGAAAGCGAACAACAGCGACTGGACGTCGGTACGGGGAATGAAGCGGCCTTGAAGTCGGCGAAGATCCAGGAACTGAACCTGGAACTCGGTCTCAGCTATTTGCGCGGCGATTATTTCTCGTCGGCGACCCGGCTGGCCGAGTTGTGTGGACGCGACTCAAGCACCGGCGCGAAGAATGCGCGGCAGTTGTGGCTGCCGAAACCCGTCGGCGAACTGCGGTACGAGCCGGTAACGGTGGACTTGCCGCAGGAATCCGCCTACGCGTTGCAGCACCGCGCCGACCTGAAGTTGCTGCAGGCGCTCGTGGACGCGACCGCCGCGGACAGGCAGACGGTGCAAGCCGGCTACTTCCCGACCGTGTCTCTCGTGTCCACGGCATTGCTTATCCCGCAGAGCCTTCTGGTGCACAAGGAAACCGCCATCGTCGTGGGACAAGACACGCGCTCGACCGAAGTGCGGGCGGGCGTGGAGTTGAGTTGGCGGGTCATTGACAATGGACAGGTCACCGGGGCGAGTCACCGGCTCGAAGCAGTGCGGCAGGCATACGAGATTATGCTGCACCAACTGCAGCAGAACATCCCGCGCGAACTGGCCGTCATCCAGGGCGAACTGCAAAATGCCGACACGCGCCGCGAGGCCCTTAACAAGTCCGCCGCGGAAGCAGAGGAAAACCTGGAAGTGATCGAGGCGCAGGTCGCGCTTGGCCAAGCCACCCAGTTGGACTTCCTGAAGGCGCAAAGCAATCTGCTTTCCGTGCGCGTGGGCATCGCGGAGGCCACTTACTCCCATGCCGTCGCGTGCGCCGAGTTGGACCACGCCACGGGTCGTTACCTGCAGTATCACACCGAGGACACGCAATGACCGCGCTTGTCTTGCTGCGTGGCGCCGACTAGTATTGTGCCCGTCGGTTTCACGATGAAGAAAACTGTCATTCTTGCCACGCTCATCATTTCGGCGACGGCGTTGATTCTGTATGGCTTGTGGGCGGCGCGGCCCGTTGCCGAGGTCTACGTCGCGCAACGCGGCACGGCGACCTCGGCGGTGTACGGCACCGTGAAGGTCGTGGCGTCCCTGACGATCAACACCCGCGCGCGCGAAAGTGGAATCATTCACGTTTCGGATCGGGTCGCAAAGAACAGCATTGTCGGTCTCGAGGTCAAGCAGGGTGAGTTGCTGGCGACCATCGTCAACGAGAACCTCGACCGGGAAATCACCAAGGCCGAGACGGACTTGAAGGCCACCGAAGAGAGAATGCAGCTCGGGCCGCCCAGTCAACCACAACTGAATACGCAGGAGGCGCTGTTGACGCGGCTGGAAAAACTGGCGCAATTGCAGAATGTGCCCGCCACCGACCTGGAGCGCACCCGGAACGACGTGCAGACCCTGCGCGAGCGCGTGCGCGGCGAGCAGGTGGAACTGGACCGTGTGGAGAAGATCCAGCGCGAACAAGCCGGCGTGCTGCAGGACCGCAAGGCGCGCTGCCTCATCACTTCGCCCCTCGACGGTTATCTGACGGAGATCAACTGTGTGAATGGCGAGTTCATTTCCGAGAACACCACGCCGTTCGTGGTCGCGACCAAGTCCACGTATCTCGAAGGCCAAATCAATGAAGAGGACGTCGGCCAGATCGCGCCGAACATGAAGGCGGCGGTGCGCCTCTATTCCTACGCCAACCAGAATTTCACCGCCACCGTCACGATCGTTCTCCCGACAGCCAACAATCA
This sequence comes from Verrucomicrobiia bacterium, assembly GCA_049511095.1. GTDB lineage: Bacteria > Verrucomicrobiota > Verrucomicrobiia > Palsa-1439 > Palsa-1439 > Palsa-1439. The sequence continues at coordinate 16,583 of JBEKYJ010000055.1, forward strand.
GCGCTACACCGTCACGCTTACGCTCGACAACGCGCCCCCCAACCTGATGTCGGGCATGACCGGCGAAATGAACATCATCGCGGGCAAGCGCGAGAACGCGCTCATCATCCCGTCCCGCGCCGTGCTGGCCGACCGCGTGTTCATCGTCAAAGACAATGTGGTGAAACCACGCACGGTGAAGGTTGGCTTCCGCAACCTCGAACATGCCGAGATTCTTGACGGGCTGAAGGACGGCGAGCAGGTGGTCGTCGCCGACCAGGATTTGTTCAAGCCGGGCCAGCGCGTCCGCGCCGTCACCGTCAACATGTAGCGCCCTTACCGATGCCATCGCCGTTGTACATTGCGCTTCGTTTCATTGGTCATCGCAAAAAGGCGATTATCCTCAGCCTGGGCGGGATCGTCTTGGGCGTGGCGTTTTTCATTTGCACACAGGCCCAGACGCAGGGCTTCGAGCAATTCTTCATTCAAACGGTGCTCGGCACTTCGGGATCAATCCTCGTCCAGGACCGGTTTCAGGAGCGTTATTCCGGGATTCTGCAGCCGCAGGGCAGCGCGGTCGTCAGCGTCAACCACGAGCGCCCGCGCAAATACTACGAGGGGATTACCGATGCCGGCCAGGTCATGCGGGCAATCCGCCAATTCTCCAACGTCATCGCCTGCGCCCCGGTGCTGGAAGACAGTGTGACGGCGCAGACCGATTTCCACAGTGAGGTGTTCCGGTTGCAGGGCATCGATCTGGACGCCCAGCTTCAGGCAACCGACTTGCGCAGTTACATGATCGCGGGCGACTTGGCCGACTTTCGCCAGAAATCCTCCGGGCTGCTCCTCGGCTCGCTCCTCGCGGACAAGATCCACGCGCAAGTGGGCAACACGCTGGCCATCCTGGGGCCGGCGGGCGAGACTCGCAATTTCGAGGTCAGCGGCATCTTCCGGACCGGCGACAACATGATCGATGAGAAGCGCGGTTTCATCCACCTGCGCGTCGCGCAAGGTCTGCTCAAGAAACCGTCCGAGGTTTCATTCATCATCGTCAAGCTGCGCGATCCTGACCGCGCGCCGCAACTGGCGGCCCATCTGGAGTCGTTGCTGCAACACCGCTCCCGCAGCTGGCAGGAACGCGAGCATGGCAACCTGCAGATCTTCAAAGCCATCCGCTATTCCGCAGCCATCACCGTCTCGACCATCATCGCCCTGGCGGGCTTTGGCATCTTCAACATCCTGACGTTGATGGTGCTGGAAAAAGTGCGCGAGATCGCCATTCTGCGGTCCATGGGCTACCGGCGCGGCGACATCAGCGCGATTTTCTTGTGGCAAGGCCTGCTCGTCGCCGTCGTCGGCTCGACGTTCGGTTGCGGGCTGGGGGCGCTGCTCACCTGGGGTGTTTCCCGCATCCCCATCAAGATGCGCGGGTTCTTCGCCACGGAACATTTCCTCGTGTCCTGGAGTTGGTACCATTACCTCGCCGCCGTTGCCATTGCGTTTGGCGGCGTGTTTCTGGCGAGCTACTTCCCGGCGCGGCGCGCGGCCAAGCTGGCACCGGTAACCATTCTGCGCGGTTCGGGGCAATGAAGGAACGAATGGCCACAAGTGCAACACCAACTGGTAAGACGGACGCGTCCACGACGCAGACGGCGCCTTTGTCCTGCCGCGGGTTACACCGTTACTTGGGCGAATTCGAATCGCGGGTACACGTGCTGCGCGGGATTTCGCTCGACGTCGAAGTCGGGTCGGTCCACGCCATTATTGGCCCGTCGGGTTGCGGCAAGAGCACGCTGTTGTACGTGCTCGGGCTGCTGGATCCGCCCGACGACGGCCAGATCATCATCGGCGGCCAGGACGTATCGGGCTTGCCGGACAACGATCTGTCGCACAAGCGCAACGAACTGATCGGGTTCGTCTTCCAGTTCCACTTCCTGATGCACGAGTTCACCGCGCTGGAAAACGTGACGATGCCGATGCGGCGGCTGGGCAAACTCGGCCCGCGCGAGATGCGCGAGCGCGCCGCGATGCTGCTCGACGCCGTGGGGTTGGGCAACAAACTGGAGCGGCTGGCCGATCACCTCTCCGGCGGTGAACAACAACGGGTGGCCATCGCCCGGTCGCTGGCCAACGACCCGAAGATTTTGCTCGCGGATGAGCCGACCGGCAATCTCGACACCGAAAACTCCGAGCGTATATTCCGGTTGCTCACCGAACTCGTGAAACGCGAAAAAAAAGCGTTGTTGTTGGCGACGCACAACCCGTTGATCGCGCGGGCCAGCGATTTCGTCCATGAGATCAAGGACGGCATGATTGTGGGCAGCGAAGCCCGCGCCTGCTGAGGCAGACAGTCAAATCACGTCCGCAAATGCGCTCTTGGTGCGCATGAAGATAACGTAGCTCAGAATCATGAACCCGGCGCAGGCGGCGAAATGCGCTCCGTATCGCGCCCACTCGAGCGGAACCCGCCACATGATGGCGTTTCGCCATAGATGGATCAGGATGGCCAGTGGATTGACGTACACCATCGGCTGAAGCCGGGGCGGGATTCTGTCGATCGAGTAGAAGATGGCGCTCGCGTACATCAGGATGGTCATCAGGACGGGCACAAACGAGTTGATATCGCGGAAGAACACGCCGAGGCTGGAAAAGAACCACGTGACGCCCAGGCAGAGCAAGACCACGGGCACGAGAATCAGAGGGAGATACAACGCCGTCAACGGCAATGAGCCGTGTACAATCGCCACCCCGATCAGCAGCGGGATCAAGCTGATTACCAGGTGACAAAGCGCGGCCAAGACGACTGTCACCGGCAGTATCTCCAGCGGGAACACGACCTTCGTCACGTAATTGGGGCTCGACAACACAAGCGTCGGCGCCCGCGAAAGGCATTCGCCCAACATGTCGAAGATCATCAGACCACAGAAGAGCGTCAAGGCGAAGTCGATCTTTGATTCGTTGGGGAATCGCCCGAGTTTGTTTGGGAATATGTAACCAAACACGACGCCAAAGACGCAGAGCATGCACAGGGGACGAAGAAATGACCACAAGATGCCGAGATAGGACCCGCGGTAGCGGCTCGCGATATCGCGCTTTGTCAGTTCATAGATCAACGTTTTGTACTGATAGAGATGCCGCACGATCTCCCACGGTAAAACGATTTGCCGGAACGCGATTTTTTTGTTGGACGAATCCATAACATGCATCATCATATCTCCTTACACGTCCTTACATGAAACCGTTTTTTGCCGACAAGGCAAGAATCAACTGGCTTGGGGGTGTTGGATCAGTAGCTTGAGTAACGAACCGGCCATCAAGGTGGAGAACCTTTCGAAGGCCTACACGATCTGGGAGTCGCCCGCCGCGCGCCTGCACGGTCCGATTCTTGGCCAGATTGGGCAAGTGCCATTTCTGCCGTCGGGAACGCGCAAGCTTTGCATGCGACTCTCCCACGAGGCATTCAAGTATTTCTTTGCCTTGCGAGGCGTGTCATTCGAGGTCAGACGAGGCGAGAGCGTGGGAATCATCGGCTTGAACGGTTCGGGCAAGAGCACACTCCTGCAAATCATCGCGGGGACTCTGGAGCCGACTGAGGGGCGTGTGAAAGTCACCGGTCGGGTGGCCGCCCTGCTGGAATTGGGAAGCGGGTTCAACGCGGAGTTTACGGGACGGGAGAACGTATATCTTTACGCATCGATCCTCGGCTTGAGCCGAAGCGAAATTGAATCCCGGTTTCAAAGCATTGCGGATTTTGCGGAGATTGGTGAGTTCATCGAGCAGCCGGTGAAGACCTACTCCAGTGGTATGCAGATGCGGTTGGCGTACAGCGTGATCACCGCAGTCTCCCCCGACATCCTGATTGTCGACG
>JBEKYJ010000056.1:0-20415 GCA_049511095.1 Verrucomicrobiia bacterium
CGCTAGGTAGGCACTCCGTCCCGTGAGCGCTGGCGGAGGCTTCCGTTTCAGTTCTTCTAGCAGCGCCCCGACTTCATAAGGCTTCATGGGCCAGTACACAGATTCCTCCAACTGCTTGAGCAACGAAAGCCAGTCGTCGTGGCTCCAGGTGAAGTTGTGTCCTTCGGCCCAACGTTGAGGCTCACCCGAAGCTCTCCAACGCTCAAGATTGTCGTGTTCGCAACTGCCGGGGGTCGGTGGTTCGTCTCCATCCCCGCGCTGCAACCACCAGTTCAGATAATCGTCCAGAACCCTTCCCGACCTGTATCGTTCGGAGACCACTCGCCGCTCGCCAGCCAAAACGACCGGCGCCACTGCGCCGAGGAATCCTTCCATCTGCATCACGTTCCAGCTTTCTTCCAAGATCGTTTCGGCCGATTTTTCCACAGCACCCTTGCGATAAACGGCGTGGATTTCCTCCACGCGTTCGCACAAGCTTTCCAGACTGCAACCGCTGCCCGCCGGCAGGCGTACCGCGGCGGCGCCCGGTTCCAGCAGATGTCGCACGCAACGAACGACAAACAGATGCCAGTGCGGATTGGCCAGGGGCGATCGCCCCAACAACTCACGGGCCGCCGCCGCGCACCGGTCCGCCACCAGCACTTCGCGCGCACGCCAGCACCGCCGAGCACGACGCAGAGCCGCGGCCCGCCGTAGCAACGCCACAAAAAACCGCGGGACGCTGCTGCCGTTTGGCTCTTCCTTGGCCAGCAGGCTCCACAGCGGGCTGTCTTCATTGGGAGCAGGGTAGATCAGTAGCAATTCAATCAGCAACAGCGAAGCCAACTCGGCACCGCGCCCGTCGCGATCCTCGGCCACCAGTTCTTCCCCCAGCCGCGCCAGCCGCAGCACATTGGCCTCGTTGGCCGCCAGGCGGAGTTGGTGGGCCAATGGTTTCAGTGCCAAGGCTCCTCCCGGTCGCGCGTGAACCTGTTGGAGCAAATGCGCGCCGATGGACGGATCCTCCGCTGTCGTGCCGGCCAAGCCTTGGGCGGCACCGGCCAACAGGTCGCAACGGCGAAACTGATCCCGGAGTTCTTGATGCTCACTTTCGGCAGCAGCCGCCCGCAATTGCCGCACCCAAGCCGGAGACTCCGATTGGATCATGACTTTCTGCCCCCGCCAGATGGCCAGGGCGACCGCCAGAATGGTCAAGCCGCCCAGAAGAAGCAGTGGTTGTTTCGCGACCCCTCCGATCACCAAGCAGGCCAAAGCGACGACCCCGATTGCCGCGCCCTTGACCTGATCCCGTTGAACGCCGGTTCGCTGAGGTGGTTCCTGATAAGCCGCCACATAGCCACATGCTCTCGCAAGACCGTCGTTCAGCAAGTGGATGGCGATCAGGTCGCCGGCAGTAACAGCCGGTGCGGTCCGGCTGGCGTCCAGGCGTTGCGCCAATTTCTCCATGGAGGCTTCGGATTCTTCGCTGGTGGCATAGCCGCCGCGCAGAAGTTCCTCCAATGCCTCCAAGGACGGGGTGGTGGCTCCATCCAAATCCTTCGGCTTGACACCAGGGCAGTCTGACCGGGCCGGGTTTGCCAGCGAAATCAAGTTGTTGGCAATGATGGCCGCATGGATCGCTGCCGGGCCGAGAGTCAACTCCGTCTGTGGACTGACATGGGCATGTTGCGTGGCCCACTGCAACGCTCCTGTAAGCAATTCTGCATGCAATCCCGGATGCTCCTGCAGCGCCCGGGCCGCCGTTTCCTGTACGCATTCCACTGCGCAATCGGATGGAAGGGCCGTGATGGCGGAAACATCGCGACGAACAGGTGCCTCGCACTGCAACTCGTCGCACGCTGGCTCGAACCGCGATAGTGTGAACGGTGGCGGCTCGGGCCATGTCGCCGCGTCGCCAGCAATAGCGCACCGGAGCAACCAGCGAGAGGAAGCATCCAGTGACGCGCGCTGCTGCGGGATAGACAAACTATAACATTCCGAGCAGGAGTGAGCAGATCCAGTTGTCGAGTCAACAGTTGACATTGTGCGCAAGCCTTCACCTCGCCCACGTCGCACGCTATCATGTTTACTACCCGCAGCAAGGCTATTCTTTCACTGGGCAGCACCGCGCCATTCACCTTACTTGTAGCAGGTTGCACCACATAGATTCCTTGGTAAGATGTACTTCATGCAACTCGCGGGCACGAAGGTCGGTGTTCTGATCGGCATACTGCTGCTCGCAGTGCTTCCGGTGGTCTCCACAGCGCAGAGCGCCCCGTGCACAATCGCACTCGAAGAGTTTTTCGGCAGCAGCGACTCGGTTTGGCACTTGACCTCCGACGAGTTCATGGCGGCCCAGGGAACCAACGGTTTTGTGTGGGAGTTCGCAACGAGAAGAACTACGGCACGTTCTGTTCACCCGGGCTTGAGCTTCGCGGGGGTGCACGTCTGGGAGGCCATCTCGGGATTTGAAAACGGTGCCCTCAAAAGACTAACACTCTCGCTCTACAACCGTGGCGAGAACGGCGAACTGAGCGAACGCGATTTCGAGAGACTCCTAGTCAGTATCAACCGCGCTACTGAACACTGGATCGGTGCAGCAGGCGTGCAGTTCAAGGAGCAGGCGTACCCAGAATCGGTGAGCACGCTGCGCAATGTCTGGGTTAAGGAGCCGCATCGGATCGATATGGTTTGGAGTTTTGCTGTAAAGCACCGAGATCGGGGCGTAACCATCCCATTCCACGCGGAATACGTCCGGCTTCAAATCACTCGCTTCGACTCTTCTGAAGACCCACGCCACATGGCCATTGTGCTTGGGACAAGCGGCACGAAGTCCGTTGACGCCGCCAACCTGCGTGATCGAGTGAAACGTGACCCAAATGGGGATGTGGCGGTCGCTGGTGTGCCGATGGTTGACCAAGGACAGAAGGGTTACTGTGTTCCGGCGACCATCGAGCGCGTGCTGCGTTACTACGGCAAGAACTTTGACCAGCATGAGCTTGCTCAAATCGCCAATGCGTCTTCGGCCATCGGCACGGTCTCTGACTTGATGCTCGCCGCGCTGCGTCGCAATGGGGAGGAACTTGGCGTGGAGATCATTGTGGTCCTCCGTACCGACGGCAAGGATCTCGAAGAAGTAACCAAGGATTACAACAGCGTGGCCAGAAGCGCCGGACGGACGGAAATCACCTACACCGCGAAAGTAGATCCCATACAGATTTACGGGCAATTTGACGCACAGGTGCTCAAGCAGGCTCGTGTGAAACAGGAGGCCAAGATGAACCAGTTCAATGCGGACATCGCTCGTTACCTCAACGCCGGCGTGCCCCTGGTCTGGGACGTCATCCTAGGCAAAATCAAGGAGACGACCGAAGTTCAACGCACGGCACCACATTGTCGGATGATCATCGGCTACAACGACCGTACTGGAGAGATTCTCTACAGCGATAGTTGGGGGCCTGGCCACGAATTCAAGCGCATGTATCTGTCTGACGCTTGGACTATCACATTGGGCCTTTACGCCATCGTCCCGCACAACACGCGGTGGTAGCTGCAGTGGGCATCGGTAACCTAGTCAGCAATTCTGTAATGCGTCTTGCCAGTGCGCGGATCGGGTAAACGGCCAGGCTGCCCCACGCAATGCCAAGCAACGAAAGCCGAAAGTCATCGCCGTTGAGCCTCGACTCCGCCGTCCGCCCTACCGGCCCGCATCTCGCCGCCTTGCTCTCTGGCGGCACGGCGGATACACTGCTTCACGTTGGACATAGAAGAAAGGAAGAAAGAAGGACAGCATGAACAAGCAAACTGTATTATGGGTATTATTTCTGGCGGTCGGTCTTCACTCGGCATTTGCCGGTGACACCGAGAGCACGAACGCACCGATGGGTGTCGCCTCGAACACAGCGGCAGCGGCCACCTCAGCCACTAACACCCAAGTCAAAGTCGAGACGGTGTGCATAGTGCGCTACGATACTCAGTTCTGCCGGGGAAAACTGACGATGCAATTCTCCCCCACGCCAGCTAATGATTCTCTAAGGGCAGGAGGGATGAGTCCGTCATGCCCCTATGTTGCAATTGTTCGTGAGAGCAGCCACCCTGAGGATCTAAAGGTGGGTGCCGCCTACTTCTGCAAGGAGCAAGGCAAATACGAATTTCTCAAGAACGTTGACCTGTCCCTGACGGATAAACAGCTTGAAGAGGAGTTCTTAGTTTCCTCGAATGAAACCAACACACCGAGTCAGAAATGATCACTCGGTTCGCTCATCTGCCACGCCTGGAAAGGTGGACGGGTGTCCACGCCGCAGGCGGTGTCCGCTTCCGCTCTGGTAGACACTGGCCAAGACTTACTCTGGAAACTGTCCAGTTTCATGGGGCAAGGTCAACTTGGAGATCATCGAACCACGCCGAAACTTGTCCATGCGGTCCAGTCCACATTGTTGGTGGAATAGCGGTAGAACAGCTCCACAGAAGCGACGCCGCTCAAGTCATCGCCAGCTGTGGCGGTAATGGTGAACGGCACCTGGTTGGCGAGATCGAATCCACGGCGGAGGTTGGCGGCGTGTTGTCGGTTCTAGGTATAGAGGCCGGATCCCGCGGGTCTGACCCTCCCAGAAATTCCTCAAGGTTGCTAAACCCATCTCCATCGGGATCTGCCAAGGCGTCATTGATCAGCGGATTTAGGCCATGGGCGATTTCCCAGCCATCGGGCATGCCATCGCCATCGCTGTCCGCTAACAGTGGATTAGTGCCGTAGTGCGCTTCTTCGCCGTCCAACAGCCCATCGCCATCCGTATCAAGCGTGGTCATCACCGATACCAGGCGGGTGCTGTAATCTTTGTCAGCTTCGCTGACCGTGTTGGCTTCATCTACCGTGGCGTACACCAACACAAACGCACTGGTAAAGGTTCGCCCAGACAGGTTCCGCTCGAAACTGGCATCGTACACGCCATTGGTTGGCAACGCGCTAATCGGGACAGTCGCCAGCCCCGTGACGGTCGGTGTCCCCTCATGGAACACGACCTCAACCAGGCTGGCGGTCGGGATTGTTCCTAAGTTTGCACAACGGGCGTTGATGATCCGGTCTGTGACCGAGGGTTGCAGCACTGTCATGACGCTGATGGTCAGACCGGGTGCGAGCACAGTCTTTGTCGCAGTGTTGTTTGACCGATTGCGGTCTTCCTGTTCCAGCGCCGGGTCAACTACCACATAGGTCGTGCGATTCGATGGCCAAATCTGCTACAGATTTCAAGACATTTCTATTATTAGGCCAAAAAGTGGAGCGGGCGATGGGAATCGAAACCATTCCCGTCGTGGCCACCGTTTCGATTGACGTCGCCAATGATGACAATTACTCGATTACTGAAAACACCTCGCTGTACGTCTAGGGGCCCGGCGTGCTCGCCAACGATTCCGATCCCCCAAGGCTACTCGTTGTTGGCCAATGTTGTCAGCTGCCCGTCGAATGGCTCTCTGTCTTTCAACTCCGACGGCCCGTTTTACCACAGGCCCTATGGCGGCTTTACCGGCACCGACTCGTTTACCTACAAGGCCCTATGACGGACATGCCTGCTCCGGCGTGGCCATCAGTGTGACGGGAAGGATACAATAGCTATGAACGCGTTTCTGCCGACAACGCACCGGCGGCCGGAAAGTTGAACAGTTTGAGCCATGTTGCTACGAGCACCTTGAATTGGTGACAGTGACACAACGGCACCAATGCGGGCCGCCAAAGACTTCGTGTTTTTTGCTTCGGCACGAATTGCGGTGCTCCGCTGCAAAACCCCAAAGACTTTGGCTGTGCCGTTGGCGATCAGACTCCGCTCCGATGTCGCCGCTTCGAGCCATACTTTCTCGCGGTCACATCGCATTTTGCAATCAAAACTCCACACGCATTCGCGCTTTGTTTAAGTCGGGTTGCGTGAATCGCGTTTCGATTGTGCGGCTTGCTGCGCGCCGTCAATCTATTGCTCGTGCCTGCGCTCCAGATTGACCGTGCTCGCTCCGCCAGACGAGGGCTCCTAAGGCTTCACGCCGGAGCAATTTCAAGGCAAGGAACATCGTGACCGCCTTGCCGATGGCAGAATCGGCCTGACAGACAGGGATTCTTCTGATGAAGGAGAAACCGTAGAACGGAAATACGAGACGATGACGCGAACGCCGACTGCCGCTGCCAAGCGAGATTTGAGCGAGTTGGTGAAGGGCAACGTTCTGAGCCGCCGCGGACGCGGGCGCAGCATCAGTTACGTGTTTTCGGCTCAGATTGTGAGCCGAAACATGAGCCGCAGAGGTGAGAATCAGGCCGGGGGTAGTCGCTTCCGCTGCGCTCGTTTGGCTTCGGCTGCTGTTGGCTTCAGGTCGATGACGGGCTGACGTCCGCTCGATTGCGCGGCAAGCACCTTCTCCAACAACGCACGTAGTTCGGACATCGTCTCGGTCGCCTCAATGTTTGACTTGAGGCCCGAGCTCGGCAACATGGCTTGTGGCTGTATGGCTTCCGTGTTGAAGCGAAGGTTCTGTAATCGCTTTTGGAGGTACGCCATCCGCAGATGGCCATAAACCTTCATGGCCAGTGCGCCGCCATCTGCGTGACCGAGCAGCTTGGCGACGGTCGGGATGTCGATGCCCATTTCGATGAGACGCGTGGCGAAGAAGTGACGCAGATCATGATGGGTTAGCTTTTGGCAGCCTGCCTCCTTGCAGCAGCGGGCTAGCGTTTCAGGGCACTCCATCACTGTCATGAGCCGGTCATCGGCCTTCATCTTGGGACGCGCGGCGAAGATCTCCTCGATCAACTCGCGCGCCTCTGCGAGCAAAGGAACCCATCGTTCTTTGCCACCTTTGCCGTAGAGCCGAAGCATGTTACGCGTGAGGTCCACATCGCGCTTGCGGACGCCCGTGGCCTGCTGCGGGTCCGCGCCACCATAGTTCGCAAGCCGACGTACTTCATGTTCGCTATAGCCACGCGCTTCCTGGAGTCGTGCCCCGGTGTAGGCGAGGAAGCGGATGAGCCAGCCCGCGCCCCGACCGCCGTATCCCACGTTGCGACCGGCTTCGGCCAAAATCGCCTGCCATTGTTCATCGTTTGGCAGCGCCAACTGTCTCGGCGGAGGTGCCACGCGCTCAACAAGCCGCTTGCCATCACCGCCCATCATCGGATCGCGTGCGATGGCGCCCGCCTCGATGCCAACTGTAATCACCCGGCGAAACATGCCAATGGTGTTGTTGTAGGAGGTAGCCGAATACTTTTCGTGAAGGCGCTTGGCTCAATCCAGAATGCCGTCCGTGTTCAAATCGCGCAGGAGCATTTCTTCGATGCCGGGCCACGTCGCCTTGATCCGCCTGATATTGTCAAAGTTGTCCCGCCGCGCCCCAAGGCGTAGTCTTACGGCGTTCTTGATGCGGCGTTCCAGCACGGCGAGCGCGTCGCTGAACGTTTTGACATTGGTGAGCGCCGGGTTTGCGCGTTCGGTCTTCTTGCGCTCCTCGGCCTTGATGTCGGGCAACCGCAGTTTGGCGGTCGTTTTCGAGTCGGTATTCGTGGAAGCACGAACAATCTTGCCTCCCACGCGAAACCGTGCAAATATTTCGCCTCGCGGATATGCATTTGTTGGCCGATAGCGGAAGAGATACGGAGCGACCTTCGTCCACTTCGATTTCGATGGGGACGCCGGGTTCGTCTCTGTCTTTGTTGTCGCTGTCATCTGGCTTTAGCCCGCATAACAGCCAGACTGTGACACAAAACGTGACAACGGTCAGGCAAAGAGCGATCTCCGCTTTGGGGAATATCTATATTTCCTAAGCAAATTAAGTAGTGGAGAGGTACCGAAGTGGCCAAACGGGGCAGACTGTAAATCTGCTGGCTTATGCCTTCGGTGGTTCGAATCCACCCCTCTCCACCAACCTTGAAATTCCGGGATGGATCCAGGGAGGCGCGGGTTACTGACCCTCAAAACATGCACCCCACCTGTTATCAACAAGCGGGGTGCAGCCAACAACTCCAGTTGTTGCGATCCGGCCTATTTCTTCTGTGCGGCCCTGATCTTTGCCCAGCGAGCGCGTTGGGCGGCCGCGATCCTGGCGCGTGCTGCCGCCGAAAACTTCGGCTTCCTTCGAATCGCTCCCGTCAATGTGGTTCCTCTTCCATGAAGAGATGTAAGCGCCTTGATGGCGAGATCGAGCTTCTCAAGCTCCTGAGCCGCATGCTTGCGTTGCGCATGTAGCTGCTGAACGACCTGGTTCATGCCAGACATAATCCTCCCGGGTTGGTTATTGCTTGCGTACTAATCACCGTACATCCTGCAGCCTAGCAGGAGTATGGCTGGAAGGCAACCGTTAGATTTGACGTTATTGAAAGCAACGATTGGAAAGCGGCGGTTTTACAGTATATAATTGGATATGCGAGAATTGGGGAAAAGGAGCCTACTAATAATGATGAATGGACGGATGGCAGTTATCACCCTGGCAGCGGCGACAGTCATGGCCGTTGGTTGTGAAACTCCGCATCGACGACCGCCACCCCGGCGCGTCCAGTATCCCAGCCAGCCCTTGAGCTTGGCGGATGTCAAGATGCTGGCCAAGTCGGGCGTCAGTGACGAGGTCATCCTCAGCCAGATTCGGAATTCACATACGGTGTATCACCTGAGTGCCGCCGAGATCCTCGACCTGAAGGATGCGGGCTTGAGTGAAAAGGTCATCGATTTCATGATCAACACACCGGCGCTGTATCGCTCTCCGCGTCCGCCGCCACCACCGTCCTACTGAGAGGCGGACGGCTTTCGCTCGTTGCGAAAGGCTTGTTGAAAAACTGTCTGGTTTGAGACAGAGTTAAGCCATGCGCTTTGCTTCAGCGTTGACAACGAAGACGGAATGGGCGGAAGCCGTGGAAGACTTGGGACGGCAGGTCGCCGCCCAGCTCGGTGCCGCCAAAACCGAATTGGCGGTGCTGTTCGCGCACCCCAAATACGTGTCGCACATCGATAGGATCATCGAAGCGACGCAGCAGGCGGTGGGCGCGCGGCATCTCATCGGCTGCACCGGGGCAGGAATCATCGGCACCGACCAGGAAGTCGAGGAGAAGCCGGCGCTTTCTCTGCTGGTGGGCGAGTTGCCGGGGGTGGAGGTATTTCCATTCCATCTCACCGAGAAGGATTTGGAGGAATCGACCGGGCCGGCTTTCTGGCACTTCCAACTTGAATTGGAACCCGGCGCGGCGCCGCAATTCGTGGTGCTGGTCGACCCATTCACCACGCGCGCGATGCAGTTGATCGACGCGTTGGTCGAAGCGTATCCACAATCGCCCATGGTCGGTGGGTTGGCCAGCGGGGCGCAACAAGCCGGCGAAAATCGTTTGTTTGTGGATCGGCAAGTTTACGACGAGGGCGCGATCGGCGTCGGGCTGACCGGCAAGATTGCGTTGCGGACGGTGGTGTCGCAAGGGTGTCGCCCGATTGGCGAACCGTTCACGGTCACGCGGGCGGACAAGAACATCGTGTTCGAACTCGCGGGACGCCCGCCGATGAAGATCTTGCAGGAAATGTTGCCGCAATTGCCGACGCGTGACCGGGATCTGGCGCGCTCGGCCCTGTTTTTGGGCAGGGTCGTCAACGAGTACCAGGAGGAATTCTCACGCGGCGATTTTCTGATCCGCAACCTCATTGGCAGCGACCCGCAGTCCGGAGCGCTGGCGGTGGGCGATTTGATGCGCACCGGGCAGACCGTGCAGTTCCAGGTGCGGGACGCCGAAACCGCCGACGAGGACTTGCGCCACCTGCTGGCCAAGGAGCGGAGCGAATTGGGCCGGCAACAACCGCGTGGGGCGCTGCTCTTCAGTTGTTTGGGGCGTGGCGAGCGGATGTACGGCACCGTGAACCACGACATTAAAGCCGTGCAGGAAAGTCTCGGCCCGGTGCCCACCGCCGGATTTTTTTGCAATGGCGAGATCGGCCCGGTCGGCCAACGCACGTTCATCCACGGGTTCACCAGCGTCGTCGGGCTGTTTCTGGAGCCGACCCAGTAGACTTGGGTGAAACAAGAACGCCCCGACATCCAGCAGACTGGTCGGGGCGTTTCGTTTCTTCGGGCTGACCCGGATCAGACCGGCGGTGTCAGCGCATTCTCCACAGTCTTGACCAACTTCTTGTGGTTGACCGGGGACTGGAAATAGTCGACCGCCCCCTCGCTCAAGGCGCGCGCATACCCGTTCCAATCACCGTCGCGTGTGACGACGAGCACGGGCAAGTCTTTGCGGCACGACCGCAGTTCGCGCAAGAGCTCCATCCCGCGGTGCCCGTGCATGACTTCCTGGACGATGACAAAGTTGTATTGCTTCGCCCAGTCCTCGACTGTGCTCGAGGCGCGGTCCGGGTCGCTGATGGTAGTGACGGAGTAGCCCTTGGCACGCAACGTGTCGCACACGGCTTGTTGATCCTCCGGGCAATCCTCAATCAGAAGAACACTGCATTGCTTCACAGTACGCCTCCTCTCCGTTGGCAACTCGCCTGGGTGAGAGCATACGACGAGATGGGGTGAAGTCAACAACAAGCCGCAGGAGCTTTTTCCGGGCGTCTACGCTGGCGGCGTGTACGCAGGACCGTCGTGATCGCTGAAGAGCAATTGGGCCACCTCGGATTGGTAGGGATGAAACGGATTGTTCATGATGAGCGGGTCCTTGCTCTCGACGGCGATGGAATCCCAATTGATGATGTAGCTGCCGGCCTGATCGCGCAAGTGACGGACGGCGATGCCGCGGGCCTGCGCGCGGGTGTTGCTCGGAGGGTTCTGCATGCAAAAGGCGATGCGTTCGGGAGTGACGACGGGTTGCGAACGGCCCTGCTCGACCAGCGCGAAGTACAACCCGCGGCGCGCGTCGAGGTTGTGATACTCGAGGTCCAACGACTGCACCCACGGGTCATCCCAATTGACCCGTTGCTGCTCGATAAACATCTGCAGCATCCACTTCTTGGCAACCCAATCGATCTTGTCCACCTGCGACATCGGATCGCGTTCGAGCCCTGCCAGAACGTCCTCCCATTCACGGATGATCCAGTCGTTTTCGGGATCCATGCCGGCGAGATAGTGCTTGGCTAGGCCGAGGAACGAATGTTGGATCTCCAGCGCGGTGCGCGTCTGGCCGTTTTCGAGGCGAACGACCCAGCGGTACTGCGGGTCGCGTGAAATATCGCGGGTGGCCTGCACGGGATCCATCAGCCCGACGCGCTTCGGGAGGATGCCTTCCTCCAGCAGGTCCAGGACGAGCGAGGTCGTGCCGACCTTGAGCGCGGTGGCGTACTGGCTCATGTTCGAATCGCCGATGAGCAGGTGGAGGCGGCGGTATTTGCGATAGTCCGCGAGGGGTTCGTCGCGCGCGTTGATGATCGCGCGATTGAACTGCACCCACTGATAAATATCGTTCACGATGTGATCGGCGCGCTGCGAGATCTGGAAGTACACGGGCGGGTCGTGCCGGCCATGATCGAATTCGAAGGCGAGGGGATTGGCCTGGCCCACGCGGCCCGCGCCCGAGAATATCTGGCGCGTGGCGAGGAACGACAGCAGTGCGGACAATACTTGCGGGGTGAATTGCGCGTTACGCTTCATCAGGTAGTTCTCGTGGCACCCGAACGTCGCGCCCGTGTGGTGGTCGATGTTGTTCTTCAGGAACGACACCCGGTCGGAGATGCCCATGCTCTCCAACGCGCCTTGCAGGAGCTGATCGCCGGCATGGTCGAAGGAAACGACGTCGCGCAGACTGATGCACTCGGGCGTGGAATACTCGATATGCCCCATGTCGAGATAAAGGCGCCCGCCGTTGAGCAGAAACCCGCCATTGCCCGGCGGTTCCTCATAATCGCGGTAATGCAGGTCGATCGCGCCCAGGCGGGCAACCTTGAAGAGGTGGTTCTTGACACGGATCGGAAAGGCGTCGGGTCCGCCTTGGCGGTCGTCGTTGCTGACCAGACAGCCGTACTCGGTCTCCAACCCGACGATGCGGTTCATAAATCCTTGAGCGCGCTGCGGACTTCCTTGTCGTCGAGGAGGCGGAATTTCATGGTCGCGGGCCGGCGGCGCTCCAGCACGGCGGCCTCGACATGGCGAGCTTTCAAGTATTCCTTGAGAACCTTCTCCGGTTCAATCTCGCGTTTTTCAGCCTCTTCGCCTTCCTTGGTCTGGCCGTGCTCGGCCATGTCCATGCCGACCGCCCAGGTTTTCGCCGCGAGTTTCAACGCATCGTCGAGCGCGCGGCGCGGGTTGCTGTCGTGTTCCACCAGATAATCGAGCATCGCCGTTTGGGCTTCGCCCGTGCCGGCCAAAACGTGGAACGGTTCCTTGCTCTCGATTTCGCTTTGCGCAAAGGAGCCGTCGTAATCGAGCTTGACGATGGAATCCTGCTCCGGCTGGTCACCGAGTTCGGCCAGCAATATCCTGACGATAAACGGCGCGCCAAACACCTGTTCGAACGCGGTCTTCAACGCGGGGCTCATCCCGAAGTTGACGAGCCGACGCAACGAAACGTCGGCCACGGCGCGGTTGAATCCTTCGATGTGGGCCAGATCAATGGCCACCAGCCGCATCCGCTCGATATCGGCGGGATGGCCCAGCGCTGCGAACGCCACGCGGTCGTACACCTCGAAAACCTTGCGGGTCTCGCGGCTGACCGTCAGCAACAACAAGCCCTCGGCATAGTTCAGGGCCACCACCGGGCTGCCGAGACGCAACTGGTCCTCAATGTACTCGCGGCGATTCGCGATCGCCTCGATCCAACGATAGGGTTCTTCAATCATGGCTGTGGGGCCTGATTCTCCTGAAAACTAGACCTCGCTCCGGTACACGCGGGCCAGATCGGAGTCGGGGATTTCGCGGACGCCTTCCGCCGTAATGACCCGGACGATGGGGAAAATATCGGATTTGGGATTGTAGCCGCTCGTGGCGGTGTCGCTGTCAGCCGCCGTGTCGAGCACCCGCAAGGCGGTGACAATGATTTCCGACTCATTGAACTTGGCCAACGGTTTGCCGCCCCAGGTATTGAGGTAATGCAATACGCTGCGGACCGCGAGCGAGCCGGAGCCGCTGGCGGCGTAATCCACACCCTCGAACTGGGCGCCGAGCGCATCGTAGAAGTACACTTTTCCTTCGCCATCCTTGCCGTCGGCGGTCTCGTACGTGGCGAATATCGGGACGACCATGCCCACGCCCTGTAACGTGAGCGGCAGATTTTCCTTCAAAAGTTTTGACAGCGAGCGCACCTTGCCCGCGGTGCTCATCTCCTGAAGCTGGCTGCGTTGGTAGTATTTAAAGCTGTGTTCGAGCACGCGGGCCATTTCGAACGCGACGGCCGGCACGCCCGCGATGGCGAGGATGGATCGCTCGTCAATATTAATGAGTTTCTCGGCGCGCTCATACATCACGAGGTTGCCCGCCGTGGCGCGGCGATCGCCCGCGACCAGCACGCCGTCCTTGTATTTGACGGCGAGAACCGTCGTGCCTTCGGTGGCGATACTGCCGCTGCCCATCTCGTGCTGGAATTTGGCGGCGGCTTCCATGAGACGGGGAGCGACTTCGTAGCCGTGCGCTTTCAATGCGCCCAGAAAATCGCCGTCATGCAGGAATTGCGGAATCGGTTGGGGATGATCCATGGCGATTTCGTGCGGGCGGTCGCCGACTCACTCTCCGGTGCGTTGGCGATAACGCTTGGCCTGGTTGGGATCGACGCGCCGCATCTTTTTGAGGAGTTCCTTCGTGTCGGGCGAGTCGGCATCGGGCCGGCGCGGCCCGCCTTCGTCGGTATCCTTCTTTTCCCACGGAGCGGGCGAGGTCGGACGGTGAATCCGCTCAGGAAATTGTGCGTTGGAATCGGCCATGTCGGCTTATCTCTCCGTTATTTCCAAGTTCCGCAGTAATGTCGCCACATCCGACGCTTTGTCAATGGCCGCATTGTAACGGCGCACGTCCTCGTCGTCAAAAACATTCAAGAGCCGGACCACCGATTCGTGGTCATTTTCGCCAAACGCGATCTCGTCCCACTGCACGGAAGTCATCTGCCTGGCGAATTTCTCGATGCAGCGCCCGCGGAAATAGGCCCGCGTGTCGATGGGGGGCTGGCGGATCGCGTGGCGGATATCGTCGTCGGTCACGAACCGCTGCACGTTGCTCTGGCGCATCAACTCCGCGTACAGTCCCTCTTCGCGGGACACGTTGTGGTATTCGAGATCGAGCGATTGCAGCCACGGATCATCCCAGGCGACTTTCTCGGCTTCCACAAACGCATCCAGCATCCACTTCTTGGCCACCCAGTCGAGCCGGTCCCGGCACAACATCGGGTCGCGCTCCAAATCGGCCAGCACCTGCTCCCACGTGGTGAGCACCCAGTCCGTTTCCACGTCCCGGCCACCCAGGTGCTTCTGGGCCGCCACCAGGTACTGCCGTTGGATGTCGATAGGCGCCATCGTATGTCCACCCGCGAGCGGCAGGGCGGTTTTGAGGCTGGGGTCACGCGAGACGGTTTTCAAGGCGGTGATCGGGTCGGCCAATTCGATGTTCATCGGACACAACCGCCGCTCCAGCAAGTCGAGCACAAGCGACGTGGTGCCGATCTTGAGCGCGCCGGAGATCTCGCTCATGTTGGCGTCGCCGATGATGACGTGCAGGCGCCGGTACTTGTCGCTGTCGGCGTGGGGTTCGTCGCGGGTGTTGATGATCGGGCGGCGGTTCATGGTGTCGATGGAAACGAGGACGCTGAAGAAATCCGCGCGCTGGCTGATTTGATAGACGCCGACGGGGGCACCCTCTTCGTTTTCAATGCCGACCTTGCCCGCGCCGGCGACAATCTGGCGCGTGACGAGGAAGGGAGTGAGGCCGCGGATCACGAGGTCGAACGGGATGTCGCGGTCCATCAAATAATTGTCGTGGCAGCCGTAGCTGTGGCCGATGAAATCGGTGTTGTTCTTGTAGACTTTCACGACGCCGCCGGCGGCGTGCCGGTTCCGGCGGCGGACGCACTCTTCGACGATGCGTTCGCCCGCTTTGTCCTGGGCGACGATGTCGCGGAGACGCTTGCACTCGGGCGTGGCGTATTCGGGATGGGCGTGGTCGTTGTAGAAGCGCGCGCCGTTGGAGAGGACGAGGTCGCTTTTGATTTCCTGGAAGCTGAGCTTGCGGTTCTGGTCCTGGACGAAGTACCTGGCTTCGTCGAAATCCTGCAGCAATTCATCGACGCGGAAGCCGCGCAGGTCCTGATGCGGATCTTCGAGTTCGTAATCCCACTTCAGCGCGGAATGCCGGGCGGGCGGCTCGATTTGCGTATAGCTGCGCACGAGGGCGATCGACTCGGCCACGACGTCGACGCTCTCCTGTCCATCGACCGTGATCCCATATTCGGTTTCGATGCCCAGGGTTCGTTGCATGGCTGGCGGATGGCGACCGTTGCGAGCCGCTTGCCCGCGGCGTCAGACAACCGCGCTGATTCCTTTCGACCGCGCTCCCGAGACGGGTCGAATCGGAGAGACCTTCACGACGTTCTCGGCGTCGTAATCGAGCAGCATCAGCCAGTCTTCCGTGATGTCGGTGGGCGGGAAGATGTCGTTCTCGGCGTATTCGAGTTCCAGCGAACGCAGCAGGTCCGCCTCGCTGATGCCTTCATCCTTCTTCGAGTCAATGCTCCGCTTGATGGCCATTTCCTTGGAGCGCTCGACGATACTGGCGATGATCGCGCCGCTGATCAGGTCGCCGCGGTAGAGCACCGCATTGCGGCCGCTGCGCAACTGCACCTCGAGGAACCGGTTCTCATCGCGGTGCGCGAAAAGTGTCTTAATGACCGAATCCACCAGGGCCGTGACCGCCGCCTTCGCGTCGCCGCCATGCGCCTTGAGGGTGGCGGGGTCGAGGGGCAGGTCTTCCGTCAGATAGATTGAAAAAATCTCGCGCGAGCCTTCCTTGTCGGGACGGTCGACCTTGATCTTGCGGTCGATGCGGCCCGGCCGCAGGATGGCCGGGTCGATCAGGTCGGCCCGGTTCGACGCGAGGATGATGACGATATCGTTGAGCGACTCGATGCCGTCCATTTCGGAGCAGAACATCGGTACGAGCGTCGACAAAATGTTCGCGTAACGCCCGGCGCGGCGCGTGCCGAGAATCGACTCCGCCTCGTCGATGAACAGGAACGGCATGTAGCCTTGTTTGCGTTTCTCGCGGGCAATGGCGAAGATTTCGCGCACGATGCGCTCCGATTCGCCGACCCACATATTGAGGATTTCGGGGCCCTTCACATGCATGAAGCATTCCTTCATGTCGTGGCCGGTTTTCTCGCGCAGTTTGCCGGTCAGGTTGAAGGCCGTCGCTTTGCCGATCAGCGTCTTGCCGCAGCCCGGCGGGCCGTGGAGCAGAAAGCCCTTGGGTTGGGCGTAGTGAAAGCGGTTGAAGAGATCCGGATGCAACAACGGCAACTCGATGGCGTCTTTGATCGCTTGAATGGCGCCGGTCTGACCGCCGACACGCGACCACGGCAGTTCGGGAACCGCCTCGAGGTAGAATTCCTGGTTGTCCGAAGAGGCGAGCAACTCGACGGCCACGCGAAACGCCGGATCGATGCGGATTTCGTCGCCAACCTTCAATTTCGCGCTGAGCAGGTCGCTGGAGCGCTGGAGGATGACCGAGTGCAACCCGTGCTCCTGGCCCACGCGAAGCCGGCCGTCCTTCAAGACATCGGCGACCTTGCCGACGGGGCCGGAGTTATCGTACCCGAGGTCGCCGACGACGACGTAGGCTTCGTTCACCAGCACGCGGGTGCCGATTTTTAAAGCCGGCGCGTCGAGTCGTGGATCGACGTTGGAATAGTAATCGTGACCGCCGACCGCGACGTGGGCGACGTCCTTCTTCGGAAACCCGAGCAATGTGCCAATGCGGTTGGCGGGCGAAGTCACCTTCTTGATGACCTCGTCCATCTTTTCGAGGGCGGAACGGGCTTCCGACAGTGTCAGCTCATGTTCCTGGACTTGCTGCCGCAGGCGAAGCAGATCGAAGCGAACGGGATTGCCTTCGGGCAGGGTCGCCAACAGTTTGTCGACCAGTCCGATGGGAGTGGAGTCATCCCGCGCACCCCATTTGTCAGAAAAATCCAGCGGCCCGCCCGGAGGGGGAGGTTTCTTATAGCCCGAGTGGTCGCTCATGTCGTCATCTCCATGCGTACCCGTTCTGTGCGTCATAGTATAGCGCGGGTGATGCAGGACTGCAAACGAAAGGCTGTAACTTTGTGCGAAAGAAGCTGTAAAATTGCGATTGACAGCAGCGGAAGGGTTCGGCTACGTTACGCCGCCCCACGCATCCAAAGCAGGGGATTTATGAGTACGTTTTTCGCCAAGAAAGAAGAGCAGAAGCCGCACTGGTACGTCATCGACGCCAGCAATCAAGTGCTGGGCAAGGTGGCGGTGAAGGCCGCCAATGTCCTGCGCGGCAAGCTGAAGCCCACGTTTACTTCGCACATTGATACAGGCGATTTTGTCGTGGTGGTCAACGCGGAGAAAGTGGTACTGACCGGCAAGAAGGAAACCGCGAAGACCTACATGAGCTACTCGCAGTATCCCGGCAATGAGAAGCGGCGGACGGCCAAGCAGGTGCGCGCGAGTCATCCCGAGAAACTCATCCAGCACGCGGTGAAGGGCATGATTCCGAAGAACCGGCTCGGTCGGCAGATGATCACGAAACTCAAGGTGTACGCCGGTGCGGCGCATCCGCACGCGGCGCAGCAACCGGAACCCATTTCCATTTAGTTTTTCACAACCATGGCCACAGCCTACACCAAGCCCAGCGGATTTCTCGGAACCGGTCGCCGCAAAACGAGCGTCGCCCAGGTGCGCCTCGTGCCCGGTTCGGGCAAGGTCGTCATCAATGATCGCACTGTTGACGAATACCTGACTGTTCCCAATCAACGCACCATTGCGTTCCAGCCGCTCGCGGAGACGCAGAATGTGGACAAGTTTGATGTGTTCATCAGTGTCGGCGGCGGCGGCGTGTCGGGGCAGGCGGGCGCGATCAGCCACGGCATCGCCCGCGCGCTGCTAAAGGCTTCGCCCGATCTCAAAGGCGTGCTGCGCAAGAAAGGCTTCCTCACGCGCGACTCCAGAATGAAGGAGCGGAAGAAGTACGGTCAACCCGGCGCCCGCAAGCGCTTCCAGTTCTCGAAGCGTTAATCGACCAACAAATCTATACTTGCACGCACGAGCCCCGGGTTTCATATTCGGGGCTCGTTGCTTTTGCGCGCAGATTCAAAGTGTTCGCACCATGAAAAAAACAAAAGCAGCCATCATCGGAGCCAGCGGTTATTCGGGTCAGGAACTGATTCGATTGCTGTTGCGGCACCCGCACGTCGAAATCACGCAGTTCACTTCCCGGCAATATGCCGGGAAAGCCGTGGCCGAAATTTTCCCCCGATTTCGGGGACAGATCGACGCGATGTTTGTCGAACCGAACGTCGATCGCCTTGGCGCCGAGGTGGCGTTCCTGGCGTTGCCGCACGGCGTGGCTGCGGAGTTCGCGACCGCCCTATTGCGCAAGGGGACCAAGGTGCTCGATTTGTCCGCCGACTTCCGATTGAAATCGGCGGCCGTGTACAAGGACTTTTACGAGCACGACCATCCGGCGCCGCAACTGTTGACGCAATCGGTGTATGGTTTGCCCGAACTTCATCGGGACCAGATTCGAGGAGCGAAGCTGGTCGCCTGCCCGGGGTGCTATCCCACCAGCATCATCCTCGGGGCCGCGCCGGCGATCCAAAAGGGTCTGGGCAAGGCCGACAGCATCATTGCCACGAGCCTCAGCGGTGTCAGCGGGGCCGGGCGCAAGGTTGCGGAGGAATACTTGTTCACCGAGTGCAACGAAAGCGCGCGCGCGTACGGCATCCCGAAACATCGGCATCTCAGCGAAATCGAACAGGAGATATCGTTGCTGGCCGGTTCGAGCGTGACCATTTCCTTCACGCCGCACCTGATCCCGCTGAATCGCGGCATCGTGAGCACGATCTATATGACGCTCGCCAGGAAATCAGAGGACGCGCTGGCGGTGTATCGCGACTTTTACAAGGACGAGCCATTCGTGCGGGTGATCGAATCACTTCCCGATACCAAGAACGTCGCGGGCAGCAACTTCTGCGACATCTCCGTCCGAATCGATCCGCGCACGAATCGGCTGATTGTTGTCAGCGCGCTCGATAATCTCACCAAAGGCGCCGCCGGTCAGGCCGTGCAGTGCCTGAACCTCATGTGCGGCTACGAGGAATCGTCGGGACTTCTCCCATGAAGACACTCCTTACGCGAATCAAGGGTTCGGTCACAGCTCCCCACGGTTTTCGCGCGGCGGGCATCGCCGCCGGTATCAAGGTCAGCGGCAAAAAGGACATGGCGCTGATTGTGTCGAACGAGCCCGCGACCGTGGCGGCGACATTCACGACAAACCAGGTGAAGGCCGCGCCGGTGAAACTGAGCATGCGCCACGCGAAAACGGGCAAGGCCTGCGCGATCATCGCCAACAGCGGGAACGCGAACGCCTGCACGGGCAGCGCCGGCACGATTCACGCCCGGGCCATGGCCGTGGCGGTCGCGCGTCGGCTGGGCTGCGCGGAAAGCCACGTGCTGGTGTGTTCGACAGGCCGCATTGGGGTGAACCTGCCGATTGTCAAAGTCGAATCCGGCATCAAACAGTTGCTGGGCGTCCTCTCGACACACGGCGGATCGGCGGCGGCGGAGGCGATCATGACCACCGACACGTTCGCGAAGGAGGTCGCCGTGCAGTTCAAAGCGGGCGGCAAGACGATTCGCGTCGGGGGCATCGCCAAGGGTGCGGGGATGATCCAGCCGAACATGGCAACGATGTTGTCTTTTATCACGACCGACGCGGCCATCCCGCGCGCGGCGCTCCAGAAAGCGCTCACGCACGCGGTCAACCATTCCTTTAACCGGGTGACCGTTGACGGCGACACGAGCACCAATGACACGGTGATCCTGCTCGCCAACGGAGTGGCCGGCGCGCCGCCGCTGGCGAAGTTCCAGGAAGCGCTCGACTTCGTATGTCTTGAACTCGCCAAGATGATCGTGCGTGACGGCGAAGGCGTGACGAAGTTTGTGACGGTGAACGTCCACGGCGCGGCGTCCGACCGCGACGCGGAGTTTGCCGCGCGGGCCGTGGCCAATTCCGTGCTGGTGAAAACGAGTTGGTGCGGCGGCGATCCGAATTGGGGACGGATCCTGGATGCACTGGGTTATTCCCGCGCCCGGGTTGACGCGGACTTGGTGGACATCGCCTACAACGGCGTGTCCGCCGTTAGTGGCGGCACGGCGGCGCGCACACCACTGGCCAAGCTCAAGAAGATCGTCGCGCAACCAACCTTTACAATCGACATCAACCTGCACCTCGGGCGAGGCCATTGCGCGATGCACACCTGCGATTTGACGG
>JBEKYJ010000057.1:0-19822 GCA_049511095.1 Verrucomicrobiia bacterium
GCAAAATACGTGCAGGCCAGTTGCTTGAAATGTCACGGCGACCAGACCAATCTCAAAGGCGGTGAGCAACTCGATCACGGTCGCCGTCTCATCGAGCAACTCGGTTGCTGGTCGTGCCACAAGATGAAGCAACTGGAGACGTACTCGACCCATCACGTCGCCGCAGGCGAGGATTTCGACAGTATCTGCAAGTTTTATGACGTGAACGCGGACGACGTGCGCCGGCTCAACAATTTTCCGCAGGAGGTTTCGTTGACGGTCGGACAGGACGTGAATATCCCGATCCGCACGCTGCGCAAACCGGGCCCGAGCCTTTACAAGGTTGCGGGCAAGACGAACAAGGAATGGGCGCGCAAGTGGCTCGCCGATCCCGTCGCGTTCCGCCCGAACACCTATATGCCGCGATTTTGGGGCCTCGATAACAACAAGGACACGCCCGATCGCAACGCCGTCGAAATCAATGCCATCACGGAATTCCTCTTCGCGGTCAGCGACCAGCCGAAGTATCCGGCGCCGCCCGTTTCCGGCAACGCCGAGAGCGGCAAGAAACTCGTGGGCCAACTCGGCTGCATGGCCTGCCACGTCATCGATGAAAAACTGATGGACATCAAGGTGCCGGCCCCACTCAAGCCGTACATGGACGACTGGCAATATCGGCGGCTGCGTTCCCAGGGCCCGCAGTTGGCAGGAGCCGGCAGCAAAACGGACGTCAACTGGCTGTACGCCTGGCTGAAAAACCCGAAACAATATCATCCACGAACGAAGATGCCGAACCTGCGCTTGAGCGATCAGGAGGCGGCGGATGTGGCGACGTTTCTATCAAGCCTGCGCAACGAGAAGACGGACCAACAATCGTTGCCCGAGGTGAAGTCGGAGATGCTGGACAAGGAAACGGTCGAGTATTTGCAGGTCACGCTGCCGACGGAGCAGGCGCAGCAGAAGATCAACAACCTCGACGACCAGATTGAGGCGTACTTCGTGGACGAAGAAACGATTCCGTATTACCAGGACGCCGCGCGGCTCGCGCGCGAAGAAGCGCAGGTCAAGGCGCTGCAGAAGGAATTTGAAGAGACGTACGATGATGCAATCGATCGCAAGGCCAAGAAGTTGGCCGCCGGGATTGAGCAGGTGAAAGCGAAGATGACCGCGGCGAAACAAACGGTCGCCGCCCTGCAGCCCGCCGAGAAGAAGAATGTTTACCTGGGCAGCAGGTTGATCGGGCGCTACGGCTGCTTCGCCTGCCACGACATTCACGGCTTCGAAACCGCCAAACCGATTGGCACGGAGTTGAGCGAATGGGGCAGCAAGCCGATTGATAAACTGGATTTCGGTCTCGTCGAGATCGAGCCGGATCGGCTCGCATGGTTCAAACAGAAATTGCACGCGCCACGGTCATTCGATACGGGGCGCATCGGCGTCACGCGGTCCCCGCAGGAACTGTTGAAAATGCCGAAGTTCAACGTGACCGACGAGCAGATCGACCAGATTGCCACGGTCATCTCCGGCATGACGGACGAGAAGTTGACGCCCAACGAGGCCAAACAACTCACACCCGCGGAGTTCCAGATCGAACGCGGTCGCTGGATGGTCAAGGAATTGAATTGCGTCGGCTGTCACATTGTCGAAGCGCAGGGCGGGGCGATTCGCGCCACGGGCATTCCGACGGGCATGGAGCCGCCGATGCTCAGCGGGACGCCGACGCAGTTGCATCAAGGGCAACGCACGCAGCCGGATTGGTTATTTGATTTCGTGAAAGCGCCCCAGACGGGTGAGATTCGTCCGTGGTTGCACGTGCGGATGCCGACGTTCGGGTTGACCGATGGCGAGGCGAACGTGATCGTGAAATACTTCGCCACGGAAGGACGGACGCAGTTCCCCTATCAATCGGCGAAGATCGACGCCTCGCCGGAGCGTGTGGCGGCGGGCAAACAATTATTCGAGCAATTGAAGTGCGCGTTGTGCCACATTGTGGAGGGGAAGGCGCTCGGTAAGCCGCTGTCGGAGATTCCCGAGGAGGACCTGCCGCGATTGGCGCCGAATCTTTCGCTCGCGCACCAACGCCTGCAGCGCGACTGGCTGGTGAACAAGTGGCTGGTGGAACCGCTGGCACAGATGCCGGGCACCCGCATGCCACAATTCGAGTACGGCGCGACCATCGCGCCGAACATCCTCGGCGGCGATGGACGCAAACAGATCGAAGCGTTGGTGGACTACGTGTTGACGCTGGGCGTGCACGAGCAAACCGCACAGGCAGCGCCCACTCTGCCGATGACGGCAGGCCCCCCGACGCAGCCGTAACATGAATCTTCATGGACAGAAAGGCATCCAACAAGAGACAACAACGCGAACCAACTTTGCCCTTGAAAAACATTGGTTCCAATAGAAGATTGGTCGATTATCGACTGATGGAAGGAGAACGTATGAAATCATCCAGGCTATTGGTGGCGGTGGCCGCATCATTTTGGGTCGCGATCGTCGCGCACGCGGCGGATTCGGCATCGATTTCGGGCAAAATTGCCTTTGACGGCACGCCACCGAAGGCGAAGAGAATCAAGACGGACGCGGATCCAAAGTGCTCGGAGATGCACGCGGATTCACCGCTCATGAGCGAAGACGTGGTGGTGAATCCCGACGGCACGCTGAAGAACGTGTTCGTGTACGTGAAAAGTGGCCTTGAGGGTAAGACGTTTGACACACCCAAGAACCCGGTGACCATTAATCAGACCGGTTGCCATTACGAGCCTCACGTGTTCGGCATGATGGCCAAGCAACCCCTGAAAATCGTAAATAGCGACGACACGTTGCACAACATCCACGCCATGCCCACAAAGAGCGCGGAATTCAATGTGGGCGAACCCAACAAGGACATGACAGTGACACGCACGTTTGCCAATCCTGAGATCATGGTGCACTTCAAATGCGACGTGCATCCATGGATGTCAGCCTACGTCGGCGTGATGAGCAACCCCTTCTACAGCGTGACGGGCGACAATGGCACGTTCTCCCTGAAGGGACTGCCGGCGGGCGATTACGAAGTGGCTGCCTGGCATGAGAAGTACGGCGAGCAGGTGCAAAAGGTCAAGGTCGGCGACGGCGAGGCGAAGACCGTCGACTTCAAGTTCTCGAAACCGGCCGAATAAAGCTGGTTGGGCGAAGAAATTTGGGCATTGAGGGTCCTGTTGGGAGATGACAGGGCCCTCAAGTGATTTGTTAGGAAGGAAATGGTTTGGTGACAGAAGCGCATCATCACGAAGAGCATCATGGCGAGTTGCCGTTCTGGCGGAAGTACATTTTCTCGACCGACCACAAGGTGATCGGCATCCAGTACGGCCTGACTTCCCTGGTGTTTCTCTTCTTTGGCTTTTCGCTGATGATGCTCATGCGTTGGCAGTTGGCGTATCCCGGCAAGCCGCTGCCGATTGGTTTTTTGGTGAAGTGGTTGGGCGATTCGAGAATGCCGGGCGGCATCATGGCTCCTGAGTTCTACAACCAACTCGGGGCGATGCACGGCACCATCATGGTCTTTCTGGGTGTCGTGCCACTGGCGGTGGGTGCGTTCGGCAACTATATCGTGCCGCTCCAGGTCGGCGCGCAGGACATGGCCTTCCCGAAACTCAACATGTCCAGTTACTGGGTGTACTTCATCGGCGGGGTCGTCATGCTGTGCAGCTTTTTCGTGTCGGGCGGTTCGGCGCAGTCGGGCTGGACTTCGTATCCGCCCCTTTCCGATGTCACCCCGCAGAGCCATTCGCTCTTCACCGGCCAGTCCATGTGGCTGACCGGAATGGTGTTCCTGATCACATCCTCGCTTCTCGGGTCGGTCAATACCATCACCACGATCATCCAGTTGCGCGCGAAGGGGCTGACGTGGATGCGGCTGCCGTTCTTCGTGTGGGCGCAATTGGTCACGGGCTTTTTGCTGCTGCTGGCATTCCCGCCGCTGGAAGCTGCGGGCGTGATGCAATTGATGGACCGCATGGCAGGCACGAGTTTCTTCCTGCCCAGCGGGTTGGTGGTCGGCGGCAAGGCGCTGAACGTGAGTGGCGGCGGCAGCGCGTTGCTGTGGCAACATCTGTTCTGGTTTCTGGCGCATCCGGAAGTGTACGTGCTGATTCTGCCCGCCATGGGGATTGTGGCGGAAGTGATTGCCAACAACACCCGCAAGCCGCTGTGGGGTTACAAGTCGCTCGTGTACTCGGTGATTTTCCTCGGCTTCATGTCGTTCATTGTGTGGGCGCACCATATGTTTCTGACGGGCATGGGCACGGCGATCAACGCGTTCTTCCAGACGACGACGATGATTATTTCGATCCCGTCGATCATTATTCTGACGGCGTTGATCCTGTCGCTCTGGGGTGGATCGATCCGCTTCAACGTGCCAATGCTGTTCGCGTTGGCGTTTCTGCCGATGTTCGGCATTGGCGGTCTGACGGGCCTGCCGCTTGGCTTGGCGAGCGCGGACATCCATTTGCACGACACGTATTACGTCATCGGCCACTTCCATTACGTGGTGGCCCCCGGGACGCTCTTCGCGCTGTTCGCCGGCATCTACTACTGGTTCCCGAAAGCGAGCGGCAAACAGATGAACGAAACCCTGGGGAAATGGCATTTTTGGGGTTCGTTGATCTTCATGAACGGCATTTTCCTGCCGATGTTGATTCAAGGCCTGGCGGGTGTGTCACGCCGCCTGTATGACGGCGGCGTGTCGTATCTACATGCCGAGCACGTGCTCTACTTGAACAAGGTGATGTCACATTCCGCATGGGCGCTGGCAGTTGTTCAACTCATCTTCATCGTCAATTTCTTTTGGAGCCTGTTCGCGGGACGGAAGGTGACTAGCGACAATCCGTGGGAGGCGACGACGCTTGAGTGGGCCACCCCGACACCGCCGCCGCACGGGAATTTCCTCAAGATTCCCGAGGTGTATTGCGGACCGTACGAGTACAGCGCGCCCGGCGAGGACAAGGATTTCCATCCGCAAAACGAGCCTTACAAGAAGCCGGGCGACCAAAACAACCAAGAGAAGAGATAAATGTCTACCGCGATTGAGATTCCCTATAATTCGACCGAGCGACCGGACACCGGGCTGTACAACGCCAAGCTCGGCGTGTGGCTGTTTCTCGCGTCGGAAGTGATGCTGTTCGGTGCATTGTTTTCGACGTATGTGCTGCTGCGCACCGGCGCGGACACGTGGGAACACGGGGCGGAATTCCTGAACGTCCCGCTGGCCACGATCAACACGATGGTGCTGATCTTCTCCAGCGTGACGATGGTCATGAGTTGGGCATCGCTGAAGATGAAGAATTTCGGCAAGTACAAGCTGTACATGGGTCTGACGTTCCTCTGCGGCGTCGCCTTCCTTGTGATCAAGAGTTTCGAGTACGCCGCGAAGTTCGAGCATCACTTGCTGCCCTCGACCAGCACGTTCATGGCGCTGTACTTCACGATGACCGGGCTGCACGGCTTGCACGTCATCGGCGGCATGATCGTCAACGGCTATCTTTGGGGTCCCGGCAGCAAGATGTGGCAGACCGATCCCGAACGGTTCACCAACCGCGTCGAAGTCGCCGGTTTGTACTGGCACTTTGTCGATCTCGTGTGGATTTTTTTGTTCCCAACCCTGTACCTGTTGCCGGGCAAGTGAAATTGATTGAGAGATTATGAGCGACACGCATCACGAAGACGTTCACCGTCACGTGAAGACCTACATCAGGGTCTTCGTTGCGCTCGCAGTCGGCACGATCATAACCGTGCTGGCTTCCAATTTTCACCTTGGAATCATTCTCGGTATTATCGTGGCGTTGATCATTGCGACTGTCAAAGGCTCATTGGTGGCGGCCTTTTTCATGCACCTGTCCGCGGAGCGAAAACCGATCTACTGGGTGCTGGTGCTCACGGCGACGTTTGTCGTGGCGATGGTCGGACTGATCATGTTCGCGCGCCGGGACCAGCAAGGGCGCCAACAGGGGATTTTTGCCGTGCCGGCAAAACACGTGCCGGTGCATCATGCCGAGACCCCCGAAGGGGCTCACAAGGAGTAACCATGTCACTCAAGACATTCCATATCTTCTTTATCACGATGGCGGTCGTGTTGTGCATGGTATTTGGCGCGTGGTGCGTCAACTCGGACTACGCGCACGGTCGTGCGGGCTATACGATTGCCGGATACGCCTCGTTTGGGTTGGGCGTGTTGTTGGTGTTGTATGAGATCGTGTTTCTCAAAAAGTTCAAGGAAGCGGACAAGGAGTAAGACGATGAAAAGATCCCAAGAGTTGAGAGTTCTGGCAACCGCCACGGCGGTGACACTGCTCATGGCGGTGCCGCGCGCATTACTTGCCTGTGCCGTCTGCTATGGCGCGCCCGATGCGGGCCAGACGCGGGGCATGAACCTCGGCATCGTCACCATGCTCGGCGTTACGGGCGTGGTGTTGGGCGGTTTTGGCGGCATGATCTTTTGCTTCGCGCGTCGGGCCCGGCGGCACAACCCGGAGCTGACACCCTGACGATTCAAGCGAAAAGGACTGAACCATGTTGCCGAAGATTCTTGGATTACCGATCAGCGCCTCCGAACAAGGAGCGCGGATTGATTGGCTGATTTTCTATGTGCACATTCTCATGGTGGTGCTGTTCGTAGGATGGATTACGTTCTTCCTCTATACGATCTTCCGTTTTCACAAGAGCCGGCACCCGCGGGCCGATTACGCGGGCGTGAAGACCCACGCCTCGTCATACTTGGAGGCGGCGGTGGCGGTGATCGAAGTCGCGTTGTTAGTGGGGCTGTCGATTCCATTCTGGTCGTGGAAAGTCAGCGCCTTTCCAACCGAGCCGAACACGGTGCACGTGCGCGTCATCGCCCAACAGTTCGCGTGGAATATCCACTATCCCGGGCCCGATGGAATCTTTGGCCGCACGGACATCAAGCTGGTGGATGAGGAGAAAAATCCCATCGGCCTCGACCGCAAGGGGGATCCACACGCCAAGGACGATATAGTCACGCTGAACCAGCTCCACCTGCCCGTAAATCGTCCCGTAATCATTGAAATTACGACGAAAGATGTGATTCACAGTTTTTTCCTGCCGGTCATGCGGGTGAAGCAGGACGCCATTCCCGGAATGCTCATTCCCATTCACTTCATCCCGACAAAGACTTCCGATCAAATGCGCGAGGAGTTGGCGACCACCATCACGCTTCCCACGACCAAGGGCTTGGACTCCTATGTCGCGATGCAGGATTATCCAGCCAAGGATGGTTCTATTCTCGTGAAGAAGGGCCGTGCCATCAATGGCGAGACGGCGGCAAAGCTTGTCGAGAACGGCATCACGTCGGTGCGGATGGGACCCCGCTATCCCGCGGAAATCGCCTGCGCGCAGCTTTGCGGACTCGGCCACTACCGCATGAAGGGCTACCTCAGCATCGACACCGAGCAGCAATACCAGGCATGGATCAAGGACCAGGAGGACTCGCTGGAGGAATAGTGGCATCCGCTGCCGCTGGCGTGGAATGAGATGACCAGATACCCCAATCGCCGATTGCATCAGTTTGCCTGCCTGCTGTCGTTGGTCACGTTCATCCTCATCGTGGCCGGCGCGAGTGTGACCAGCAACCACGCGGGTCTGGCCGTGCCCGATTGGCCGACCACGTATGGCCAGTTCATGTTTTCGTTTCCTGTGTCAAAGTGGGTCGGCAACATCCTGTACGAACACGGGCACCGGCTCATCGCCAGCGCGGTCGGAATACTTACCATCATCCTGGCGGTTTGGCTTGTGCGCGCGGAACCGCGTCGCTGGGTGCGACGGCTGGGGATCGCGGCCCTTGCCGTGGTGATCGCGCAAGGCATCCTCGGCGGCCTCACCGTCAAATTCATGCTCCCGCCCTCGATTTCCATTGCCCATGCCAGTCTCGCGGAGGCGTTTTTCTGTATCACGGTGATTCTGGCGTTCGTCACTTCGGAGAGATGGACGCAACGTTCGCCTGAGGCAGAGACTCCCAACGCCAGATTCGTTCAGCGGCTCTCACTTGCTTCGGCAATAGCCGCTTACGCACAAATCATCCTGGGGGCGGCTATTCGTCACGCTGAATCAGGACTCCTCGCGCATATTCTCGGCGCGGTGGCGGTTTTCGGTTGCACGGTCACCGGCGTGGTCGTGGTTCTGTTTACGGTACAGTCGAAGAGATTCCTGTGGCACGCAATTCTGTTGCTGTGTTTGGTTACGGCGCAGATCGCGTTGGGCTTGGTGACATTGATGGTGCGCGTACCGAAGAGCGCCAGCGGGCAATTGTCGGCGGTTCAAGTCTTCGTGCCAACTTTACATCTCGCCCTCGGAGCACTGATTCTGGCGACGAGTTTGGGAATGGCCTTGAAAGCCTATCGTTTCCTCAGTGTTCCGAGAGAAGAGTCAGCGTTGCCGTTCGCGGAGGGGGCGCTTTCGTGAGAAACCTGCGGGCCTATGTCGAGCTGACGAAACCGCGCATCCTGTCGATGGTGCTGGTCACGACGACCATCGGGTACTTTCTCGCAGCGAAGGGGGTCCATCCGCTGTCGACGCTTTGTCTGACGTTGCTCGGTGTTGGGTGCGCCACCGGCGGTTCGGCGGCGTTGAACAACTACCTGGAGCGTGAGGTGGACGCCAAGATGGAGCGCACGCGCCAGCGTGCGTTACCGGCGGGCGTCATGCAGCCGTCGACCGCGCTGGCGTACGGCATCAGCTTGGTGTTGCTCGGGTTGTTCGCCCTGGTTTGGGTCGTCAATCTGCTCACGGGCTTCCTGGTACTGCTCGCGGCGTTTCTGTATGTGCTGGTCTACACTCCGATGAAGCGGCTGACGTGGCTCAACACGACCTTCGGCGCGATCCCTGGCGCGATCCCGCCGATGTGCGGCTGGGCGGCGGCGACGGGACGGCTTGATCCCGGCGCGTGGGTGTTGTTTCTGATCCTGTTCGCGTGGCAGCATCCGCATTTCTTCGCCATCGCGTGGATGTTCAAGGACGACTACCGCAATGCAGGCTTTAAAATGCTGCCCGTTGTTGAACCGACGGGCGTCAGCACGTTTCGTCAAACAATTCTGTTTTCCGCGCTTCTGCTTGGCGTTTCAGCGCTGCCCACGGTCATCGGTATGACGGGCAGGGTGTACTGCGTCGGGGCACTCATGATGGGGTTGGCACTGCTTGTGGTGGGCGTGCTGTTCACGCGCTCGAAATCCTTTCTGGATGCGCGTCGCCTGCTCAAGGCCTCGGTCATCTACCTCCCGCTGCTGTTGCTCCTAATCATTGTCGACGCCGGCTTTTAGGAGTTGATTGCCATGGGCGACTCTCTTCTCGTGGTTGAAGCGCTGACACACCGCTACGGTGAACGCACGGCGCTCAACAAGGTCAGCTTTGAAGTTGGCAAGGGTGAAATCTTTGGGTTGCTTGGCCCAAACGGTGGCGGCAAGACGTCGTTGTTTCGCATTCTCAGCACGCTGGTCGCACCCAGCGAAGGAACCGTGCGGCTGTTCGGAATCGACGTGGTGCGTCAGCAGAGCGAAATCCGCCGGCGCATCGGTGTGGTCTTTCAGGCGCCCAGTCTTGATCGCAAATTGACCGTGCTGGAGAATCTGCGTCATCAAGGCCATTTGTACAATCTTCGCGGACCGGAGTTACAGACGCGGATGGGCGAGTTGCTTTCGCGTTTCGGAATGGCGGATCGCAAGGATGACCTTGTGGAAACGCTCTCGGGTGGGCAGCGACGACGCGTCGAGTTGGCCAAAGGGCTGTTGCACAAGCCGCAGGCGCTGTTGCTCGACGAGCCGAGCACGGGGCTCGATCCGCGCGTGCGACGTGAATTGTCGGATTACCTGGAGCGACTGCGCGACGAGAACGGCATGACTATTCTGTTGACCACGCACTTGATGGAGGAGGCGGATCGCTGCGACCGCATCGCGATTCTCGACCGTGGCCAACTCGTCGCCCTCAATACACCGCGGCAGTTGAAAGAGCAGATCGGTGGCGATGTGATTTCGGTGGAGACGGGTCAGCCGCAGCCGCTTGCCGAGCAGATCAGCAAACGCTTCAACATTGTGGCACGGGTGTTGGGCGGCAGCGTACGCATCGAACGGACTGACGGGCACAAGTTCATCACCGATCTGGTCGAGGCTTTTCCGGGGCAAATCGATGCCGTCAGTATTCACAAGCCGACTTTGGAAGATGTGTTTATTCGTTTGACTGGCCATCGCTTTGAAGGGGACGAGGCGTGAGCGATTCACGGAGCAATTACTTTGTCCTTCCAGCGTTGACGCTCTGGTGGCGCGAGATGGTGCGGTTTTTCCGTCAGCGCGACCGGGTGGTCGGCGCACTGGCGACGCCCATTGTTTTCTGGCTGCTGCTCGGGTTTGGGTTGGGAAAATCGTTTAAAACTCCGGGCGCACCAGAGGGGCACGGTTATCTGGAATACTTCTATGCGGGGACATTGGTGATGATTCTCTTGTTCACCGCGATATTCTCAACCATCTCGGTCATTGAAGATCGCCGCGAGGGTTTTTTGCAGGCAGTGCTGGTGGCGCCCGTGGGACGATTCGCCATCGTGCTGGGAAAAATTCTCGGGGGTACAACTCTCGCGTTTGTGCAGGGATTGGTGTTCTTAGCGCTGGCGCCGCTGCTGGGTCTGCATCTGAGTGCAGCATCGTTTGCCTGGCTGGTCGTCGTCATGTTTCTCGTGTCGTTTGCGCTGACGGGACTGGGATTTGTCATTGCCTGGCAGATGAGTTCCACACAAGGGTTCCATGCGATTATGAATTTGTTTTTGATTCCACTGTGGCTATTGTCGGGAGCTGTGTTTCCCTCCGAGGGTGCGCCCGTGTGGTTGGGTTGGGTGATGAAGGTCAACCCCCTCACCTACGGAGTAACGGCATTGCGGGAGGGATTGTACTGGACGCGGCCACATCCTGACGCGACAACGGAGTTGGTCATAACGACAACGTTTGCCGTGGGCATGTTTGTGTTGTCGCTTTGGGCGGCGCAGCGCACGACGCGGGGAGACCTGCAATGAACGTCAAAGCCATCCTGAACATCGGAGTCACCAGCACGTTTGCCATCGTGGTGGGGTCGATTTTGATGATCGTAGTCCGCGGGACGCCAACGAAGGCGTCGGCAATCGAAATTCCCGTGATCGGCTCCGTGCCGGAGTTTTCATTGACGGAGGCTGGCGGGGCGACGGTCCGGCGGGCGGATTTGCTCGGCAAGGTGTGGATCGCGAGTTTCCTGTTCACCCGTTGTGGCGAGGCATGCCCGATGATGATGCGACACGAAGTCAGTCTGCAGGCGGACTTGCCGTTGCGCGACGACTTGCGGCTCGTGAGCTTCTCGGTCGACCCCGATTGGGACGTGCCCAAGGTGTTGAGGGATTACGCGCATACGTTCGGCGCGGATCGAACTCGCTGGCTGTTTCTCACCGGCGACAAGAAGCAAATCTATCATCTGACGATCGATGGGTTTCGATTGGGCGCGCAGGAAGCGGATCCGGCGAAGGAGATGCCGATTCTGCACAGCACGAAACTGGTATTGGTGGATCGCCATGGCGCGATTCGCGGATATTACGACAGTTCGGATGAAGCTGAGTTGAGCAAACTCGTTCGCGACGCGCGGCAGGTGTTGGCGGAGCGGTCATGATCAACGTGTCGGAACTGCCGGCGGTAAACGCCACCCTGAACGCGACGAGCGCCGTGTTTCTGGGTTTGGGTTACTGGTGCATTCGCCGGAAGCACGTGACCGCCCACCGCGCCTGCATGATGGTGGCGACGGTCGTATCGGTGGTGTTTTTGATTTCGTATCTTACCTATCACGCGCTGGCAGGCAGCAAACATTTCGCCGGGCAGGGATTGGCCAGGCCGGTGTATTTTACGATTCTGCTCTCTCACACCGCGTTGGCGATGGTCGTGGCCCTCTATTTGACGCCCGTGACCTTGTATCGCGCGTTGCGCGAACGCTTCGACCAACACCGGAGGATTGCGCGATGGACGTTGCCGATATGGTTTTATGTCTCGGTGACGGGCGTGATCATCTATTTCATGCTCTACCACTGGTATGTGCCCACGTAAGCCGATACTGTTGCTGGCGTTTGCAGCGCTCGTGATTCTCACTTCGGTGGTAGCGGGCGCTGAGAACGGCCAAGGCGTCATTTCGGGAACGGTGCGATTGGTTGGCCCCGCCCCGAGCATTCCCGCCATCCTGCCACAGCCGGATTTCGATGTGTGCGGAAGTGAAGCACGACGGACGCAGTCGTTGTCGCTCGGTGCAAGCCAAACGGTAAGCGAGGTCATCGTCTATCTGGCGGGTTATGCGCAAAGCGGCGCGGGCCACGGGACAAACAACGCGGTCATCCTCGATCAACGCAATTGTGAGTTTGTCCCGCGCATCCAGATCGCCCGCAGCGGCGCGCCATTGATCCTGAGAAACAGCGACGCCGTGTTGCACGTGGTGCGGATCGACTCCATGAGCGGGACGAACGGACAACGCACGCTGCTCAAAGTCGCAACACCGTACGCCGGCTACGAGAAGATGTACCAACTCGCCAACTTTCGTGAGCCGACGCTCTTGCAGGTAACTTCGGGCAACGGTCACGAGTGGATGGCCGCCTATGTCGCCGTGCTGCCGCATCCATGGGCCGCGCTCACGGACGAGACCGGACGCTTTACGCTGCGCAACGTCCCCGCCGGTACGTACAAGGTCTACGCCTGGCACGAAGTGCTCGGCACGTTGGCGCGTGAGGTGAAACTCAACGGCAGCCACGCGGCAACTGTCGATTTCGAGTTTGTAGCGAAAAAGTAGGGGCCATCTTCAGAGCTTGCCTTCGCATTTGCGTTGGCTTTCCCGCGCCAGTCTGGCGTTGTTGGTGTCGCCGAGCGCTTCGAAACATTCCCCAAGAAGGCGCCAGACTTCGGCGTCTTCGACGCTTTGCTGCGCCAGTGGTCGGAGGACGCCAATGGCCTCGTGCCGGTGGCCTTCGTTGATGTACGCGTAAGCCAGATTCTTGCGGCCGGGAATGCCATCGGGGGCGATCGCGATGGCCCGTTGTCCGTGCTCTATTGCCTCATCGAATCGCTTGAGGCGCGTGTACCAAACCGTGAGATTGATATGCGCGGGGAGGCAATTCGGGTTCTCCCGCAGGGCGTTGAGGAACAGCGTCTCCGTATTGGACCACACTGCGCCGCGTTGGTTCGTCACCAAGACCAGCGTCGCGAACAGGGCCGCGATCACTCCTCCCGTGACGAATCGAATTATCGTGCTCGGCGCCCACGCGACCGCCGACGCGATGCCCATACTCGCCAGTAGCGCCAACCCGGTCAGCGCCAGATACGAGTAACGGTCGGCGACAATGTGAATACCCACGGGAGCCAAACCGATGGTCGGTGAAAGCGCGATGACGTAGAAGAGCCACGCGGGCAGCACCGCAGGCCACTGACGACGAACCACGACGGCTAGTACCGTGACGAGCGTGAATGCCGCAACGTATCCCAGACCAATGAGGAGGCTCCAGTGCATTTCATCGAAGGTCGGGTACACCGCCGAGAGATGGAACGGCCAGAAGAATTTTCCCACGTAGAAGAACGAACAGTACCCGACCAGGCCGATTCGCGCTGAGATTGGGATGACTTCAGGGCTTGCCACCGTCTCGCCCCGGCCGCTGGCTTGGGACACGAACGTGATCGCCGCAATGATCAGGCTTACGACAAAGAACGGGATCTTCTCTTCCCAGGCTTTTCGTTTCGCGACAAAATAATCCATCAGCAGCAACACCACCGGGAACGTGACTGCCGTGGATTTGGAGAGCGTGGAGGCGACAAAGAGACCGAAGCTTGCCCAGTAATCACGTCGTTTGCGGGCACCCAGCCAGCGCCAATACATCATGAGCGCACACAAATAAAAAAACGCGAACAGCACATCCTTGCGTTCCGTTACCCAGGCGACCGATTCCACGCGCAGCGGATGAACGCCGAAAATCGCCGCGGTCAGAATCGCCGTCATCGTCGCGTGTTCATAGCGGTCGCACAGGATCTTCCGCACAAGGATGAGCACGAGCAAAGTATTGGCGAGGTGCAACAACAAGTTGACAACGTGGTACCCAAACGGGTCCTGACCCCAGAGTTGGTAGTCGATGGCATACGAGAGCGACGTGAGCGGGCAGTAGAGCTTGGCGATCGGCTTCGTGAACATGACGCGCACGTTCTCGAAGGTCAGGGCGCGAATGACCACGTTGCGCGTGACGTGGCCGGGGTCGTCCCATTCGACAAATTGCCCTTGCAACCCGCGCAGGTGTGCCGCCGCCGTGAGCGCGAGGACGATGAGTGCGCCCAGCCAAAGTTTATTGGACTCGAACCGCTTGTTCATGCGCATAAGCGCTGGCGTTAGGTGAGATTGGCGGAGACCAGCTGGCTGACAAGGCGGTTATCGGCGCGACCCGCGACCTTGGCCTGCACGGCCTTCATGACCTTGCCCATATCAACCTTGGTTGTGGCGCCCAGTTCCGCAATCACGCTCTTCACGACTTCTTCAACCTGCGCCGGGGAAAGTTCTTCAGGCAGGTAGGCTTTCAGCACCACCAGTTCCGCCTTTTCTTTTTCGACCAGATCCGCGCGCCCGCCCTTCTCGAACCCCTCGATCGAGTCCTGCCGTTGTTTGATCTGTTTCCTGATGACCGCGGTAACATCGGCGTCGGTGAGCTTCTCCTGTTTCTTCTCAATCTTATGGTACTCGACCGCCGACTTCAGCATGCGCAACGTCGAGAGACGGGGCGCATCCTTGGCGCGCATCGCGTCCTTCATGTCGGCGGCGATCTTGTCGGTCAGCATACGCGGTACACTAGGCGGGCGTCGCGCACCTTGTCAACTCATTCGACCACGGCGAACGAGACGACAAGCAAAGTGTTGCCCACTCCGGGACCCTTGATAAGCATTTCGCGGTCGCGACGAACGCGGACCGTGGACTTCACGAGAGCCGCCCGCCCGGAATACATCTCAAAATCCATGACGCGACCTTTCTTTTCATCGGCCTTGGGTGTGATGAGAACGACAATGCCCTCACCGAGATTCAGCCGCAGGCCTTCCTTGTCCTTGAGCGGGGCTTTCTGGATGCCGAGTTGCTGGTAATGCTGGTATCCGAACACCTTCTTCAGTTTCGGTTCGAGCTTGGTCAATTGCTCGTCGGGCTGTTCGTCTCCATTGGACGCACGAATCAGCCGCGCCTCGATGGAGGCCGCTTGAACGCCGGCGCTGAGCGCGACGACCAGCAAAATGGCAACCAGCCAGCGCATATTACGTGTCCAGATTCGCGAATGCCGTCTTCATTTCGTTCATATCAGGTGTCCAGGGCAGCCCCGTGACCCAGATCACGGTGACGCCCGCGTCCTCCGAGTCAAACGCCGTGGCGACCGTATGCGGGATGGGCGTCTTCAATTGCTCGACCCCGGCAACACCGATGGATGTCGGCGCGGAAGCGACGACGACGCGTGTTCCGTGGAATACCACCGCGAACAAAAGGACGCCGAACGCCGCGATCAACGAGGCCGCCGCCGAGACGACGGCGAGTTGATGTTGTTCCAGCCAGTCGGCGAACGCCAGTTTGGGTGTCGGCACTTGGACTCGCTCCCCGCCGCGGCGCTGGATCTCCGCCTTCACCTTCGACCAGAAGAATTCGGGTGAATCGCTCATCGCCGCAGCCGGCGGGTTCGCGTGCAGCATGCGCCGCACGTGTTGCTGATGCCGATACTCCGACGCGCACAGGGGACAGACGCTCACGTGTCGCCGGGCCAGCCAGAGACGGATGCCCGTGAGCTGGCCGTCCAGCAATCCCGAAACCCTGTCGGTGTTGTGATGGTTCATATCACTTCCTTCAACAGCTTCTGCAAATGTTTCCTCGCGTAATGCAGCCGTGACATGACCGTGCCGATCGAGCAGCCAGTGGCTTTCGCGATCGCCGCATAATCAAGGCCGTCGAACTCCCGGAGTTGGACGACGGCGCGATGTTCGGGGGAAAGCTCCACCAACGCGGCGTCAATCTGCTCGCGCAGTTCCTTCCGTTGCGCCTCGTCCACCGGCGACGGGTTTGCGGACGGGGGTGTCTGCACGCTCGCGTCCAGGTTTGGTTCGGTCCCCTCCTCGAAGGGAACGTTTGGCCGTCGGTCGCGGCGGCGCGCAAAATCGATGGCGAGATTGGTGGTGATCCGATAAATCCACGTGTAAAACGACGCGTCTTTACGGAAACCATGAATGGCCTGCCAACCGCGCACAAAGGCTTCCTGGCAAAGATCAGTCGCATCCTGTTCATTCCGCAACATGCTGAACGCGAAACCATAGACCTTGTTGCGGTAACGGACGACCAGCGTCTCGTAGGCGTCCAGATCGCCCCGCTGGCAACGCCCCACCAACTCGCGGTCGTTGATTTCAGTTTGCGCAGCTCCATGCACTGCATTGGACGCCCCGCTTACCGGAATATTCACGGGAATTTTAGCCGCGTGTTCCATTAGCCTTTGACCACTCCGATCGGCCGCAACCGCGCCACCTTCCTCGCAATACCTGCATTATGGCAGACGTCCACCACGGTTTCCACGTCTTTGTATGCCCAGGGCGCTTCCTCCAGCGCCGTGTTGTGCCCTTGGGACATCATGACGACGCCGCACTCTTTCAGTTCCCGCTGCAAGTCCTGAAAACTCCCCTCCTTCTTCGCCTGCGCGCGGCTCATCATCCGTCCCGCGCCATGGCAAACCGTCCCCCACGTCTGTTCCATCGCGCCCTCGGTGCCCACGAGCACAAAGGAATATCGTCCCATGTCGCCGGGAACAAGCACCGGCTGCCCGATCGACTTGTACCGCTCGGGAATCATCGCGTGGCCCGGTGGGAACGCGCGGGTCGCGCCTTTCCGGTGGACGCATACGGTTCTCTCATGTCCGTCGATCTCGTGTTGCTCCATCTTGGCGATGTTGTGAGGAACGTCGTACACCAATTCCATGCCCAACTCGCGCGGCGAGATGCGCAGCGCGTGCAGGAACGCCTTTTCGGTTTTCGCCATCAGCACCTGCCGGTTCGCAAACGCGTAGTTCGCCGCGCACCGCATCGACGACAGGTATTCCTGTCCTTCGGGCGACCGCACGGGGGCGCTCACCAGTTGCCGGTCCGGCAGGTGAATCCCGTATTTCGCGGGCGCTCCGCGCAGGATTTTCAAGTAGTCGTCGCACACCTGATAGCCAAACCCGCGCGAACCGCAATGAATCATCACCGTGACCTGGCCCTTGAACAATCCCATCACATCGGCGGCGGTCTCGTCAAAGATCTCGTCCACGACCTGCACTTCGAGGAAATGATTGCCGCTGCCGAGCGAGCCGAGTTGGCCCGTGCCGCGCTCCAGCGCGCGGTCGGTGATGTTTGACGGCTCGGCATCGTCGAGTTGTCCGCCCTCCTCGATGTAATCCAAATCACCGGGTCCGCCGAAACCGTGTTCCACCGCCCACGGAGCGCCCTCATGGACGCATTTACGTTCGTCGGTGTAGGACAATTTCAAATCGCTGCCGCGGCCCAGCCCGCAGGGGATATCGCGAAACAGTTGGGCAACCAGTTCGTGGATCTTCGGCGCAACGTCTTCGCGCTTGAGACTGGTGCGCATCAGTCGGACGCCGCAATTGATGTCGTAGCCGACTCCCCCCGGGGAGATCACCCCGCCCTGGTTCGGATCGGTCGCGCAGCAGCCGCCGATGGGAAAACCGTAGCCCCAATGGATGTCCGGCATGGCCAGCGAGTATTTCTGGATGCCGGGCAGAAACGCCACATTGGCGACCTGCTCCAGACAATTGTCGCCGACGATGTTTTCCAGCATCTTCTCCGTCGCATAAATCCTGCCGGGAACCCGCATCCCGACCTTGTATGACGCGGGCAATTCCCACAGATAATCGCTGATCTTCTCCAGCGGATTCATAGCTTCAGTGTAACGTCCCCCCATAGCCTGTGCAATGCGTCTTCATGCACCCGCCGTGGTGTAGCCACGCCTCTGCGAGGCGTGTTCCCCGCCCCGTTTCGCCCGCATCCGCCGCCAAACCATGCCGCAAACTAGCTTCATTTCTGCGTAAAATCGCCCTCCCGGCGCGGTATTTTGGTGCTTTATTCCCTGTTTTTTGCCTCTTTTTGCAAAACGAACCCAACCCGCTTTTTTTCTTAACTTATTCATGTCAAAATACATACGCATTTTTCAGTTGGGTTCGTTTGGTAGAAACACTCTTCTATATAAAGCGTTCCCATCCCAACGCCTCTTTAGGTAGGGCGCGGTGGCCCACCGCGCCGCCTTCGGTGTAGCGTCGAGCTTGGTGTAGCCACGCCTCTGCGAGGCGTGTTCGCCCCTCTGAGATCTCAAAATCTCCGATCTGCAATTCCCTTTGCCTCTGTACGCCGTTCTTCCTATGTCAAACAACCACCGCCCTTATACCACCATCGCAACGCCGCGTCCAGCAAAAATATCAATTTTCGATAGCGGAGTCTGACGACACGCCCCACGCCGTACTCCCGCGGCAATCACCGCCACACCGCGCTGTGTCGTTGGTAGCGCACTCTGCTTTGTAGGCCGGGTGCCCCCACGCGGGGGTCGGCCGGTCCTCGTCCCGCCCGTCGTGTTGTAGCCGCCCCGCTCTGTCGGGGCGCGCGCCGTAGCCGCGCCTTCCCCTCCTTGGAGGGGCTAGGGGTGGGTTTCCCCAATCCGCGAACGCTTCTGCCCTCCGCCCCCTTCATCCCTCATAACTCATCCTTCATCCTTCGGTCGTGCCTCACCCGCCCCTAAACGGCCTTGCGGAAATGCCAATAGGCCGCGGTATTCTCAAAACCAAACTGTACGAGTACCGATTGCAATGCGGCTTGTCGGTCTAAAACGCGCGTGATAGGCTGCATTTAGAGGCACACAAATGACAATTCTGGGATGCATTCTGATCGCCATCGGCACGATTGTCGCGGCGTTTTCAAGCAGTGAAGAATGGCGTAAGGGCGGATGGCATCGCGTCAAATTTCTGGTTCTGATCATCATCGGCGCCTCGTTGATTGCGAGTGGAACATGGCTGACGATCTATGACGGACAAAAGGAGTCTGCTGGCCTGCGGCGTGAACTTAAGGAAGGCCGGGAAGCGGGTGCCGGGGAAGCTGCTAGTCTGCGGGACGAACTCAAGGAAAGCAGGAGGGCGTACGCGGAGGCCAAAGTCGAATCTGACAAGAAGTTTGATGAACTGTCGGCGCAACTTAACGCCGCCCAGCGGCAGAACTCCAAGAGGACAACTGGCGAGCAGATGGCTCTCCTTCAATACAAAATCGAGCAATGGGGAAAGGACTACGCGAAGAACTATCCGGTCATGCAAAGTAGCGTCGATAAGATGCATGAGGAAAAGATCGAGTCGGAGAAGGAACGCAAGCGGCAAGAGACTGAAAGGCAGGTCAAACTGACGGAGCGTGCGTTTCCGTCGCTTTCATTGGCAAAGGAGTATCTTCAGGGATTGGTTCGCACGTATGCAGCGAACAGGGGACAGTCCGTCACCAACACGCTGACAGCGCGGGAGGCAGTGGCCGCGGCGGGACTTCGGCTGAATCAGGCGAGCTCTGTAAAAGGATCACAGGAGGTGACCGACAGAGCAATAACGGCGGCAAGGCAGGAAGAGCAGAGCGCTAGGATGCAGGTGAGGACGCTGCTATCGGGCGCAGACAGGGCCATCGTGTTTGACATGTCGGAACTGCCCGGAAATTTCTTCGGCAGCTCTTACAAAGGCGCTATAAAATTTCCTGGCAAGGCCGTCTGGCGGCTTACTGTGGGCGTTGACGATAATACCGCA
>JBEKYJ010000058.1:0-20374 GCA_049511095.1 Verrucomicrobiia bacterium
ACCCAGACATCGGCAGTTATCCCCGTCAGGGTTCTGCGCCGGAGTGACGCTATTCGAGGCCGATGGGGCGGAAAGGATACAGATGCGTGAACATGTCTTAGAGATTTCCACTGAGGTCTTCCACATGCTTCAACAGCA
The DNA here is from genome assembly GCA_049511095.1 of Verrucomicrobiia bacterium. Lineage (GTDB taxonomy): Bacteria > Verrucomicrobiota > Verrucomicrobiia > Palsa-1439 > Palsa-1439 > Palsa-1439. Next base: position 139 of record JBEKYJ010000058.1, read on the forward strand.
GTCGCCGGGATATGTATCGTGGGCTGAGGAGGAGCCCGGCCCGACGCAGAAGATTCTGGTGGGAGAGGATGTGTACACGGAGTTTATTGACCGGGCAATCGCGCATCATCAAACGCTCGACCAAGTTATCCGCGAAGCCTGTACGAGGACCAGAAACCAGATTTTCTCTGGCGGTGGCCCCGGCGGCGACACTAGGCGGCTGAAGAAGACGAAGTGACTAACCTCCTGCTTTGCCCTCGTAGGGACGGGAATCAGGGTAAGGGCAGATGGGGGCAAAGCGGGAGTTGTCACTTTTTGATTTCTCCATCATCGGCTCAAATTGAACCTCTGAATCCTGCCGCCATCAGCCGCCCCGGTCAGTTGTCTCGCCGAGTACCTGTACGTAAAAAGTCGTGCGCTCAAATTCGACGCGAGTATCGCGATCTCTTCCCATCGTCGGGGTGGAATTTCGTAAATCATTGTTGCGCTCCAAGACCTGATTGGCATCTCCAATGGCTCCGCCTGCACCGCGCAGAACCATACAGACGGAATCTCGTTTTCACTTCGTTCCTCACGGTTGTGAGGATAAAGCAGATTCCGATTCCGCGGTTAGCGAGTACTGGGCGAGTCGTCAGGGGGTATTGCCGGTTTCTGGGAGAGTTCCCATTCTACTGGCAATTCCACTGGCGCTCGAACCTCGTCCCGGACTCCCAACCCTTGTCGCACAAGCCCTGCAAGGTTGGAGGCGGGTGTCGGAATCGAACCGACGATAGGAGTTTTGCAGACTCCCGCCTTACCACTTGGCTAACCCGCCCTCGACCCGCCTTACCACTTGGCTAACCCGCCCTCGACTAGTGCGCCGACAACAACGACCACAGCCACACAACCAAGGGGACAGTTCTAACGAGTTAAGGAGGGGGACATTTCTAAAGAGTTTTGACACGAAGAATCGGCGCGTCGAAGAAGTGGAAGTGGGGTGGCCGCCAGCGGTCGAGCGCGGGGTCAGCCGCCGGGTTCGAGTTTCAGCATGCGCTTGATTGTGCCCAGAGTGCTGGCAAAGAGTTGTCCCTTGGGGGCCAGCCGGTACTGCTCACCCTCACGAACGACATAATGATTCGCAACGAGATCGTCCAGGCGCCCTGCCAGCAACGCATCGTAGGAAAAATGCTGCTTGATCTCCGCGATCGTCATTTTCTTTAGCGGATGGCTTTCGAATTCAATCATGTAAGACAGGCACAAGGAATGGTCCGTGTAATAAAAGCAGGCATAACTCAGGAACATCAAGAGATAGACCAGAGTGCCGTTAACGAAATTCACCCGGCGCGCCAGGCAGCTCAATCCCTCTGCGGGCAGCAGCGCAGCGGGCAAAGCATTTTGCAGCGGGCCGTACAGGGCCACGTAAAGCGCCACCAACACCAGCCAGGTAAGGGCCATGGCCTTGAGCCGATTGGTCACGACCATCAAATGAACCAACACGATCTGCGCGATCAGAAACACCGCAAAACAAATAAACGCCGCCAGCAGTCCCGGCGCCATCAGATTACCTGCTCAATGTTGAAAATCTTGCGGATGAACCGCGTCATGGCCGCCACGCGGCTGCCCTTCGGCGTGAGGCGAATGGCGTCGCCCTCTTTCACCCCGCAGTTCATCTTCACAATTTGGCCGAGACGTTTTTCCAGAATGTAATCGTAAGTGTACACCTTTTGGATCTCTGCCATGGTCATTCGTTGTCGTGGGGAACGAAGAATCTCGATCATCACCCGTAGCGACAGGCCCCGCTCGATACCGAAAAAAAAGTCGGTATAGCCGATGAGCAACATCACGTTGATGAATAAGCCGTTCAGGAGGTTGATCACGCCATCCACGTGGGACAGATTCACGGCCAATGCCGGACAATGATCCCTCAGTGCAAAGAAGATCAGCAAATAGACCGGCAGGAAACCGAACCACAGTATATTGATGACCTTCGAATGGGGCCGCCACCGCAACCAGCGACAGATTGCCCAGTGGGTCAGCACATACATAGAAAAAGAAATCAGTATTGCGAGTAATCCTGTCATTCGCCGATATCCTCCCAATCCCTCTCACGCATCACTCGTCGCCTTGCCGGTTTTCGGAACGTGACCGTACTGTCTCGTCAGAGTGATGTCAAGTTGTCACGCGGCCGGGCGGGTCGATCGACCATATTAGCATTGAATCGCGGTCGAAGTTCGCTACCATTCCTTCGCATGCGCAAACTCCCTGTGATGTGGCTGGTTCTCGCACTTCTTGGGATGATGGCGGCTTTGATGATCGGACCAGCCCGCCAGGAGAGTGCCACGGTGGACGAAACGGCGCATCTGTCGATCGGGTACATTGCGTGGAAAGGCTGGCCGACGCGGATGGGGGCTGACGAACATCCGCCGCTCGGGCAAATGCTGGAAGCCTCGCCGCTAGTGTTTATGGATGTGAAGTATTCCGACGTAGCGCTGGCGTTGCTCAGGGGTGAACTCAGCTATTCGTGGACGATGTCATGGGCCGGCCGGGTCGTCTCCGTTCGTGACTTCGTACCGGCGGGATGTGAGGGACGCTCCGTCCAACTTCCGCCTTTGGGTGACGTGATGGTTCAGTGGCGCTGTCCTTCCCGGTATCCATCTGAGACCTGGTACTACATTGGGGCCGGCGAAGGTCAGATGTTTGGGAAGTATTTGGTCTACGATGGTCTCAACGACGGCGATGCCATGCTGTTCGCCGGGCGGGTCGTGCAGATTGGGCTCACCTTGTTGACGGGTGTTATGGTTTTTATTTGGACTCGGAACGCTGCCAAGGTTGAGCAGGCCGGCTTGGTGGCATTGGCACTCTGGGCATTCAATCCGACCGCGTTGAGCTACGGCCATCTGACCAATACTGATATTGGAGTGGCATTGGGGTTCACCTTGGCAAGCTACTTCTTCGTGCAGTTTTTGCAGGGCCCGAGCGTAAAGCGGGCCGCAGTCAGTGGCGCGGCGACGGGCCTCGCGCTCGTGCTCAAGTACACGGCGCTCATTCTCGGGCCTGTGTTTCTAATCGCCTTGATCATCGCACGGAAGCGATTCAAGACAACCGTACCGGGCGTGTGCAAGATGGCGGGCGCGTTCCTGCTGGCGGGCTGGTGCGTGACGCTGATTGCTTTCCTCCCGTGGCACGCCTTGGCGCCACCACCCACGCCTGCGGAGGCGGCAGTGCTGGAACTGCCGGGATGGTTCACGATGCTGCGGCCGCTCTTGATTCCCTGCGAGTTCTTCAAAGGCATCGCGATGGCGTTGGGACACTCCAAGATCGGCACAGAGTCGTATCTAATGGGACAATGGAAACAGGGCGGTTGGTGGTACTACTTCCCATTTGCCTTTTTACTGAAATCTTCGATCTCGTATGTATTACTCGTCGCCGGCGGGCTGGTGCTGTTCATTCGCAAGGCGAAATCCGTGCCGTTGCTCGAGCAGATGGCCTGGTTGGGAGCTGGGGTGTACTTGTTGGCTTCGATGAGCAGCGGCGTGAATATCGGGGTGCGTCATCTCTTGCCGATGTTTCCCCTGCTTTGCGTCGGGATTGGCTGTGGCGCGGCGAGGCTGCCAAACCGAAGGTTGAAGATGGTGGCGTTCAGCCTGGTTGGTTGGCAGATGTTCAGCGCCCTCCTCGCCTATCCCCTCTACCTCCAGTATGTCAGCGAAGCTGTCGGCGGCGCTTCCAACGGCTACAAGTACCTCGTTGACTCCAACTATGACTGGGGTCAGGATGCGAACCGGTTGAAGAAGTTCCTCGACGACCGTCAGATTGGTCACATCTATCTGGACTACTTCGGCACGCAGTTTTCCATCGAACATCTGAAGATCCCTAACACACGCGTAAACGCCGAGGTTGCCAAACAGATCCGGCAAGGCACGCTGGTTGTCTCCGTCTCGCAGCTTGTTCGGCCCGAATGGGCGTGGTTGCGGGAGTCACGCCAGCCCATCGCGCGGGTCGCGCACACGCTGTTCGTCTATCAGTTCCCGTAACGGTTTAATCAACGCTGGCATTGCGGCGCAAGTTCCGGTAAGAAATACGGTGGCAGAAGTGCGCGTGCCTCGTGCGCGGCAAGCGGTATCAGGCGCAGGCACGCATTGCGGGAACTCACAGGACACAAAAAGGCCAGCACATATTATGCAAAGCAAGCCGAGGGTTTCATTCGTTGTGCCAGCCCTGGACGAAGATCAGAGTATTGAACAAACCGTGTCGCAGATCCGTACCGCTTGTGCGGGGCGTACATCGGAGTATGAAATCATTCTGATCAACGATGGCAGCACCGATCGCACGGGGCAATTGATGGATGAGATGGCTCGACAAGATCCTCGAATCCGCGTTGTGCATAATGCGAAGAACCTTGGCTTGGGCAATACCTACCGGAAAGGTGTTGACCTGGCGCGCCTCGATTACGTCATGGGCGTCTGGGGTGATAATCCCTTCCCGACGCGAAGCTTGATGAGCATTATTGAGCATATCGGTGAGGCCGACTTGGTGATTTCATACGTTACGAATTTCAGGGCCGTCAAGTCATTGCCGCGGTACATGGCCTCTCGTGCCTATACCCGTCTGTTGAATCTGCTCTTTGGCCTGCGCCTGTGCTACTACAATGGCTATGCGATCCATCGTTTGAAGCTGCTACGCTCTATTGAGATCACCAGCACAGGTTTTGGATACCAGGCGGAGATTCTCGTTAAACAGATCAAGCTTGGCCATTCCTACGTGGAGGTCGGCGTTGAAAGTGTGTATGAAACGAACCCTTCCGCCGCGCTCAGAGTGTGGAATCTGCTCACCGTCGCGAAGACCATCATTCATTTGGCTCTCGAGGTCCGCAAGCTCTCCTCGCAGATTGCCCGGAAGACCGCGACCGACAAACGCAGCACATAGAACAGCGGCCGTCAACCGGCTACTCGGCGATGAACCAGTAGTAATCGCCCGTATAACCGACCTCCGCGAACAACTTTTCCCAATCAGCGACGTGCATGTACGTCAGCGCAGTCAAGACCCACCGCTCGAGCCGGTCACGCTCCTCTTCCGTTCGCCACGCATCGACTACGATGAACGCGTGGCGTCGCGACACCCGTTGCACCTCGCGAAGGGCCTGCTTGCATTCCGGCAGGGGCAGATTGTGCACGGTGTTAATGGCCAGGACCAAATCGAACGACTGATCCGGGAAAGGAAGCTCTTTCGCATTCCCGAGGCGCAGAAATGGCTGCACAGGCTCCATGGCGTTTTCTAGGGCATACGGGGACACATCGATCCCGGCCACCGTCAGATTGGGCATGAGTTCCTTGAAATCATGCAGCATGAATCCCTTGCCGCAACCGACATCGAGCAAGCTGGCATCATCCGCCAGATGATAATAGTCGCGGATCCGCTTCACCGTCGGCTGCCAGAAACGCGGGTGGTAATTGTAGCCACCGTACCCATGACGCCGGTCGCCATCGAAGTAGTCTTTCCCAAACTGGCGCGAAAGCTCCCGGTCAGCCTCGGTGACCAATTGGGCACGCTCATCGATCGGTCGTTTGCTCCGGGGATAGAGGTTCAACAAATTGATTTCAGCCATGTACTGGTTGCTCTCCAAGATACGTTCGCACGCCATCTTCCAAGCTGGTGAATTGAAACCCCGGTATCAAGCCGTTCAGTTTTCCGATATCAAACACCAAGTCAAAATCTCTTGCCGTATCAACTGCCTGCCGCTCGATATGGACTTGCTGCCGCAAAACAGCTCCCACAACTTGTGCAATCTCCAGAATGCTGCGGCTCTGACCCGTCGCGATATTAACGATCTCATGGCATCGCAGTGGGATCAGCGCCTCGAGTATCCGACACAGGTCATGGATGTACACGTAATCACGGCGCACACTGCCAGCGCCACTGACACATACCGGCTTCCCGCTTCGAATGCTCGCGACCATCCGGCCGATTACGCTCTTGTCTCCTGGATACTCTCCATAAATGCTGGGAATTCGAAGCACCGTGACCGGATACGGGACTTGATTCGCGAAAAGCAACATCTGCTCACAACAATACTTCGCCAGACCGTACCATGTATCTGGATTGATGCGCGATTCCTCTGTGAGTGGGACCGGGGGGCGGTTCCCGTATACGTCCACCGAGCTGAAATAGATAAGTGACTTCACATTCACCAACGCCGCGCCGTAGATGAGGTTGTTGACCATGGCGAGATTGTCACGCAGGGAAGCGAATGAATTCGTCGGAGACTTCTTGATCACGGCGCAGAACACAATTGTGAGGGGCTCTTGGCCGACCGACTCGAAGAAACTGCGCACCTGCTCACGATCAAGGAAGTTGCAATCCTGCGACGAAAGCGCCATCGTACCGGCTTGGCGCGCTTGAGCATAGGCCGCAAAATACCCACCCACGTAACTACGACGGCCGACTACGAGGAGACGCTCGTTCATGAGTCATCCGCATCTGGATTCTTCCGTGCATCGTTACCGGCACACACAGCGCACGACATCGGCGACGACGTCATCGCTCGGATAATACTTCGCTTCCAAGGCGCTGCTCATCGGCGTGTGGCTGTCCGGCAAACACACGCGGGAAGGCTTGGATTTGAGTTGATCACCGATCATTTCGACGACACTGGCAATGACCTCCGCGGCAACGCTGCCCGACCGCCAGGCCGGGTCAGCGACCACCAGTCGTCGTGTCTTGGCCACCGACCTGCATAATGTTTCCCGGTCCAACGGCGAGACCGTGCGCGGGTCCACGACTTCGACGCTGACAGATTCCTTTTCCAGCATCTGGGCGACGCGCAACGCCACCGGCACCATTGCGCCGATGGCCACCAGGGTCACATCGGTTCCAGGCCGGCGCACCAAGGCGTGGCCGAACCGAACGCGGTAGGGAACTTCGGGCACGTGGTCAATCATGGAAAACAGGGAACGGTGCTCAATAATAACCGAGGGATTCTGGCCGAGTATGCTTTCCAGTAAGAGCCCCTTGGCATCGTAAGCCGTAGCGGGCATGGCGACGCGAATTCCCGGCAAGTGTGCGAACCAAGCATGCAGACTCTTCGAGTGTTGGGGACCTTGTCCCCAACCCTTGCCCACGACAGCGCGGATGGTCACTGGCAAAGACGAATGGCCGTTTGACTTGAATCGCCACAGCGACATCCAGTTCACGATCGCATCTAGCGAATAAATCATGAAATCCAACCGCTGGTGCACAAGTACCGGGCGCAATCCGGTAAGGGCCGCGCCAATCGCTGCCGAGGTCATGGCTGCCTCGGATACGGGAAAATCCTGCACGCGTTCCGCACCGAATCTTTCCACAAGGCCGGTGGTGGTGCCGAAAACACCCGCCTTATAATCCACGATTTGGCCCCACACGGCGACGTCGGGCGACAACTCCATTGCCTGAACCAATGCTTCGTTAATGGCCTTGCCAAAACTGAGTTGTCGAGTCTGCTCCATGGTAGAATCTCGCCTAATACGGTCCGGGGATGGCGTCGGCCTGTGCGTGATTGAAAACACCCGATTCCACATCGCGCAACAGACGGTCGGCCAGGGGAGTGGTCGGATCATAGTTGATCGCTTCCCAATCCGGTTCCGTGGGGAAAGCGCTGTTCTTGGCGAAGGCAAACGCTTCCGCAATTTCCTTGTCAATCTCGGCTATCAGTTGCGCGTTGCTCGATTCGCTTGCCAGCCCGGCCGGACGCATCTTCTCCTCCAGAAGTTCGATGGGATCATTAGCCTTCCAAAAATCCAATTCCGCCTTGGGCCGATAGCCAATGTAGTCGTCGTCTTCCGGCCCCACGTGCCCATTCCAGCGATAGGTGAACGCCTCGACCAATGTCGGGCCGCCACCCGTGCGCGCCCGCTGGACCGCTTCCGCCAGCGCGCTATGGACCGCGACCACATCGTTGCCGAACAGTGCTCGGGTCTCGATACCGAAGGCTGCAGCTTGTTCGTGCACGCTTTCACGCGTGCGCCGTTTGAACATGGGCGAGAAGGTTGAATAGCGGTTGTTTTCGCAGGCAAACACGATGGGCAACCGGCGGATGGCGGCGAGGTTGACCGCTTCCCAGAAAACGCCTTCATCGGTGGCGGATTCTCCAAAGCCAGCCACTACCACCCGTGGAAGCTTTTTGTGCTGTAATCCCAAGGCGACACCGACCGAAATGGCCACGGCACCGGAAAGAATCGCGCCACTATAAAAATTGACCGATGACATGGAGATGTCCTGCGACCCGGCCTTGCCACCATTAGCGCCTGTTTCCCGGCCATACACCTCCGCAAACAGTGCCCGCATCGGTGCGCCCTTTGCGAGGAAATAGCCCTGAGATCGATGATGACTGAACAAGTAATCTTCCGGCTGCAGTATTACCGACAAAGCGGCTGGCACCGCTTCTTGTCCCACACAAAAATGCAAGGGGCACCGCATTTGGTCGGCAGGGTGGTACTCCTTGATCATGGCCTGCTGATTGCGGCGCAGACGTACCATAAAGCGATGCAAGGCTTGGACGAGTTTCGGATCTACACCTTGAATCGATAGGTTGTGGTAACGTCCCTGCTTCAAAATTGTTTCGTGATTGAGTTCCGTCATTACTCGATTCTCCATTCGCCCGACCCGCCGCAGCGAATTTCAAACTTTATCATGGGGCCCATCATTAGGCAAACTTCCATCTTCGATTTCCAGATACTCGCTCGTCGGAGTCAAGAGCAGGTCCGAACTGCTTTCTGGACGCAGCCACCAGCCGAATCAAGAGCGATAAAACCTATGGATGACCTCGAGCATGTAGTCAATCTGGTCCGCCGTGATATGTTGGTGAGCAGGCAGCGTGACAATCTCATCCGCTTGGCGCTCACAGACAGGAAAGTCGCCGCGCTTGTAGCCGAGGTCCTTCGCCGCCCGCTGCAGATGAAGCGGGATCGGATAGTGCACGCGGGCTTCGATTTCCCTGGCCGCGAGACGGCGCAACAACGCCTCGCGCCGCTGAAAACTGGCGAGGTAGAGCTGGTAGACTTCCCGATATCCCTGCGGACGCGGCGGGAGCTGAACAAACTCTGCCAAGTTCTGAAGGCCAGCGTCCAGTCGCCGCGCATTCCGGATGCGGGCCTCGACCAATTCTTCAATGTTGTCAAGCAGACGAGTCGCGACGACAGCCTGAACCGGCTGGAGACGACTGTTAACGCCCCAAATATCGACGTGATCGCGGTCGCTCAACCCGTGGTTGCGGTACAGGCGCAGAAACGCTGCGGCCTCATCATTGTCGGTCACCACCATCCCGCCGTCGCCCCAAACATTCAACGGTTTGAGTGGATGCATGCTGAAGGTGTTCACTTTCCCAAACGTCCCGCAGAAACGCCCGTTGACCTTCGCGCCCACGGCTGGGCAAGCATCTTCGACGACCGGGATGTTGCGCGCCTTTCCGATACGCAGCACAGCTTCGATCTCCGCCGGGCATCCAGCCCAATGCACCGGGAGAATGGCGCGTGTGCGCGGCGTGATGGCGGCCTCGATCTTTCGCACGTCGATCTGGTAGCGCTCATCGCAATCGACAAATACCGGACTCGCGCCCGCCGCAACGATGGCGCCGACCGTGGCGATAAATGTGTTGGGAACGGTGATAACGTCGTCGCCATATTTCACGCCCACAGCCTTCAACGCGAGAATCAGCGCATCTGTCCCCGTGTTCGTGCTGATGACGTGTTTGATGCCAATGTAATCCGCGAATTTCCTCTCAAATTTTTCGACGAATGGCCCCAGCGTGAATTCGCCCGTGGATACCAGATAACGCAAATCTGTGAAGTACTCCTCCACATCGGCGAATTGTTGGTGCAAGTAGGAGTAATTGACGCGCATCGCCATCCCTTTCATCCACGGCTCTTGTAGAAATCCCGCACCAGTTCCACGACATAATCCTGCTGTGCGTGGCTCAGTCCGGGATACAGCGGCAAACTCAAAATTCGCGAGGCAGCCTGCATCGCCACGGGAAAGTCACTGGCGCTGTAGCCCAGGCTTTTCGCGGCGGGCTGCAAATGAATCGGTGTCGGGTAATGAATCAGCACCTCGACGCCGTGTTTCACCAAGTGACTCCGCAGATCATCACGGCGATCCGCCTGGATCATGTAGGTCTGGTAGACGCAGTATTCGCCCTGCCCCTCGTCCGGTACGGTGATATGCGGGCGGAGTAACTCGTTGTAGCGAAACGCCAGTTGACGGCGCGCTTCCGTCCGCCGCTCGAGATGACGCAACTGTACCCGCAACAAGGCCGCCTGCACCTCGTCGAGCCGGCAATTAAAGCTCCAGAATTCACACTCGTCCCGCGTGCGGAGACCGTGGTTGCGCGACTTTAGCAGCCGGTCGAAAACCGACTGATCGCGTCCAGTGACGATGCCGCCGTCGCCAATCGCGTATAGGTTCTTAAGCGGATGCAGACTGAAACAAGCCGCGTTGCCCCAGCTTCCGACCCGTTGGCCGTTGAGCTTGGCACCCACGGCCTGCGCAGCGTCCTCCAGCACGAACAAGTGATGCCGTTCGGCAATTTTCAAGATCTCAACCATTCGCGCGGGTCGCCCGGTAAGATGAACGGGAATAATCGCTTTCGTGCGAGGCGTGATGGCGGCTTCTAGGCGGGCTGGGTCCATATTGAGATCGGACTGGACGTCGACGAAGACTGGCCGGGCGCCAGCCAGCGCGATGGTCGAGGCGCTGGCGATGAACGAGTTCGGAGCCGTAATGACTTCGTCGTCCTTACCCAATCCCAGACCCCGCATGACAAGATGCAATGCACAGGTGCCGCTGGCGACGCTGACGGCTCCCTTGCTCCCACAGAACTCGGCGAACTCACGTTCAAACGCAGAGACTTCCGTGCCGAGAATGTAACGGCCGCCGTCGAGCACCTTCTCAAAGGTACTCATCAATTCCTGTTTGATCTCGCTCGATTGCTGGCCGAGCGTGGTGTAAGGCACTTTGAAAGGTGTGGGGGTCATACGTGCGACTCTTTTTTACCGAGTCTCGGACTGGTTGGCAAGCGCGGCGATGGCGGCGTCCCACTCACGAACCAGGTAGGCAGGGATGTCGTAGCGGGCCGCATCTTCGCGGCGGATGAACTCCAAGGCTTGGCCTTCCAGGCACCGAACCGTCTGGACTCCGTCGTAGCGCGTCCAAAAGATGGTCAGTTCGTACGGCGGCCAGTCTGCGTTATGGGTGTCGAGGAAGGAAGATAGCCAGTGTAACACGCGGGCGTCGTATGCCGTTTCCTCACGTAACTCGCGCCGCGCACATTCTTCACGACTTTCGCCGGAATCCAAATGTCCCCCCGGCGGCACCCACTTGCCCACGTTGTGCAGGCCGGGTTTGTCGTCGCGGTGCTGCAATAGCGCCGCGCCGTCATCCCGCAACACGAACACAGCCGCCACGGTGCTCATTGTGGCTGCTTCGCGGCCTCCGTCAGTCCCGTGCGCAAGGGTGTAAACCGAAACGACGGAAATGCCTTGATCGTTTCCGTTATGTCGAAATGCCGGTGAGTGACCGATCCCGATCGCGTCTGGCCCTTGATTTGCACTTCGCCACCTGCGACCGCCGCTGCCGTCTTCGCCACGTCCATGAATGACACCGCGTGGCCGGTCGCGATATTGAGCGTGCCGGCGGTGCGATGCTGCAGGCAGAGATCGATAAGCCGGGCGCAATCCGCGACGTAGAGATGATCGCGTTGTTCCTCGCCCTGACCGAAAAGTGAGATTTGTCGGTCCTTCAGCGCCGTTCGCAGGAATCGATTCGGTCCGTAACTGTTGTGCGTGTCGCCGGCGCCATACATGGCACAGAGCCGCAGCACCATGACGGGCGCTGCCGACTTCTGGGCTGCGACCCAGATCATGCGTTCGCGCATCAAGTGCATTAGCCCGTACAACGTCGTCGGACTGGCACAGGAACTCTCCCGCACCGGATTGGCATCGTCTTCATAAACGGTGTCCGAACTGATATAGATGACGTGGGCGAACTTCACCGCCTCCACCACCGCCGCCACATGTTCGCCCATCGCCAGGTTCTTCATCGTGGTTCGCGTGTCCTTACCCTTGTCCGGGGTCAAGGCTGACGCGAACACCAGCGCGTCGCCATCGCGCACGATGCCGCGTAACTTTTCGACCGATGCTGGTTCCAGCAGATTGACTTCCGCGGAGCCCAGCGGCACGACATTGTTCAACCGTCGGACCAGCGTGCTGCCCAGGAATCCCCGCGCGCCGAGCACGACCACGCGGCCCGGCGACTGCGGTTGTGAATGATAATGTTTAATCATTGGCCTCCAAGGCGATAGTATGAGAATCCCTCCGTGATCAGTGCGCGTCCGTCGAGCATCCCAAACGGATCGATCACCACCCGACCTGGCATCCGCTCGCGAATCTGGGCGGCAGAGTACGATGAGAATTCGCGCCACGGGGTCATGACCACCAGCGCCGTCGCGCCCTCACAGGCATCGAGCGCCGTCGGACACTGCGTCACTCCGGTAACAGCGGCTTTGGCCTGCGGGTCGTACGCGTACACGGGAAACTGCCCCAGCGATTCCAGCAGCGCGAGGGCCGGCGAGTTTTTCGTCGAGGCCGTGTCCTGTTTATAGGCCAGCCCCCACACGGCGATGACCGGCCGGTCGGTCTTGGACAGTACCGCCTCATGCAACCATCGCAGCACCCAGTCCCGTCGATACCAGCTGTTGGTCAGCCACGCGCTGACGATGCCGACGTCCGTGCCGTGCTGCTCGGCAAGGATCTGCACGGTGATGAGATCGCGTTCGAGGTTTCCGCCGGCAATTCCCAATCCCGGTCCGAGGTAGGCGTGCGGCCCGATGCGTTTGTCCAGCCGCAGCGCCGGCGCAATCTCCGACCAATCGGCGCCGATGGCTTCGCACAACTCGGCCAGTGTGTTGGTCGTGGCCACGCTGGAAACCAGAAAGAAATTGATCGAAATCTTGGCCAACTCGGCGCTCTCGTAACGCATCGGCAGGACCGGACAACCAAACGCCCGCAACCATTCCGCGTAAGCGGCCGGCAAGGGCGTCGATGGATTGGCGCAGCCCACGATGAAACGTTCCGGTTGGAGAGCGCGTTCGACCGCCCGACCGAAGATGAGCGTCTCGACCTGGTAATAGAGGTTCACTCCACCCACCTTGAGCGACCGCGTGAATCCGGGCGTGACCTGGCTGAGAATGACGAGTGTCGTTTCAGGCCCGAGCGCCGGCACGATATGGTCGATCAACTTCCGCAGCGGAGTCAAGTCGCTGCGGTTGCTGGCGTCCGTAGGCACGTCCAGCGATACCACGACCACCCGGCATTTCGTCAGGGCACCGACATCCTGGGTGAACCGGAGGCGCGACCGATTGGCCATCAACAACTCCGACAACTGCGGTTCCGAAACTGGCAGCTTTTGGTTCGTAAGATCAGCGCAGCGTTGCGCGTCGGGATCGAAGCCGACGACGTCGAAGCCCTTGGCCGCCGTCGCGATGCTGGTGACGGTGCCCAGATGGGAGAGGCCGGCAAATCCGATGGTCACAGCAGTTCCTCCCCGGTATTAGCCGCCAACTTCTTCAAGGTAGCGTTGATCCAAATGTCGTTGTCGATATTCGACGCGCCGGTAGCGCAGAGCGCCTTGAAATGTTCGTATTCCAGCGCCCAGGTTGGATCTTTCATTTCGATGGTCTCCACTTGCTCCGGCGGTCGGCCGCTGGGGAGGACCCGTGTGCGAAGGGTGAACGTGCTTGGCCCCCATTTGCAGAGGCAGAAGACGTGCGCGCTGCCCTGCTCGCCAAAGATGTCGAGCGTAAACGTGTTGCGCCACGAGACCATCGTGCCTTCGAACTCGAGCGTCGGAGCATCCGACGAACCGAAGAGGGTGTGGTCGAAAGCACGGTTTTCAAAACGGTTACCGGCCCAGAGTGTGAACTCTCGCGAAGATTTGCCGAAGAAGAACAACGTCAAGTCCAGCATGTGCGAACCGAGGTCGGTCAGCGCGCCCAGCCCGCGGTCGCGCCATGGCGAGCGTTTGACATCCATCGCGGTCCCGTTGCCGTAGAACATCCGGCACAGATAAATCTTGCCGAGCGTACCGTTGTCGAGCGCGTGCTTGACGCGGACGAGGTGCGGTTCAAAACGATGATTGTAGGCGGTATAGCAAGTCGCCCGCTTCTGGCCGGCCAGTGTGCGAAGATCGACAAGACATGATTCGTCATCGGTCAGCAGCGGTTTTTCGACAAGAACGTGTTTGCCGGTGCCGAGAAGGTATTTCAGTGCCTCGATTTTTGTGCGGTCGGGCGTGCAAACGAGCGCGGCGTCGTAGGCGTCGAGCGGCACGTCGCGGATGGACTTGAACCGCGCGGTCGGGACGACAGGGTCGACGGTCGCGACGACATCCGGGCCGGCCACCGCAAGGCGTTTCCTGCCCTGCACGCCGAGGCCGACGATGAGCACCTTCATGCGTACCTGACTTGCTTTTCGACCGCGTCGATCCGCTTGTGGACTTCCTCGGGCGATACAGGGTTGTTGCCTTCGTGTTCGCAGGAGCATGCCGCCGCGATGGAGCCGAGAATCGAGGCGATGACGGAGCTCTTCGTGGTGACCAGCGAAAGGGTTGCGTATGCCAGTAATGCGTCCCCAGCGCCGACGGGGTCGATGACGTTGTGAGCAAATGAGTCGACCGTGAAAAAAGACCGCACGTCGTGGCTTGGCGCGCGATACGTGATGATGCCGCGGTCGCCGAGTTTCAGGATCAGGAGTTTGCACTGGGCGCGCTTATAGAGTTCCAGCGCCAGCGGGCGGATGACGGAATCCTGATCGCCCAGCGCGAAGCGCGCTTCCCGCTCGTTGGGTGTAATGAGATCAAAGCCCTCGAAATCGAGGATGTTGCCCCACCGGCTGGCGACCTGGCTGTCGGCCACGCGCAAGGCACCGGCGGGGATGCCGGACGTCAGGGCGGGGATCGTCTGCTTGCTGAAGATACCATGGCGGAAATCACTGAAGATCACCGCGTCCACCGGGTTCTTCGCCATCGACGCCTTCAGATGCTCGACGCTTTTTTCGGAGATCGGCCGGTTGTCAAGTTTGTCGAGTTTGAGCAGCCGGTAGCTGTTGGCGATGAACGCGTTTTTCTGGGTCGTCGGCCGCGTATGATCGATGGACGGCGCGACTTCCACGTCGTGTTCGGCGAGGTCTTTGAGGACCAAATCCTTGAGTTTGTCGTCGCCGAGAACCGTCGAGAACTTCACCTTCGCGCCGGTTGCCCGGACGTGCTTGGAGACGACGCCACCACCGCCCACGAAGTCGATCTGGTTCTCATATTTCACGCTGAAGGTCGGGGTCTTCGTCATGCCGCCGATCATCGTGCAGTAGGTGTACGAGTCCACGATGGTGTCGCCGACGACGTGGATGCGGGCTGCCTTGAACGAGTCGAGCGCCTTGCGCAGCGCGTCGAACGTCACGCCGTCCGATTCCATCAACGTCATCAACTTGTCCGCGGCGATATTGGGCGGAGCTTGTTCGATGAACGCCGACGAGGAGAAGACCACGTCGCCCGGCGTGAAGATGAGTTCGCCGCCATAGGCTTCGAGAACGGTCAATTCTTCCCGGGTGCGCGGATGCAAGCCGCCGCCCTCGAAATACTCGTAGCCCTTTGCAAAATAGTCCGGTTGGAGAAACTTGATGCTTTCGATCGGGGTCGCGTTTTCGTCGATCATCACGTAGTCGACGACTTCGAGGGCGGCGAGGTTCATCGCGCGCAGTTGCTGGGGCACGAAGGGGCGGAACATGGCCTTGTTGATATGCGAGTCGCAGGTCAGGCTGGCGATGAGCACGTCGCCTTTGCTCCTAGCGTACATCAGATGCCGCACGTGGCCGGGATGCACGAGGTCGAACGTGCCGTGGCACATGATGACGGACTTCTGGCGCGGGCGCGGTCCGATGAGTTGGCGGATCTCCTCGCGCGTTTTGATCTTGCGACGGTAATCGTTCTGATCGGTCATGCCGCTCCCTATTTCCCCAGTGCCGCGAACCACCCCTTCGTGGCGGCGGCGATGGACGTCGGATCCCATACCGGCGCGTTCCGCCAGTAATCGATTTGAGATAACATGGCGGCCACGCCTTCGGAAAGCGAAATTCTCGGTTCCCAACCGAGTTCCGCGCGAATCTTGGTGATGTCGGCCCAGGTGCAATCGGGTTCGCCCGGCCGCTTCGGAATGTGCACGACCGCACCGCCGATCAGCTCTACCAGACGATTCACGGACTGCGGATTACCGGCGCCGACGTTGTAAATCTCCTGCGCCCGTGGCGAGATTGCCCCGGCGTAAAACGCGCGCGCGAGATCGGTAGCGAATACAAAATCGCGCGTCTGCGTGCCGTCGCCCACGACCGTGAATGGTTTGCCGGCGAGTTTCTGCGCGAGGAACACGCCGAACACCGCGCCGTAGGCCCCGGTCGTACGCGAACGCGGACCGTAGGCATTGAAAATGCGAATCGAGACCACCGGCAAGCGGTACACTTTTCCCCAATGCAGGACGGCTTCCTCGCCGAGATATTTGCTCAGCGCATACGGATACTGCGGCGCAATCGGTGCTTTCTCCGCCGTCGGAACCTCCGTGGCGATGCCGTAGCAGGATGATGAGGCCGCATAGACGAGCTTCCTCACACCGGCCGCGCGCGCGGCCTCGAGGACGCACACCGTGCCCATGACGTTGGTGGAAAGATAATCGACCGGCCGTTCGATAGACGGCACGATGTCGCCAATACCGGCAAAGTGGAACACGTATTCCGCACTCCGGAACAACGGCTCGTCCGCGGCAAGTTGCCGGATATCCTTCTGGGCGAAGACGAGCTTGGGATTGCCCTTGTGGTGGGCGAGGTTGTCCAGCCGCCCGCCGGACAGATTGTCGAGAACGTGGACGCGAAGATCTTCCGCCAGCAGCAAGTCCACCATGTGACTGCCGATGAAACCGGCCCCGCCTGTGACGACAGCAATCTTTTCCGCACTCATTTCAGGCCGATCTTCTTGACGGTCTTGACGTTGAAATAGCGGTCGTCGGTGAGACTATTGGCCAGCTTACCGGCCTTGAAAGCCCGGCACAGGTCGCGCACCGCATCCTCAACGCTGCGCTTGGGCACAAAACCCAGCCTAGCGGCGATCTTCTTCGACGAGACGTGATAGGAACGCAGGTCGTTGGACGGCGTGGTCTCGACGCGGATCGGGGCCTTCTCGGGAAACTCCTGCTCCACGGTTTTGCGGACCATCTCGGCGATCTCGCTCACGGTAAAGTTTTCGTAACCGGCATTGAACGTTTCGCCGGCAATCTTCTCCGCCGGCACCTCCAACAGCATCACGTACAACTCGGCTATGTCGTCCACGTGGATGTTGGGCCGCTTCTGCAAGCCGCCAAAGACGGTGATGGCGCCCTTGTGAACCGCGAGGTTGGTCAAAATGTTGACTGTCAGGTCGAGGCGCATGCGCGGTGAATAGCCGCAGACGGTGGCCGGACGGATAATGACGGTGGTGAAGTCGGGGGATTGGTGCTTCAGCAGCAGCGGCTCGCTCAGGCCTTTGTACTTGTTATAGTCGGTCAGCGGGACGAGCGGATGTTCTTCGGTCACTTCGGGGGCGTCGCTGACGCCGTACACTGAACTGGTCGAGGCGTAGATGAACCGTCGCACCCCGGCCTGTTTGCAGGCCACGACGGTTGGCTCGAAGCAGTCGAAGTTTATCGCCTTGCTGAGGGCGGAATCCAATTCGAAGCTCGGATCGTTGGAGATGCATGCCAGGTGAATCACGCTGTGGACTCCGCGCAATGCCTTGGTGAACGCGGGAACGTCGCGGAGATCGCCTTTGATGACTTCGAGATTCGGATGTTTCGGCAATCCGTCCGAACCGAAAAGCATTAAATCATAGACCACCACCCCGTAACCGGCTGCCAGAAGTTTGGGCACGAGGACACAGCCGACGTATCCCGCGCCGCCCGCGACAAGAATCTTTTTCAGTGCTTTCCCTTTCCTTTGGAGAGTTCAATGTTGAATCCAGCTTTCAGCGCATCCTGCCGAAACATCTGGACCGTTTCCAGCGAATACTGGTCGAGATTCTTGCCGATATTCGGCAGTTTTGCCAACACGTCATTGGTGGCGGTGATGACGTGACAGCCAATGGCGTCGGCCTGAATAATGTTCAGCAATTCGCGCGGGCTGGCCCAGATCAATTCCGCTTTGGGGTTTGTTTTCAGGAGGCGCACGCATTCCGCCATGAGCGGGATCGGATCGCGTCCCGAGTCGGCGATTCGCCCGGCAAAGACCGAGACGAAACTGGGAACCGTCACATTCAAGCAGGCGAGGACCCGTGTGACCTGGGCCGGCGTCATGATCGCGGTGATGTTCAACTGTACACCGGCCACGGCGAGTCGCTTGATCAACGGGCCGGCAAATTCACCCGTGGTGTTGCTGACCGGGATCTTGACATACACATTGCGGCCCCACGACGCAATCTCGTGGGCCTGCGCTTCCATTTCACTAAAGTCATCCGAGAACACCTCGAAGGAGATGGGTTTGTCGGGAACAATCTTCAGCGCTTCCAACGAAAACGCCTTGTAGTCGGTGATGTTTGCTTTGCGCATCAGGGTGGGGTTGGTCGTAAATCCCTTGATCCAGGGATTCTTGTTCATCTCGGCGATGACCTTTAACTCCGCGCCATCGGCGAAAAGCTTGACCTTCAACTCACTGAATGCCGGCATGTTTCACCTCGGACAGAATTCGCTGACTGGCTTCCTCGAGCGATTGGACCACGATGTCTGGGTTCTCCGCTTTTTGTTCCGAGTAATTGTAATCGATCAACACCGTCCGACAACCGGCCGCGTGGCCGGCCACGATGTCCCGCCACCGGTCACCCACCATATACGAAGCCCGCAAGTCAAGAGACCAATCACGCGCCGCATCCACGAGCAAACCCGGCTTGGGTTTTCGGCAAGCACACCGGTCAACCTCGGTGTGGTAACACACCCGAACATCATCCACGCGGCATTCCTGTTGGACCCGTGCGTTCATCGCCTCGACAATCTCGCGAGCGACTTTACCGGCGCCGACGTCGGGTTGATTCGTCGCCACGATGACGCGAAACCCGGTATTTTTCAAGGCGGCAATCGCTTCCACGACTCCGGGCAGGATTGCAAATTGCTCGAGCGTCGTGGGAGCGAAAGGTATACCGTCGCGCACGAACATCCGATTAATGACTCCATCCCGGTCGAGAAACACCGCGCGGTTCAACGCCGGCTGCCCGCTTTCGCCACGCTCTCCCATTTATTCTCCTGCACCATCACGCGCGGGTGACATACGAGGCAATGCCAGATGACCGCCTGAAACGACTCGGCGTGCGGGGTGACGCGATCGGATGTGACCGTGGGCACGACAAGGACTTCGTCACCGATTTTCTTGGTGTAACCGCCATCGCGGCCCACGATCCCGTAAATCTTCAACCCGCGGTGCCTGGCCTCATCCAGCGCCCGCACGAGGTTGACGCTGACGTTTTTCTCCACGTTGCCACCGCCGACGGACAACACCATGATGGCGTCCTTATCGTTGGCCTTACTGGTTTGCAGCCATGCGGCGAATACCGTATCCCAACCTTCGTCGTTGGTACGCGCCGTCAGTTCAGCGACGTTATCGCAAGGGCTGTAAGCCTCAATGCCGGCGAGTTTGCGGAAGTCGTTGACGGCGTGGCTGCAATTGGCGGCGCTTCCACCGACTCCCAGAAGAAACAGGCGGCCTCCCCGTTCCCGCAGTTGCGCGAGGCCCTCAGCGATCCTTTCAACAGTCGCCTGGTCAATGCGCGCCGCAATTTGGGCGACTTCATCAAAGTATTGGTGTGCGTGCGTCATCGTTCGGAATTGAAACAGTTACTATAATCCAATCGTGGCTCGCCTTCAAACCCTGAATCTACTTCGACAGCAGCGGTATACATAAAATTGTAACGCCCTCCAGAGGATTATCGTTGCTCGTAGGCATTTCTCCAAAGGGCTTTTCGAGAAGCTCGGCCGTTTTCGGTTGTTTTGCCGTACAGCAACTACCAACTGCTAATGCGCAGTTGGCAACCGACGGTTGTCTGGCAGGTTTCCGATTTCACCGTGGTCCCGGTGACGTGGCCTCGCTTTTTCGAACCGCTTGAGGTGATAGTCTGGGGCCAGGAGAAAGGACCCAGAATGAAGGGCAAGCGGTATACGAGGGAAGACGAGATTCGCATCTTACGGGAGGCGGAC
>JBEKYJ010000059.1:0-19200 GCA_049511095.1 Verrucomicrobiia bacterium
TGATGAAGGCCTGGATAAAGGTGGGAGCGGGACAATTCAAAATCTCCGCGTCCCCTGGAAATCTGCATCCGCTGGGTCGGGTCTTCGGGACCATGGACATCGTTTGTGGAAGTGCAGTAAAGAGCCAGCAGCGCGTCGTCGTGACTGACGAGGTTGTAATGGCCTTTGACCAACATTTGTTCTTCAGTTCGTTTGACAGAGGTGATTTCAATGGAATCTCCTCCGGGGAAATAGGCTTGGCCGATGTAATAAGACTTCGGATAGAAATGGTAAGCGGCCAGCACGGCACAAATGAACGTCAAGCCGATGGCGATCGCACCCACGACAATTCTCCAAGCACCGCCGGAACGCGGTGGCCGACCCGAACTACTCACGGGCGAATTGGCTGTCGAATTGTCGAACGGCTTGTTCACCGCGCGCCCAGCCGAGCCGAAGATGTCTTCATACGCGTACATCATCGCGGCCAAAGCGACGGGAAGCGCGACAAAAAAGCCAACACAGAACACCAATATCCCTGCCAGCTCGACCAGCCCCAAAACGATCCCAAATCCCAAGAACTTCCACCAATGTTTGGAGACCGTTTTCCGGCTCAATTCCATCGCCTGCCAGAAATCAAGCCGCTTGTCGATGACCAAGGTCAACGCGAACGTCCATGCAACCAAGAGATAGATGCCGGGCAATATCAGGCACAAGAAACCGACTATCGTAAGCGTCACGGTAACGAGGTTAGCGAGGAAAAGTTGCCGGAAAGCGATGCTGAAGCCGGAAAACGACGTTTCCACGCTCGCCGGCTCTCCCCGTATCTTCCTCAGGAAATACAATTGCAGCCCGCCCATGAGCGGACCGCCGAATACGATGCCCACCAAAGTGGAGTGGGCCACGTGCAACAGCAGCCAGATCAGCGCGGCGATGCCCACAATAGGCCAAAAATCGCCTCGCACCAAAGTCCATCCCCGGCGCAGACAACTGCCAATGTCCAAATCGTGATCCCGGGCCAGAATCTCCCGAGCAAGCGCCTCGGCATTCACGGGCGGCGTGGTGATGATGGTCTCGACCTGCGTCTTGATCTCACTGGCGTGCTGGTAACGAAGCTCGGGTTCTTTCTCCAGCGCGCGCAGGACGACCTCGTCGAGGCGCACGTCGATCTGCACCTTCCGCGACGGGGGCGCAAACCGCCCGAGGGGCAGTTCACCGGTCAGCATCTGGTAAAACACCACGCCCAGCGAATAAATATCGGCGCGGTGATCGACGTCCTGCGGATGCTCGACCTGTTCCGGCGCCATGTAATGCGGCGTGCCCATCACGTCGCGCGCACCCGTGATCGTCTGGTCTTTGGTGTCGAGGCCCACGAGTTTCGCCAGACCGAAATCGGCAATCTTCACCGTGCCGCCCTTATCGAGCAGGATGTTTTCGGGTTTGATGTCGCGATGGACGATGCCCTTGTCGTGCGCGTACTGGAGCGCGTCGCAGATCTGCGGCACAATCGCGAGCGCCTCTTTCGGCGCGATCCTCGCCGTGTTCAGCAACTGACGCAGGTTCATGCCGTCCACAAACTCCATCAGAAAGTAAAACAATCCATCGGTCTGGCCGGAATCGTAGACGGTGACGATGTTGGGATGCGTCAGCCGGGCCAGCGCCCGTGCTTCGCGCGCGAATCGTTCGGCAAAAGCCGGATCACGACTCACTGAGAACGGTAGAATCTTCAGGGCCACCAACCGGTCGAGCCGTTTTTGGCGGGCCTTGTACACCGCGCCCATGCCGCCTCGTCCAACCAGTTCCAAGATTTCCAGTTCCGGGAAATACCGCGCCAACTCGGCTGGTGTTGGTGGTACATATTCCGTGCGCGCGCCCTGGCCTGTCTCCGGGCCAGTAGCACTACCCGTCGCCAAGCCGCCCTTCAGCAGACAAGCCGGGCACAGTCCTTGCGGCACATTGGCTGCCAGAACGCTCCCGCATTGCGGACATTTACCCGGGGACGCGCTCGTTGCCGGCCGTAGTTGGCTTACTTCCCTCGGGTTGCCACGTGCCAACAGCCACACCAGCAGACCCAGAGGCCAGAACAGAAACGCTACCAGCAACATCACGACAACCCCCGACTTTCCGTGCTTCTCCGCATCCCGGTAAACCCAAACAAGCGAATACACGTAGAGACCGATCAGCAACAAGAGAATCATTAGAATGGATAGCGCCAACCACAGTTTGACCGGGACAGCTCCTGTCTGTTTGACGCTCACTAACGCAAGGATACCAAGGCACATATTCATCAGCTTCTCCACGGCGGAACGGGTTGTTTCTACTCCATTCCGTTCACTCGTTACAGAAGCAAAACGGCCGAAAGGTTACAGGAAATCCCAGACCCACTCCTTGCGAGCACAAACGCGGGCATCGGCCTGCGCCATTCTGGGGAACTGACGCGGCCTTAGGGTGACGAACCTTTGCTGGCGGCGGGTGGCGCGGAAGCTCCTTTGTTCCCGAACATCTGCGCGGCCATTTTCAGGCCCGCCGCTTGCATGGAGCTCCACTGCTTTTGCCATGTTGTGAACTGCTCAAGCTGCGCGGGAGTGAGAATGGCCGCTGCCCGGTCGGCGTACCGCTGCTGCAATTGCTCCATCTGCTTCTCCAACTCAGCAACGCGTTCTTCAGTCAGTTGTGATGGGTCGGGGTTCTGATTGTTCATCAATGACGACGTTGGCAGGGCTTTGCGCTCTGGTACATCGCCGCAATCAGGTTGTCCTCCTGTTGATCGGTCAGCGCTGCGTCGGCCGGCAACGCATTCTTGAACATCTGCACCGACATGCGCTCGTTTGCCGTCTGTTCGTACTGCTGGAAGACCGAATAATCCTGCGGCCCGAGGAGGTCCTGAATCTTCTTGTCGTAGTCCGACTTGATGACCTTGGTCTCCTCAACGGCTTGTTTGCGGTCCGACTCGGAACCGCCCATCATGGCCATACCTGAATCAACCATCGCCATCTGGCGATCCGCGAGCATCTCTTTGAGGGCATCCAGTTTGTCAGCGGGCAGGTTCAGATAGCTGGATAGCGAACCATACATTCGATCAAGCATCACCTTCTGTTGGGCGCGGACCATCTCCTTCATCTGCGGATTCTTCATCATCCCCGCCAGCCCGGCAAAATAGTTGGACGTTGTGCTGGCACTCGCCGGAGCGGCGGGCGGAGGCGCAGCTTCCGGTGCCGACACGGATACGGGCTCAACCGGGTGGGCTGGCGTCGCCGGCTCCGGGATCGGCTTCTCCGCCGCAGAAACTGGCGGGGCCTTGGCTTTCTCTACGGCTGCAGACGCTAATTGTTCTTTCAACTGGGCGATTTGCCGGCTCTGCCACACCGCCGTCGCGGCCAGCGCGACGGCAGCAGCAAGCAACACACCCATCCACAGGTTCTTCTTCATGGCCTTCCTTCGTTCGAACCGCTGTTGTCTCCCCTACTGTTCCAGACGCAGAATCGCAGAAAAGTTACAGAAAAGCGCGGACTTTCTTGTCAAGCTCTGGTTACGCTTGTTTTTGCCGGCGTTGGCGCGCCGCTCGTCGCATGCGGGTCATTTGCCAAATGATCCAGAGAATCATTAGCACCCAGAGCAACCAGGTCGCGCTCTCCATCCACATGGAAGCATGCGTGAAAAATGCGCTGTTGTGGACAAACGACCGCGCGGCCTCATCGTTGGCGTGCCGAGCAAAGGCCGATCCGCCGACGGCAAAATCGTGGGCAACTGCCGAACCCCCGCTCGCCCCCAGCCACCCCATCGCCCCACCGCCGTAAGCCAGATAACCCAGGGCGGCGCCACCCGTGGCACAAAGACCGAGGGCCACTCCCCCGAAGGCCAGCAAGCCCAACGCGCCGCCCCCGATGGCGACGAGACCGAGGGAACAACCGCCGACGCTCACCGTTCCGACGGCCAAGCCGCCAAAAGCGAACAGAACGCCATAGGCAAAGCCGCCAACCGCAATCCATCCTTTAGCCGGCAGGTCCTTGCCATCCTGCTTGCACCCCAAAACGATGTGAATGAGCGGAAGGCCGAACAACGTCCACCGGCTGCGGTACTCGAACGGCTGGAAAAACTTTGCCCTGGTTTGAGGAAGTGTTCCCGGTGGCAGTTTGGCCGCCTCTTCACGCCGGATGCGACTCTGGGTCCGATTCATCCAAAGGATGAACATCAACAGAGCAATGACGTAGCTCAGCCCCCAGGCGATCACTGCCGCGGTGATAAAGACTGGATGTGTTTTCACCCAACGGCGCATGATGAAGTTGAGAGCGAAAGACACCAGACAGAAGAGACCCGCACCCGTCCAAATGATTCGCGCGACCTTGATCATGAACTGTCGCTCGCGTAGCGATTCGGTGAGTTCGATGCCCGCCTTTGTGCCGAGCCAGGCACCGAGGACGCCAACGATTGGTCCGAGAATCGCGCCGGTCAAACCCGTTGCTGCTGCCGCCTTGGCCGCACCACTGCCTTTGGCCGCCGCGGCGCCGACGGCGGCCGCTTTGGCTGAAGTCGTCCACACCGGCAGCGCCGCCAGCACGCCGAGCGTGAACGCTCTGCCCGGCGTTGTCTGCTGCAGTGCACCTTCCACGAACGCGGTGACCTGCTCGGTCAACATCGCGCGTCCGCGCGAGAGCCGTTGCTTCACCGCGTCCTCGCTCAACTCCAATTCTTCCGCAACGCGCGCGACCGATTGGTGTTCGCGATAGAACAGGATCAGCGGTTCGCGGTACGTGGCGGGCATTTGTTTCAGCGCGCGCCAGAGAATCGCTTCTTCCTCGCGGCTGATGGCCTGTGCGGATGGAGACGGCTCCGGTGCCGGCGGTTCCTGAACCGCATCCAGTGGCTCGGCAGCGTGAACCGGTTCGTGGCCCTGTCGTCGGAGTTCTTTGCCGATCAGGAAGCGGGTGATGCCGCACAACCAAGCCCGCAGTTTCGACGGCTCACGCAAGTCCGAAAGTTGTTTCCACGCGGTGACGAAGGTTTCCTGGGCGAGATCCTCGCTCAGGCTCAAGCTGCCGGTCGCCGCATAGGTAATCGAGCAGACCAGTGATTGATACCGCTCAACGATTCGCCCGAACGCATCGCGGTCGCCCGTGAGACTCCATTCCACCAGTTGCGCGTCGTTTTCTCCTGCCGTAGACATCTTCCCGGTCGTCATCATATCACCGCATAAGTACCGGGAAAGCCGCAAGAGGTGACAATGAACCAAACTCACGCACGGGCAGCGGTGATTCACCAGAGCAGGTCGCGCGCGTCAACCGAGGTCACGGCAGGCCCGCCAGTTTTTCCCGCAGCGTGTTGTTATCTGGAAACAACCTCGCGCCGCGCTGCCAGATTTGTCTGGCATCGTCGGCGGAACCGGCCTTTTGGTATTGCTCCCCCAGCAGCACGTAGGTCTGCGCAAAATACGGCTGCGGCGATTGGGCCTCTTGTTGCTCGACCAAGGTGACGAGGTTTTGCATGACCTCCTCTGATTTGTTCAACTCCGCCGGCCAGTAAGACAAGGACGAGGCTTTCCAGAAGCGCGCCTCCCAGTTGGACTGGTCAAGGTTCAAGGCCTGGTCGAAGCTCAGGTCGGCTTTCATCGCCAGCGTGACCTTCTCGCGAACGTCTTGAGTCGCTATTAGCTTCTGCACATACGCCTGGCCCAATACGGCGGGGTATTCGGCAATCGATGGCTCGGCTTTGGCGGCTTGCTCCAGGTCCGTGATTGCCTGATCCAATTGATGGGTGTCCTGCAGTTGCTTCCATGCCGCCTGCTTCTGCGCGTAGCTGGCCTGCGGCGAGACCAGCGTTTGCAGCGGCTGACTGAAGGTCGCGGTGACAGCGGGCTTGGCTGCCGACTCAGCCGGGGTCGCCATGGGGGGAGGCGGCGCGACATTGGAGACTTGCGTGAATTCGACCGCCGATTCCGGGACGTTGTGATGTTCCTCCGTTGGCTCAGGAGCGTTCGCTTTCGCTACTGGAATTCTCGAAGGAGGCTTCACACTCGGCGCCGGAGCTTCGGCAGGTTGAACCGCTGCTGCCGCGGGAGGCGGCGCATTGCTTTGCCATTTGATCATCACGACTGCGGCGGTTGCCGCCAAGCTGACGCCCATCAATGCCAACATGAGTTTCTTCATATTCTTTTTCCTCTTGTGAGGTTGTCTTTCAGATTGATTCCGGAGATTTTGCGGTTCGACTCTTTGCGCAGGCAAACGATGGTGAACATCACGGGGTACTGGACAACTGCTTGGCGCGACGCGCCACCATGCGCCACCAAACCACGAGAGGGACGATCCAGAGCAGGTTGAGCCAGAAGAAATAGTGCATGGCTGCCTCGGCGTTTTGAAAGAAACTGTGATTGTGGATAAACGCCGCCGCCACAGCGTTGTTGGCCTGGTTGGCCAGGGCAATCCCGCCCAGCGCATAATCGCGGGCAACCGCAGCACCGCCCTCGGCCGCCGACCAGCCGATTGCGCAACCGCCAAAGGCCAGCAAACCAATCGCCTGTCCGCCCATTGCCCACATGCCGAGGCTGAATCCACCAAAAGTCAGGAGTCCCACAGCGGAACCGCCAAAGGCCAGCAGCCCGATGGAGCAGCCGCCGCAACTGATGGGAGCGATCGCCAGTCCGCCGAAGGCGAAGATCAAGCCGAAGGCCGCGTCACCCGCTGCGATCCAGGCCTTCACCGGCCTGCGATCCGACCCGGCGCGAAGACGGATGTGAACGAGCGGCAAGCCCAGCACGCTGAGTTTGCTCCGATACTCAAAGGCAGTCAGTCCCAATCTCGCAGCGGTGCCCTGCATCGGTGCGCGGTCGCCTCCGACCTCTGCCTTGCGAAGGGCACGAATATGCTTCCACGACCACAACACCAGGCCCATGACGGAGAAAATGTAGAGAACGGAGACCGCGATCAACGATCCGACCCACAGCCTCGCGTGTGAAAACGCCAGCGGTGATCCCAACGTGCTAATTGCCAAAACCACCAGGATGAAGCCCACGATGCACCCTGTAAGGATGCGGTAGAATCTGGTCACAAATGCGCGTTCCTGCTCCGACTGCGCACCATCCACGCTCGTCTTGTACCCGAGCCAGGTGCCCAACACTCCCACGATTGGACCCAGAATTACATTCACGAGGCCGATCATGCCGGCTGCCTTGGCGGTCGCGCTTCCCTTGGCTGCCGCCGCACCCACAACCGCTGCCTTTGCCGAAGTGGCCGTCAGTGGCAACGCCGCCAGCACGCCCAGCGTGAACGCTTTGCCGGGCGTTGTCTGCTGCAAGGCGCCTTCCACGAACGCGGTGACCTGTGCGGTCAACATCGCACGCCCTCTCGACAGGCGCTGACGCACGACATCCTGCGTCATCTCCAGCGCGTCGGCGACCTCGGCGACGGATTGATGCTGGCGATAAAACAATACCAGCGGTTCCCGATACGTCGGCGGCAATTCACCCAGAGATCGCCACAGGATTGCTTCCTCTTCCCTGCTAATGGCCTGGTCGCGCGGCGTGGGCGCATCGGCCGGGATGGCGGCGGTTGCATCCAACGTTTCCGCGTTGGCGGTGGGAGTGCGTTGTTGCTGGCGGAAAGAATCAACGGTTGCGTTCCGCGCGATCCGGCACAGCCATGACTTGAGCTTGGCTGGCTCCCGGAGATTGGCCAATTGACACCAGGCAGTGATAAACGTCACCTGCGCGAGGTCTTCGCTGGCTTGCAGGTTGCCACTGGCGCTGTAAGTCAACGCGCAGATCAGCGACTGATATCGCTCGATAATCCGCGCAAACGCGTCGCGGTCGCCAGTACGTGAAAGCTCGACCAGACCCGCGTCGTTCAGTGTCTCGGGTGTCGGATTCGTTCTCATGTCACCGGATATGACGACGAGCCTACGAAAAGGTGACAAGGAAAACGAGCCGCTTCGCGGTAGCTCCGCATTCTACGGTTGGTCTGAAGTGAAGTAATGCCTAACGTCGCAGCCCTACCATCGTCCCGGTAATGATTCCGACCGACACTTGGTCACGCGCCCGCCGGCAGAACGCCTAGGGGCGGGGTTTTGGTTTGGTCAGGGCCAAGACCACTCCGCTCCAGATGAGGAAAGCCACTGTGAGCAATGGAACAATCCACACGGGTTGTAGACGGTGCGCTTCGGCAACGGTGACTCCGTACGCGGACGCCACCCACACGTCCAACCGCAGGTTCAACGTCACCAGCATCAGCGCGCCACACACAGCCATATGACCGGTGGTAACCCCGGCGAGGGCTGCTCCGGTCCGGCCTCGAGTATTGAAGAAAGCCGCAATGCCCAGCACCACCATCATTCCCGCGATGATTCCGGCCGCCATCCGGTCATCGGCGCGCCACGCCAGCCGAACCAACCACGAAAAGAGCATCAGATGCGCGCCGGCCACCACCACCGCGAGTGTGCCCGGTTTCATCGGCGCCAGGGCGGGCCGGGGAATTGTGCCGGCCTTCCCGCTTTGTTGGCTGATACCCAGAATATGTCGAAAACCCATGATGGACCACGTTTGCAGGACCATGGTGTAGAACCACCAAAAGCCCGCCATCGCGACAAAAAGCGTCCGGCCACTCCAATCAAAGCGGTGCCTAAGGGAAAACACGGCATTCGGCCCGGCGATGGCAACTCCGATCAGGAGAATCCAACCAACGATGAGTTGTACAAGCTTTTTGACGCGCAGTTTGCGGTCGGTCGTGCTGGCGCAGATGATCAGCCATTGAGCCACGATGCCGGCAAGGATTCCAATAAACGGCGCCACCCACGCGGCAAGAAAACCCGACTTGGCAGCCGCCGTGCCTTTTGCTCCCACGCCCGCACCTGCCGCAGCCGCCGGGCCGGCTGCCAACGGCAGCGCCGCGAGCACCGCGCCTGAAAATGCCTCACCCGGCGCCGTCCGTTGCAAGGCGCCTTCCACGAACGCGGTGACCTGCTCGGTTAGCATGGTTCGCCCCCGCGACAAACGTTGACGTACGACCTCCTCTGAAACGTCGAGCGCGCTGGCGACCTCCGTGATGGATTGGTGGTGGCGGTAGAACAGCACCAGCGGCTCCCGATAGGTCAGCGGCAATTCACTGAGCGAGCGCCACAGAATCGCTTCTTCCTCCTTCGTAATAGCGCGTTCGCAGGGGGTCGGCGCCTCGGCTGAAGTATTGGCAACCTCATCCAAGGCTTCGGCGTGGGCCGTCGGCGTGCGCTTGTCCTGACGAAATGAATTATTGGTCACGTTGCGGGCAATGCCGCAGAGCCACGACTTGAGTTTGGCTGGTTCTTTGAGTTTGCGCAGTTCGCACCAGGCGGTGATGAACGTCACCTGCGCCAGATCTTCACTGGCCTGCAGATTGCCGTAGGCGCTGTAGGTCAGCGCGCAAATGAGCGATTGATACCGCTCGACAATCTGCGCAAAGGCGTCGCGGTTGCCGGAGAGGGTTTCGGCCACAAGTTCAGTATCGGTGTGGGCTTGGGCGGACATTCGCTTGCTGGTTATCATATCACCCAATACGTGGCCTCCCGAGCCGAAAAGGTGACAAGGAAAGGTGAGTTCATGGATTATTCCTCAAAAATCCCTTCGATCGGCATCTTGAACAATTGAGCAATTTTGAAGGCCAGCGGCAAGCTGGGGTCATACCGCTCGGTCTCGATGGCGTTCACGGTCTGGCGTGAGACGCCCAACTTCTCGGCCAGATCGGACTGCGACCATTCCCTGGCCGCGCGCAATTCGCGTAGTTTGTTCTTCATTGGTAGCGGCGGTTGAGCATGGCGTAGCCGAGTAAGTAGAAACCAAGCACCAGCGAAAGCGGAAAACTGGCTGTGTGGAAATGCGAGTCAAGGCGCAGTTTGGTCATTTCGGAACCGGCTTGAAAAACGCCCGACTTATCCAGGAGATGCCAGGCCGTAACGACAAAGAGAGTCGCACTGGTCGCAAAGAGACACGCTTCAAGCGTTATCCGTCGATGCATTTCGTCCATACCGCGTATCCATCGCGCAAAGCTTCGCGCCCAAAGCAGGCTGATGAGCAATGGCACCACGACGATAATTGCCCGTTGTGCAACGTCCCAATCTTCACGCAGCAAGAGCAGCAGGTCGCCCGCCCATGACAAGAGCATCGCTGCGAATGCCCATGCGTTCGCTTTTATGTTCGCCTGAATAGAATAATGCCTGCCGAACATGATTTCTTCAGGAAGGTTTGGTTTGGTATTCATGCGAGACACTGTAAAGCATCCTTGTCATATGTCAAGCATGTTTTACATCGGTGAAACTGCGCTGGGCCGCGTGAGCCGCGGCTAGAACGCATGCTTGACGCGGCGCTTCCAAAAGAATACGAGTGAAGAGACTTCAGCCGAGAAGGGAGCCCTCTACCATGACGAAGATTGGAAAGTTACTGACAACCCTCTTGCTTGCAGCGCTGCCCCGACTTTGCCTGGCAGCCGACGGACAACTCACTGTCAAGACGGCCAACAAATTGCAGGTGGCGCGGCTTCATCAGACCATCGAACTGTCCGCCAGCCAACTGGCGCCACTTGGCGAAAAGGACCTTAACAAAATCCACGTCAAGGACGACGGGGGTAAGGAGGTGTTGTGCCAGGCAGTGGACACGGATTTCGATGCCTATCACACGCCGGACATCGTGATCTTCCAGTCCGATTTCGGTCCGGGGGAAACGAAGACGTTCACAGTGTCGACGGGCGCCAAGCAGGTCTACACGAAGGACCAGTTCAAGGCCTATGGACGTTTCGTGCGTGAACGATTCGATGATTTCGCATGGGAGAACGATCGGATTGCGCATCGGATGTACGGCAAGGCGCTGGAGACGTGGGCCGGAGAACCGTTGACCAGCAGCTCCGTGGACGTCTGGTCGAAGCGCGTGCCGTATATGGTCATCGACGGCTGGTACATGGCGGCCGACTACCACGTCGACCACGGCGAGGGGCTGGATGACTATTCCGCGGGCGCGACGCGCGGCTGCGGCGGAAATGGGTTGTGGGCCGCCGATAAGCTCTGGGTGTCCAGAAACTTCGTGAACTCCCGCGTGCTGGCGGATGGCCCGATTCGCGTGGTGTTCGAGTTGGATTATGAACCGTTCGACGTGAACGGGGCCAAGGTGGCCGAGGTCAAGCGCATCACGCTGGACGCGGGGGGCAACCTTGATCATTTCCAAAGTTTCTATAAGCCGCAGGGCGATAGCAAATCTCTCGTCTGTGGGATCGGCATCAAGAAAGTTGCCGATGCCAAGAAAGACTTCAACGCGGAGCGAGGTTCATTGTGCATCTGGGAACCGATGGAAAAGAACCAAGGCATGCAGGGAATCGCGCTCATTGTTGATCCGAAAGCACTCCAGAAAGAGGCCGAGGACCGGCAGAACAACCTGCTGCTGGTGAAGGCCGGCGCGGACAACTCGGTGTCTTACTGGGCCGGGTTCTTCTGGAACAAGAGCGGGCAATTCCCCGGCTACGATGCCTGGAAGAGCTACGTGGACCAGTTCTCCCAAGGCTTGGCATCCCCCATCGAGGTCAGCGTCTCCGTAAAGTGATCCTGCTGGCTGTGCGGAAATAACTGCTGGCCTCACTACCGGGCCGGATACTGCCACACCCAGTCGCCCTCTTTTTCGTCGAACAACGTCTTGCCGGGCACGCCACCATCGTCCTTTTCATTCCAGCCGACGGAATAAAGCACGAATTGTCCATCATCCATGCGCCGATATTTGTAGGGCTCACCGGTGATCACGTCGTGTGGCATCGGGGAAATGAATCGCGGCACAAGCGCGCCGAGCGTTTCAGGGAATTGACCATTGGCCAGCCGGTATCGCTCCAGAGCGCAAGCCAGCGCGGCCTGATCAGACACGGTTTGTGCGATGGCCGCCTTCAGAGTGATTCTTTGGAGCGCGGGCAACAGCAAACCGGCCATGACATGATGGTGCAGGATTGCGCCAACAGATTCCAGACGACCTTCAGAAAGCTCTCGATTGAGCTCGCCGGCGTTGAGCGCGACTTGGCTCGGCGAAACTCGTTTCCTAGTTGCATCGAATGTTCCTTTGACCTGTTCCTGATGAAGCGCGCAATAAGTAAGTTGCTCCTGATAATACCATCCGCGCGGAATGACACGAAAGGCGACCTCATTGATCGTCACGCGCGGTTCGACACTGTTGGCCAGTTGAGCAATGTGGTATTTCCCCTTCAGGAGGAGGTCAACCGTCAGAATCCCCGCCGCTTGCTCGCTGTCGAGGGGCTGTTTCAAGTCGGCCACGAAATCGCATGGTGGGAGGCGCGTTTGAAGTTCTTGGAGTTGCGCATCGGACCAACGATGTTCGGCCAAGCCCTCCCAGATCGGCTGAACTGCGATTTGCAGGCAGGCGATGCGAACCAGATAAGAAATCAAGAACGGTTCTTCTTTCACTGAATCGGTCAGGTAAAGCATCAACTTTACGTCCTCCAAGGCGTTCCCGCTCTGGCCGGCCGCCAGTTCGGCGCACGCCTTGAGATCGAGCCGCCGGCAAACCTGTCTCAGGTTCCCAAGATGCGGCAGCAGGATTCCCCAAGGATCTTCCAGATTGTACTGTACCGGGTATCGCGAATTCGGACGTAGGCTGGCGGCGCGGAGTGC
The DNA here is from genome assembly GCA_049511095.1 of Verrucomicrobiia bacterium. Taxonomy (GTDB): domain Bacteria; phylum Verrucomicrobiota; class Verrucomicrobiia; order Palsa-1439; family Palsa-1439; genus Palsa-1439. The sequence continues at coordinate 12,592 of JBEKYJ010000059.1, forward strand.
GGCAAAAACTGCTTCATTCGTTTTCAGCGCTTCGAGAGTCGACGGTACTGCCTTTGCACGAGATGCCATATCGAGCGGGCCTGATTCCACTTTTCCATTTGCGTTCGTGCTCGCAAACACCCTGCCCCAAGCCACGAGGTCCGTGATGCCCCGATGATCTTTGTCGGCTTTCACTATATTCTCGGCCCGCGAATAGCTGTCGTTCCATCGAGCGTTGTAATTGGTCCTCTCGGTAAACCACGATTTAATAAGCGGCGTGGCGGCGAAGTTTTGATCGTCGGGAATTGGTTTGGGGATGAACGCCTTGAAGTCAAGCTGCTCACCGCGCGATTCCAGTTCCTGACGGTATTTGTTCCAAGCGTGCTTGCCGCGCCAGTTTTCTTCGGCACGGAACAGCCCGGCCAGCGTGGCGAGCACGGCAACACAGATCAGCGCCCGCCGGGCGGTTCGCCAACTGAACAACCATCGAAAAAAACGCTTCATACAGTTGAAACCTCGACAAGACGGTCGCTCCGTGGACTTGGTGGAATCAATGTGCGTGTGCTTTCCGGTGCCGGCACCGGCCCGATCATCTGGGCCAACATGCGCCGCTGTTCGATGAGCGCTTGCATCTCGTCGCGCGATCGCGGCTCGGCTTTGCTCGCGACTCGCGGCGCCGGCTCAAAAGAAGCCAGATTCAACGCAACGATCACCACCCACGCACACGCCAAGCCCGCCCAGATTCGCCGGCTCGGCCGGATTAATTCGCGCCACAGTGTCCAGCCAATCGCAAAAAACACATTCTTGCGAGCGGGCGTTCCTTCCGACCGCAGCTCCGGTGCAAGTGCCTTAAGCCACATACGTTCCAGCTTCGGATCGACCGACCGATGCCGTTTCAAAAGAATCTCACGGGGTGTTTTCATCATGGTCGCGTCTCCAGCAGTTTCCTCAATGCCCGCTTGGCGTAATGCAGGCGGGACTTCACCGTACCCACTTCTGTGTCGGTAATGCGGGCGATTTCTTCCAGCGAAAAACCTTCGACAAAGTGCAGCAACAGTGCCGACCGCTGGGCCAGGGGCAGTCGCGGCAAAAGTTTCATGAATTCGGCCTCCTGCTCCTCGCGAATGAGCAAGTCGAGCGGATTGTCGTCGTCCGCGGTCGGTGCGTTCGCCAATTCCTCCTGCAACTCCGCTTGCCGGCTCTGCCGACGCCATTGCTGGAGGCATTTCTGGTGGGCGATGCTGAACAGCCATCCGCCGAATTTCTCATCGTCCCGTAGCGTGCCGAGGTAGCGGAAGGCATTGATGAACGTCTCCTGCACGAGGTCGAGGCTCGCTTGTTCGTCGCGCACCAGTTCGAAGACGTATACATACAAAGGCAGTCGGTAGCGCCGGAAAAGCGACTCCCACGCTTCGACGTTGCCGGCCCGGGCTTCCGCCACGGGCAGTTGTTCGCGTTCAGTCACTACCAGCATTTACACCCAGTAGAATGCCGAGGGCGAGAAAAGGTTCAACCGAGTTGCAGCCCTTGGCAGGCGGGACGGTCGCGTCGATCACTTTGAATTGGAATCGTGAAGCATCAGCTTGTCAAACGCGGCTCGTTGCTCGGGTGACCAACGCGGTAAAGGCCTCTTGCGAGTGCCGCTCGGCATACTGGCGCAGCAGATTCCGGTCGTCGGTTTCCATGTTCCATTGAGTATATCGCCACCGACGGCAGGAATCCGACACGATTTCCCCTGATCGGTTGCTCATGCACCAGTGGCCGAACGCAAGCAAGGGGCAGGAAAATTCTGCGGCCGGATTATTCCACCTGAAACCCTTCGTGCAAGAGCTTTTCCGGCATCACGAGCGTGGCTTCATGCGGCCCGTATCGAACCAGAGCCACGGGTTGATCTTTCAGCAACGCCAACATTTGGTCGTCGTCCAATTCCCGAAACAATTGATCCGCTGAACGCGTGGAGACCAGCGCAAGGGTTGACGGCCAAGTGGCGGTCACGATTGCCACCAGCCCGGTTTGCGTGTTGACTATCATATCTGCCTGCAATGGTTGGGTCATCACAAGGTCGAAAGCCCGCGGCTCCGCTGCCGGCGAAACCTCTTTCGCAGTCCGAGCAAGCTTTGGCGTTTGGGGCTGCCGCAGCCATAGGTGGAGCGCGGACAACACGGCCGCCACGAGCAGTACCTGCCGCAATTGGCGGACGCGCTGTCGGCGCCGCGCCTGGCGCAACATTTGTCGCAGCACGGATTCGGCGAAGTCGCCGGAGGCGGCGTCCGCCAGAATCTCGTCCATGAGTTGTTCGGTTTTCCTAGGAGGCTTCATCTTTCAGTCGTGCTGCCAGCAACTCTTTCAAACGGCGACGCACTCGTACCAAACGCGACTCGACCGCCTGCTCGGTGACGTTCAAACTGCCGGCGATTTCCCGCACGGATTCTCCGTCGAAATACTTTCGCTCCACCAGCGCGCGGTCCTCCATGGACAAATCGCCGACGCTTCGTTCCAACAAAGCCAACAACCGCCCCCGGGCTTCGTGATCGGTTGGTTGGTTGTCGACCTGCTGCCACTGGAAGAACCGGTGCAACAGCGACGCTCGCCGCTTCCGTTTGCGCGCTTCGTCCACCACGGCGCTACGGGCCAGCACCGTCAACCAACTCCAGAAGGCCGCTTCCGAATCGAATCGACGGACATGCCGGGCCACCCGTAACAAGGTCAACTGGAGAGCTTCCCGGGCCGCTTCTTCCTCCCCGCGGGTCATCACAAACAGGTACCGCAGCAGGCGGGGGAAATAGGCCGCTTGGAACGCGCGAAACGCTTCCTCCTCGCCTCGAGCCATCCGGGCCGTCAAGGCCGCGATGTCAGAGGCCAATGGCGGCTGTTCCCCGGACATAAGCGCATAGCGTATCAGAACCGGCGCGCCAAGCGAAGCGGAGGTCGCATTTGTGGCCATTGTTTCATTGGGGATTGGCACCCGGCGTCTTGGGCGTAGAATTTGGCTTCTTGAGCGGCAAATTCTTCAACATATCGTCAATGACGCGGAGTCCATCCGGTTCCCCGACCGCAATCAGCAATCCCGTATCTTTGTGAAAACTCAGTTTCGGTGGAGTTGCTATCCCCAGCATTTTCCAGCCGGTCTCAATGGCGGTGGTGATGCTCTCGACCGAATACGCCTCCAAGTATGGATTCAGTTGGTAAAACCGGATCCAGTTGGCCGGTGGTGGCTCTGAGAGTCGCGTATTATAGAAATACCAGACCGAGTCTTGATCCGGCTTACTCTCACACTGAAAGCCGTATGAGGAATCCTGAACCGAATAGCCGCCGCCGCCATTACGAACAGGGACTGTCCTGTGACTCGCGGCGCTCAATACTCCAAATACCTGTGCCGCATCTACGTGTCGCAGTTTCAGCGGCGGTAACATTACATCCGCGCCCTTCTCCTTGGGGATGATGGCATTCAGCGGATGCCCGGAAGCCTTGCTGATCGACTGCACGAGTTTGTCGGGTGTTCCGCCGGGGAAATCGAGATCGAACTTCGGCAACTCAGGCTTCTGCGATTCTGCCGCGGCTGAGTTTTGCACTATTCCTGGAGGAGTGCCGGGTGGCTCGGCAGCGATGAGGCGACTGGCAGCAAGCAAGAATGCCAAGAGAATGACGATCCTTCGTTTCACGGTTCCCTTTCTGTTGTTGGCTTCTACTCTGATACACGCTCGCCAGGACAGAATCCTGCGGAATAATTCCGGGCGCCAAGCAGAGTGGCTTGTTGTCCCACGACGCATATCCCTACTGGAACGCCGCGAACAGGTGGCGGATTTCTCCGTCGATCTCGGCGGGGCTGGCGACGGTATGGGCGATTTCCTCGCGGAGCAGCTTGCGGTAGCGACGCCGCATCCGATGCACAGTCACTTTCACCGCGCCTTCCGTCGTGCCCAGCTTCGCCGCAACAGCGGCATAAGGAATCGCGTCACTCCCGGCGATCAGGTACGGCTTGAATTGATTGAACTGCTCGGTTTTCCCTGCGGAAGCGTACTCCGCATCCAGTCGTCCGAGAACCTGTTCGAGCAGCGTGACCGCCCATTCCCGATCGAGAACCTTGTCGGCGCTCAACTCGTGCGCGGGCTCCGACCGATAGCGGGTCTCGGCGGCCTGAGCGTCCAACGAGATGTGCGGGTGGCGACCGTCGCGCTTCTGCGCGTTTCTCCGGTCCCACTCGTTGGCGAGGAAATGTTTCAGCGACGCCAACAGGAACGAGCGGAACCTTCCTTTCTCGCGATCCGCGTCTGCCAGGTAGTTCTTTGCCAGCAACCGTGCAAAGAATTCCTGCGTCAAGTCTTCCGCTTCATGCGAATCGTACCCGGACCGTCGAACGTAGGCGTAGAGCGGATACCAGTAGAGTTGACACAACTGTTCAAGCGCTTGGTCCGCCTGCGGTGATTCGTTCCGACCCGCCGCCGCCACCACGGTCCATCGCGTGGCCGCGAAGGAGTGCCGGCCCGCCCGGGTTTCGCGGGTTCGCGTGGTCGTGGTCATGGCAACGGATGGCCTCCGCGCACTGTTTGAGCAAGGCGGTGCATGGCGACGTCCTCACCCAGCGAGAGGACGTTGTCGAAATACTGGACCATCTCCGACTCCGTGGCGATGTCCACGATGTTGTGTTCCATCGCGGACAGCAGCGCCCGGATGTAGTCACGGCGTCGATCCAGTTCGACAGACCGGACTGATGCCACGGCATTCGTCGACTCATCCGCGCCCGCCGCGGTCGTCGCGCGCTCCAAGCTTTGCCCGACCAGTTCTGTCACCAGGTAGACCGGTCGGTCCTGCATCGCGCGCGCCATTGTCGACAGCAATGGCGTGGCCGTCTTCTCGATTGGCTTCTCGGTACACGCGCGGGCCATTGCCAGCACGGGCGTGTCGGGCGTGAATCCAAGCCGTCGCGCAGCATAGGCGGAGTAACCGGCGGCCTCGAGCGCGCGAATCCGCGCCCGCGCTGCATTGGCCGCATAATCCCGGTAACGGATCGCCCACGAAGGCGGCAGCCTCAGGTCTGCCAATCCTTTCTTCTGCGCCTGCCGCAACTCCATTTCGACGAACCACGGCACGATGTTGGCGGAGTCCTCCTTCTCGACGATGCGCAACAGCGGCAAGGCGGTCTCGGAATCGTGATTCTCCGCGGCGGCGCAGGCGTACCGCAGTGCGACTTCCAGGTTTGTGCGGCTGGCCGTCAACGCCGACTCGAAGAGGTTGCGTTTGATTTGCCAGTTGCCGCTCAATTCCGCCGCGCCCCACACGACCTGATACTCGTTGGTCGCCTGTTGCGCCGTCTTCTGAATCAAGCCAGGATTGATTTGGGTGATTTTCAGCAGTTCCGCGGTCTGGAACTGGCCCGACATTCGCCGTTGGCGGTCGACACGGCGGAAGTCGTCAAACGTAGGCAAGTCCTCCGCACCCGTATCTGTAAGCCAACCCCAGGAAGTCAGGAAAATGGCGATAAGGATTGGAAGGAGTCGTCTCATTCTGGATTCTGAATCCCGGCTACTGTATTCTCTCGTTTGGATGGCTGTCAAAATCCATTTGGCGAAGAAGACGATCTCGCTGGGGGTCGGTGATCTGGTCGCGCAACCGCTTGTGGGCATGGGTCGCATCGGCGGATTGAGTGTCTGGACACGCCTGGCGCTCGGGCGCGAGGCGCATGTGAATCACCAGCGCACGCAGGCTGGTCTGTATGAGGGCTACGCGCGCGAGATCGCGGTGCGCTATAAGACCGTCGTGGATGATTTCCACGTGACGATCCAGGGACGGATCGACGGCGTCCACCCGCCGCTCAACGGCGGCTCGTACGTCATCGAGGAAATCAAGTCCGTGGTTGTGCCGCCGCTGGTGTTTGCCGCGCTCGATGAGAAATCGTATCCGCACTATGTCGAGCAACTCCGGCTCTATTGTTTCTTCCTCGAACAGGAGCAAAAACACACGCTCGGCCGCCTCGTGTTTGTAAACGTGGCGGACGGGACGACCCGTGACATCGAGATCCGGGGCCCGTTTGACGACTGTGAGCGGTTGATCGCGGAGCGTGTGCGCGTGTTGATCGGGCACGCCCAGGAGGAGCAGCGGCGTCAGGAACACCGACGAGCACAGTCGGTGACGATCCGATTTCCACACGATAAACCCCGTCCGCATCAGGACGAGATGATCGCGGCAGTCGAGCGCGCGCTGAAGGAAGGCCGTCATCTTCTTGTTTCCGCCCCCGCCGGCGTGGGGAAGACGACCGCGGCGCTTTATCCCGTGCTGCAGTACGCGCTCGCGCATGACAAACGCGTGTTCTTCGTCACCGCAAAAAACACCCAGCAGCAAATTGTCCTGGAGACGCTACGGCGCATGGGTCTGCCGGGAGCGGCGCATCCGAGCGCGGTCTTCTTTCGCGCGCGCGAGAACATGTGCATCAACGATGTGTACGCCTGTCGCGAGGAGTTTTGCCCGCACTTGCGCGACTTCCCGGCGAAGCTGGAGGCGACAGGGGTCGCCAACCGGTTACTGGCGCAACGACTGATCACACCCGAAGCGATGATGGAGGCGGGACGCGGCACCAGTCTGTGCCCGTTCGAGTTGGCGTTGCTCGAAGCGGAGCAGACAGATGTGATCGTT
>JBEKYJ010000060.1:0-22904 GCA_049511095.1 Verrucomicrobiia bacterium
CGACGCCGGCAAAACCATCATCACGCCGAAACTCCTTGGCGTTATCATCGTCAGCACCAAGGACCAGATCCAACCCTCCGGCGCGCCTGCGGTCACGGGCTGCGAAGTCCACGGCATCCCCCTTCTCGGCGGCCCCGATTTCCAGTCAGTCGTCCAGCCCTATCTCCATGAGCCGCTCACCGTCCAGGGCGTCCGCGACCTCCAGCGCGACATTATCCTCTACTGCCGCTCCCAAAACCGTCCCGTCGTCGACGTCATCCTCCCCGAGCAAACCATCGAGAACGGCGTCATCCAGCTCTGGTTCCTCGAGGGCAAAGCCGGCGCCGTCACCGTCCAAACCACCGGCCACAAGTGGTTCCGCGACCAGTTGATCATCGACGAGGTGCGCCTCCGCCCGGGTGACCCCATCGACTCCCAGAAACTCCTCGATGACCTCAATCGCATCAACCACAACCCCTTCCGACAGGTCGACGCCCAATTCAAACAGGGCGCGCAAATCGGCCAATCAGACGTTGTCCTCCAATCCCAGGAGGCGTTCCCCCTGCGCCTCTACACGGGCTACGAAAACAGCGGCACCAAATTGACCGGCGAAGATCGCCTCCTCGCCGGCTTCAATTGGGGCAACGCCTTCGGCCTCGATCATCAACTGAACTACCAATACATGACCGATCCCGGTTTCGATTTCGTGCAAGCGCATTCCGCCAGCTATTTGATTCCGCTCCCGTGGCGTCACGACCTGATCTTCTTCGGCTCCTACGTCGATGCGCGCTCCGATCTCGGCGCCGCGTCCACGAACTTCAACCAATTCGGCCAGCACGGCTCGAGCTACCAGATCAGCATGCGCTACGATGTCCCCCTCCCGAGCCCGAACCAGTATGTTCATCATGACTTCGCTCTCGGCTTCGATTTCAAGGTCAGCGACAACAACCTTCTCTTTGGCGGCGACACCATCACGAAATCCTCGCCCGACGTCGCGCAGTTCGTCGCAACCTACAACGCCCTGCGCCGCGACCCCTACGGCCAAACCTCCCTCGATGTCGAAGGCTATTACAGCCCCGGCGACATCGACCGGGACAACACGGAGAGAATGTTGGGTCGCTTGCGGCCGGACGTCTCCGCCGACTATTTCTACCTCCGCGGCAGCATCGAGCGCGTCGCCCGATTGCCGCACGACTTTTCATGGGACATCAAGCTTGCCGGCCAGCTCGCCACGGACCGATTGCCTCCCAGTGAAATGCTCGGTGTCGGCGGCTACGACACCGTCCGCGGCTATGAGGAACGCACTGCCAACGGCGACCAGGGATGGATCCTCTCCAACGAATTGCGCACGCCGCCCACGAGCCTCCTGCGGTTTTTGCCCCTGCATCTGACCACGCCGCCGGCGACCGCCGCGCCCGGCACGCCCGGCGCGCCCGGCGAGAAACCTCCCGCGTCCCAATACCCCGACCAATTACAATTCCTCTGCTTCTGGGATTACGGCACGACGCACCTGCTGTACCATCTGTCCAACGAAGACCCCAACGTCGAACTCTCATCCGTCGGCGTTGGATTCCGCTACGTCATCAACCCTTGGTTCACCGTTCGCTTCGATTATGGTTGGCAATTGAATCCCGACCCCGTCAACGCCACGAGTTCGGAAAACTCGCGCGCCGACATAGCCGTCCTGCTGAGCTACTGAAGCCGTCCGCAGTCTCGCCGCTTTCCCGGTCGCCGAAACACCCGCCCCGTCCCCCGTAAAGTAAAAACCCTTCTCCGCAACCAGCGCCCGCTGAATGACCAGATGGAGGAATAGTGGACAGCTGGATTGAGGTAGCTCTTCGCTTCCAAGGCAGGGGATCTTCTTCGCCGCAAGGCTACCCGAGGCAATTCATTAAGGAGGAGGTTTTTGATCACGCGGGATCCTCTCCGTGGTAAGGAATCCGATCTTGGAGCGAAGGTGAAGGCTGCCAAACCGGCTTGTCAGCATTGTCGGAGGTGATACGATGTCCGCTCGTCGGACAGAATGGTCAGTGATCGTCGCAGGGCGTAAGTCACAAGGGAAACCCCGGTTTGCACAGGTGGAACATGCGAAGCAATGTGACGGAGAATTTCGTGAAAGTGGCGGTTGCGGCGCTCAGCCTGTGCGCCCTCGCAGGATGTGCTCATGGCCCGAACCGATCCGCCCGCCCCCATGAGGAGCATCCTTGGCGATCCCCCATCATCGACGCATTGGATGCGAATCACGATGGCATCATCGACGCTGCAGAAATCGCCAACGCGCCGGCCGCTTTGAAGACACTGGACAAAAATAAGGACGGCCAGTTGAGCTACGACGACGTCCACTGGCCCGATCGGCGGGAGCAGGAGGGTGACCCGGAGCCCGTCATTCAGGTGTTGGATGCAAACCATGACGATGTCATCGACGCCAATGAAATCGCCAACGCGCCGGCCGCTTTGAGGAAACTGGACAAGAATGGTGACGGGCAACTGACGCCCGACGAATACTCGCCACCGCCGCCTCTCCGTCCTGTAGGTCATGGAATGGATGGAACGCAAGATCGAAGCCCTGCGGAGCATGGTCGCCGCCGTGGGCCGCGTGATGATAGTCAAAGCCCGCCAGTTGGCGGACAACCATGAATCAGACGGCAACCAGCAGAAGGCGGTGCTGTCGAAGTGGCTGGCGACCAAGCCGAAGGTGATGCTGCTCGATGAACCGACGCGAGGGATCGACATCGGCGCAAAAGCGGAAGTGCATCGGCTCATTGCCGAACTGGCGGCGGCGGGCATGGCGGTGTTGATGATTTCCTCCGATCTGCCCGAGGTGTTGGCGATGAGCGACCGGATTCTCGTGATGCGGGAACGCCGGATCGTCGCGGAGTTCAGTCGGCAGGAAGACACGGCCGAGCGGGTGATCGCCGCGGCGACGGGACAAGTACTAAAAGAATAAAATCTGAAGCACGAATCACGAAGTGCGAAACTCGAAACACTACGGCATCAAGTCAATTGTCTGAAACTGAACACGGGGCTGGTCGGTGTGGCACAATGAGCAGCGGCTGGAAATCACTGGCCGCCGTGTGTGCGTTGGTCCTCGGGGTGTACGTGTACATGGCCCAGTCGCCGATATGGGAACCGTGGAAATTGCAGGGTTTTCGCGCGGGCCAGCTCAGCCTGAACATTGACGTGCCGCCTGGACTCACGGAGCTTCCCGACCCGTACGATCCGACGGCCAACGATCTCTATCGAGAAAGACCGTACAAGTTTCACGACCTGAGCTACTATAAGGGCCGTCTCTACCTCTACTTCGGGGTCACGCCCGCCGTGCTGCTGTTTTGGCCGTTCGCGGTGCTCACCAACCACTACCTGCTGCACTGCGAGGCGGTGCTGATCTTTTGCATGATTGGTTTTCTGGTGAGCACGGGTCTGCTGCGGGCGTTGTGGCGGCGGTACTTTGCCGAGGTCAGCGTCGGGGTGGTGGCGGCTTGCGCGGTGGCGCTCGGGTTGGCGACGGGCGTGCCGGCGCTGTTGTCGTGGGCCGGCGTTTACGAAGTGCCGATCAGTTGCGGGTATATGCTGACGATGCTGGCCCTGGGAGCAATCTGGTGCGCGTTGCACGAGCCGGAGCCCCGAAAGCGTTCGGGGTGGCTGGCGGGCGCCAGTCTGGCCTATGGGCTGGCGGTCGGGGCGCGGCCCTCGTTTCTGTTCGGCGCGGTCATCCTGCTGGTGCCGGTGGCCCACACGTGGCGCGAGGGGAAACGAATGGTGGTTCCGCTGCTGGCGGCGGTTGGCCCCGCCGTGCTGATCGGGCTGGGACTGATGCTGTACAATGCCCGGCGATTCGATAATCCATTTGAATTCGGCCTGCACCACCAGTTGACCGCCAAGGAGCTGGTTTCACGGCAATTCTTCGGTCTGCAGTATCTCTGGTTCAATTTCCGGGTCAATTTCCTGGAGTCGGCGCGTTGGGGTGGTCGTTTCCCTTTCATCCAGAACACCCCGCGGGCTATTGGGAGGTGGCCAGTCCGTTCGGCGTCCTGACCACCCTTCCGCTGGTATGGCTGGCGTTGGCCGCGCCGCTGGCCTGGCGAAATCGATTGGGGCCGGCCGATTCGGGACTGCGCTGGTTTGTGAGCGCGGTGGCCTTGCTGTTTGGGGTTTGCGCACTGACCGTGTGTCTCTTCTTTTCCTCGGCCTTTCGCTATGAGGTGGACTTCCTGCCGACACTGGTGCTGCTGGCGGTGGTCGGCATCCTCGGATGCGAGCGAGTGTTGGCCGATTGGCCGGTCTGGCGGCGTGGCGCGCGTCTGGGTTGGGGCCTGCTGCTGGGCTTCTCGGTGGCGTTCAACCTGCTCGTGACCCTTGAGCATTATCCCTACACACAGAACGATCTGGGCATGGAACTATTGGAAGCTGGCAAACCTGCCGAGGCGGCCGCACATTTCGAGCGCGCGCTACGTCTCAAGCCCGATTATGCCGAGGCGCACTACAACCTCGGGAACGCCTTGATGGAATCGGGCCGGATGCCGGATGCCATTGGGCAGTATGAACAGGCGTTACGGATCAAGCCGGATTACGCCGAGGCTCACGACAATCTCGGGAATGCCTTGAGGGAATTGGGCAGGATGCCGGATGCCATTGGGCAGTATGAACAGGCGTTACGGATCAAGCCGGATTACGCCCAGTCGCACAACAATCTCGCGACGGTCTTGATGGAATCGGGCCGGATGCCGGAAGCGATAGAGCATTGGGAGCATGCGCTACGGGTCAAGCCCGATTTTGCCGAGGCGCACTACAATCTAGGGACCGCGTTGTGGCTGGCGGGCAGGATACCGGAAGCGATCGAGCATCTGGAGCAGGCGTTGCGGATCAAACCCGATTACGCCGAGGCACACGACAGATTAGGGATTGCCTTGGGGCAGGCGGGCAGGATACCGGAAGCGATCGGGCATCTGGAGCAGGCGCTGCGGATCAAGCCGGATTACGCCGAGGCGCAGAACGCGCTCGCGCGACTGCAGGCTCGCCAGTAAGCCGAAGCGCGAGGGTAGCGCTGAGACGAGGCCGTGTCGTTGCGGCACCCGAAGGGCGACGCGAACGGGCGTGAGCGTCGTCAACCGAGTCCGACGAGAGACGCGCCGAAGATTTGCCGACGGCGCAACGGCAGCCTTCGGAAGTTCAAAATGCAAGGTTTCGCAAATCGTTCAACGCGGGGAGGCGGTCTGAACGGTTCGGTGTGGTGGTGGTTGGTCCCGCGGCGTGAAGCGCAGTTGGTCGTCCTGCGGCACGCGGAGAGCGGCAGTCTCTTAGTAAAATCGCATTTTCTTAGGGTACCCACCCCTTGTTTCCCTCAAAGGAGGGGATTGCGGTGATTATCGGCAATCGATATTATTGCTAGACGGGGTGAGCCGGGGGTGGTATGATAAGTACGGTTCTTTGAAAAGGACAAGGCGGTGTGTGGCTCGGTTGCACTCGCTCGCTCCCGCTCGGCTCGCACGCTACAACGACCACCCGGATGCGCTAGAGAGCGCACGCTACACCAAGTTGCCGGTGAACACGGCACACGGCTCGCAGAGCCGTGGCTACACCGAGGGCGGCGCGGTGGGCCACCGCGCCCTACCCAAAGAGGCGTTGGCAGGGGGGACTCTCTATAAGAAAGAGTGTTTTTACCAAACGAACCCAACTGAAAAATGTGGAAGTGTTTTGAAATGAATACGTTGGGAAAAATGCGAGTTGGGTTCGTTTTGCAGAAAAGAGGAAAAAAACGGGGTATAAATGCTGGAAAACAGCGTTGGGAGGGTGGTTTCTTGACCGAAACGAACACAAAACGAACCCAATTTGCCCCGCTCTTCGGTGCCGCAGTGCGGGGCAAAAACAGTCTTGGAGGTCGCGTAACTGTGGCGTTGGTGTTGGGTCGTCGCATTCGGCTGGATTGCCACGGGAGTACCGCGTGTGGCGTCTCGTCGGACTCGGCTCCCTCGTCGGACTCGGGCATCCAGCCCTACAATCCGGTTCCGGGTCGTACGCATCAGCTTCTAACGAACTGGCGGTACATCTCGGCGTACGGCCCGTTGGCGGCGAGGAGTTGGTGGTGCGTCCCCCGCTCCACGATTTTTCCGTGAGCGAGCACGAGCACGAGGTCCGCGTGGCGGATCGTGCTGAGCCGGTGGGCGACGACAAAACTTGTGCGGCCTTGCAACAGCGCCGTGAGCGCGCGTTGGATTCTTGCTTCGGTCACGGCGTCCACGGAACTCGTCGCTTCGTCCAGAATCAAGATGCGCGGGTCGGCCAGCATGGCGCGCGCGAAGCAGACAAGCTGCCGTTGGCCGAGCGAGAGATTCGCGCCGTGTTCGCCCACCGGCGTCGCAAACCCCGCCGCGAGCGAACCGATCACGTCCAGAAAATCGAGCTTGCGAACGGCATCGACGACCTCCTCGTCCGTCGCCGTCGGTCGGGCGAAGCGGATGTTTTCCATGACCGTGCCGGTGAACAGGAAGTTCTGCTGGCTCACGATTCCCATCTGGCGATGGAGGGAGTCGCCATGGATGCCGCGGGTATCGAAACCGTCGATGAGCACCTCGCCTTGCTGCGGGAGATAGAATTTCGCGATGAGATTGATCATGGAACTTTTGCCGCTGCCCGTGTGGCCGACGAGCGCCACCGTCTGGCCGGGCTCGGCGACGAAACTCATGTCGTTGAGCGCGGGACGGTCCGCCCCGTAGCTGAAGATCACGTTGCGGAACTCGACGCGTCCGTGGATGCGCGGCAATTCGCGGGCGGTCGGCGGTTCCTCCCAATCCGGCGGGGAATCGAGGAGGCGGAACACGCGCTCGGCGCCCGCCATCGCGGTGAGCGCCTGGGTGTATTGCAGGCCGATGGGCTGGACCGAACTGAAGAACATGTTTGCCAGAAAGAAGAACTGGATGAGGTTGCCGACGTCCATGTGGATGCCGGGATTCAAGACGCGATACCCGCCGATCACCATCAACGCCGCCATGAACGTCTGGCTGTTCAGTTCCAGCATCGGCAGAAACATGCCCGAGGCCCGGGCCACGCCGAGGTTGTACACCGAGTGATCCATGATGAGATCGGTAAACAGGCCGGCGTTCACCTCCTGCCGCACGAATCCCTGCGTCACGCGGATGCCCGTGACCGATTCGGCCAGGGTCGCCGTCACGCGGCCCCAGCTTTCCTGCACTTGGCGGTTCGCGCGGCTCAGCGTGCGGCGGAACCGGTAATTCAACGCGCCCAGTATCGGCGCCATGGCCAGCACGACCAGGAACAACACCCAGTCGTACCACAACATCAGCAACGCCGAGACAACCATCTGCCCGGCTTGCACGGCACTGATGAAAAACACGTCCTGCCAGCCGACGCGCATCGCTTCCGCATCCGACGTGTACCGGCTGATGATGCGCCCGAGTTTTGTCCGATTGTAAAAGCTCATCGGCATCCGCAGCAGATGCAGAAAAATGTCACGTCGCAAATCCTGGATGACCGATTCGCCCAATTCCAGCGCCAGCCGTTGCCGGAAGTGAAAGCAGAATTGCGTCACCGCCGCCAGCGCCAGATACCCCGCCGCGCCCCACATGACCCCGGGCGTGTCGTGATGCGTGATCGGCCCGTTGATGACCGAGCCGATGGTCCACGCCAACAGCGGCAGTTGGATCGACCGCATGATCACCAGCGCCAACAGGCAATTGCGTCGGCGTGCGTGCGGTTTCGTGTAGCGAAACATCCGCCAGATCAGCGCCAACTCCAGCGGCCGCTGGTTTGTCACCTCCTCGACGTCTTCGCGACGAATCTGTGTCAGCGCCGTTTTCATGAAATGGCAAACTGCAGTTCCGCCGTGCGACGATACGCCCCGTGGCGGCGCATCAACTCGTCGTGCGTGCCGGCCTGCACGATCCGGCCGTCTTCCAACACGAGGATGCGGTGAGCGCGCCGCAACGTGCTCATCCGGTTGGCGACAATGAAGGTGGTGCGACCGCGCATCGCGTTCTCGATCGCCTCGAGGATTTCCTTTTCCGTTTCGGGATCGACCGCCGCGGTTGGGTCATCGAGCAACAGGATGGCGGGGTCGAGCAACAGCGCGCGGGCGATGGCGAGGCGCTGGCGTTGGCCACCCGACAAATCCTTCCCGCCCTCCCCGAGCAACGTGTCGTACCCTTTGGGCAGGGTGCTGATGAACTCGTGCGCCGCGGCGATTGTGGCCGCCCGCTCGATTTCTTCGCGAGTCGCGTTCGGATGCCCAAACGCGATATTGGCGGCGACGGTGTTGCTGAAGAGAAAACTCTCCTGAAACACCAGGCCGACGTTTCGCCGGAGATCATCGAGGTCGATGCGCCGCACGTCGATGCCATCGATGAGCACGCGCCCGCGTTGCGGGTCGTAGAAACGCGGGATCAGGCTCAACAGCGTCGTCTTCCCCGAGCCTGTCGGGCCGAGGATGGCGATGCACTCGCCGGGACTCGCGTCGAAAGTGATGTCCTGCAGTTCGGGATTCTCGGTGCCGTTGTACCCAAAGCTCACGTTCTCGAAGCGGATGGCGCCCCGGGCGCGGGGCAGCGGGGTTGCGTCCGGCGGGCTGACAATCTCGATGGGCGCGTCGAGCACTTCGAACACGCGCCGCGCTCCCACGAGGCTTTGCTGGATGGTGTTGGCAATCTGGGTGATGTTCAAGACTTGCGCGGAGAATTGCTGCAGCAGTGCGGCGAACACGACCATCCCCGTGCCGAGCGCCAACTCGCCCGTGATGACCAGATGCCCGCCGTAGGCCAGAAGCACGGTGATATTGATCAGCGTGAGCATTCCCGTGCCGGGCACGAACAGGCTCACGCGCCAGAAAATGTTCTGCTGCTGCACCCGCACGGCTTCGTTGCTGGCTTCAAAGATCTGAAACTGCTCCCGTTCGCGGGCGAAACCCTTGATCGTCTGGATCCCCTCCGCCGTCTCCGCCACGTGCAGAATCATGCGGTCCACCAACTCGCGGTTGCGGGCGTACCCGGGCTGCACCGCGCGCGAGAACGCGGCCGCAATCACCCACAGCAACGGCACCGTCGCCAGGCACGCCAGCGCCAGCTTCGCATGGACCACCAACATGAACGAAATGTACGTGACCAGCAACAGCACCATGATGACCCCTTGGATCAGCACGTTGTTGACGAAATTCGCGACCGCCCGCGAATCGCCCGTGACCCGATTGATGATCGAACCCGTCTCGTTCGCGTCGTAGAAACGGAAGCTGAGCCGCTGGAGCTTTTCGTAGACACTCGCGCGCATCTCCACGACGATGTACCGCTCCATGAGCACGGCGACCGCGACGCTGCTGGCATACGTGAGCAGCGCCCGCAGCATTGCCAAAGCCAGCATCACGGCGGCAATCGCCATGAGGACGTTCATCGGCGTCCAGGTTGCGGGCGGCACGAACCGCAACGGCCAGTGCGGCGGGTTCACGCCTGGTTGGACCTGGTAGCGAACGTAATCGATGCCCAAGCCCGTCAATCCCAAGCCGCCCAATCCCATCACGACCAGAATCAGCTGGTAGACAAACACCTTGATACATTCCCTGCGATAGCGCCAACTCAGCGCCAACAGGCGGCGGATCACCGTCCAGTCGGTCTCGGTGTTGGCCTGTATGGTTGCCCGCGCAGACATCCCGAAAAGCAAACCATGTTGCGGCGGCGCTCACAAGAGAGAACTCGCTCCATCAACACGCTTGGCTTGGCGCGTCGGCCCGCTATAATTCATCCACTATGCCTGCGAAGAACTCGCTCTTCTCGTCCGCCAAACCAGTCATCGCCATGATTCATCTCGAAGCGCTGCCCGCCACGCCCGCCAGCCGGCAAGGCGTGCGCGCGATCGAAGCCCTGGCTGTGCGCGAAGCAAAGACGTACCGCGAGGCGGGCGTACACGGCATCATGCTCGAGAACATGCACGACACGCCGTACTTGCGCGGCAAGGTCGGCCCCGAAATCGTTTCGGTCATGGCTGTCGTCGCGCGGGCCGTGAAGGAAGCGAGCCGGCTGCCGTGTGGCGTGCAAGTCTTGGCGGGCGCCAATACCGAAGCCATGGCCGTCGCGCACGCGGCTCGGTTGGATTTCATTCGCGTCGAAGGATTCGCCTTTGCCCACGTCGCGGATGAAGGTTTCATCCAATCGTCCGCCGCTCCCCTGCTCCGCTACCGAAGACAAATCGGGGCGGACCGCGTCCAAGTCTGGGCCGACGTGAAGAAGAAACACAGTTCGCACGCGATCACGGCCGATGTCGGCATTGGCGAAACGGCGGCGGCGGTGGAATTCATGCGCGGCGACGCGGTGATCATCACGGGTTCGGTGACGGGCGATCCGCCGACGCTGGCCGACATCCGCGCGGCCAGGGAACATTGCCGGCTGTCGATCTATCTCGGCTCAGGTGTGACGGCTCCAAACCTCGCGAAGTACTATGCGGTGGCCGATGGATTCATCATCGGGTCGCACTTCAAAGTGGACGGTGTATGGTCGAAGCCAGTGGATGCGAAACGGGTTGCACGATTCATGCGAACTCACGCGCGGCTCACGAGGTAGCAGCTAAGCCGCGCCGCTGTCTCTTTGCCTGCCCTTTTCCCCCTCACATCCATCGCCGAGTTGCCGGGCCTGGCCGGTTCAATACATCGCCGCGCGGACAAGTTCGATGAGGGACTTCGCCCTGCTCTTTCCTCGCGGTGCCGGGGGCGGTTCCATCTCGGCGAGCTTACGCACGGGCAGTTGCCTCAATTCGTACTCCGCCTGCAACCAATCATCGAGATCGTACCCGTTGGTGCGACCCCGTTCGAGATAGAGCTGGTAGGCGCGAGCGGCGATTTGTTCGGACGTTAGACCTTGCTGCGTCATCTTGCCTGAATCCTCCTCTCTCTCTTCGTTCTGAGTGTCGCAACCGAACCAATCTTCGGTCGTCATCGGCACGCCAGACCTCCTTGTTAGTCAGACACGCCAAATGATATTGTCGCTCATTATTTTCCAATTGCAAGGTTTTATGCGCGCACAGTTTGACCAGACCCGCGCAATTTGTTACTAGCTGTCTTGGATGCAAGCATGGCTGCAACGGGTTCGGCCAATTGGCAACAAGTTCCAGGCGTTGCTCTCGGCGCAACTGGGCAAGCGTTCGCCGGGTGAAGGCGCTTTTCTCGTGCTCCTGCCCATCGTGGGGGTGGTGGTCGGTTTCACGAGCGTGGCGACGGCCCATGTGATCTCTTTCCTGCAGAATCTATTCTGGGGCAGCGGCCAGAATCTCCTTTCTGCAGCGTGGGACAAACCCTGGCTTTTGCGGCTCCTGATCCCACTGGGCGGCGGGCTGCTCGTCGGACTGATGGGCTGGTTTTTCCGCGTTCAGACCCGCGGCGGCGGCGTGACCACCATCATGCAAGCGGTCTCACTCAAGGGCGGATACCTCTCTTTGCGGCAAACGCTGCCACGCGATTGGGCGGCGATCGTCACGATTTCCACCGGTGGTTCGCTCGGACGCGAAGGCGCGATGGCCTTGTTGGCCAGCGCCATTGGTTCCTGGATGGGACGCCGCTTTCGGCTTTCGTCCCAGCAACTTCGCGTGCTGGTTTGCGCCTCGGCGGCGGCGGCGCTGGCGGCCGTGTATAACGCCCCGATCGGCGGCTCGCTCTTCGCGCTGGAGATTCTCATGGGCAATTTCGCGCTCGAAGTGCTCGGACCGGTCGTCGTGGTGTCGGTCATTTCCACGCTGGTGTTTCGTAGTTGCACGGGCAGTCTGCCGCGCTTTGAAGTTCCCCACTACGAACTGGTGTCCGCGTGGGAATTGTTTCCCTATCTCGTGTTGGGGCTCTTGGCCGGCGTGATCTCCCTGTTGTTTGTGCGCGCGCTGTTCGGCTCGCAAGACTTGTTCGAGAAACTTCCGCTCCCTAACTGGCTTAAGCCCGCCCTCGGGATGTTGTTGGTGGGAGCCATCGGCGTGTGGTGGCCCCACGTTTTCGGCAACGGTTTTGAAACGGTGAACCTGACGCTGCACGAACAGATCCCGATCATGATGCTCCTCTCATTGGTTCCCATAAAAATGATCGCTTCGTCGCTGACCTTTGGGTCGGGCGGCGCCGGCGGATTGTTCACGCCGTCGCTGATGGTCGGCGCGTTGCTCGGTGGCTCGTTCGGCTACGGGGTGCACCTGCTGTTTCCCAATGTTACCGCCGAGCATGGCGCGTATGCGTTGGTGGGCATGGGCGGTGTGCTGGCGGGCATGACGCACGCGCCGCTGACGGCCATCATGATGATCTTCGAGCAGACCAACAACTACCAGATCGTGCTCCCGTTGATGTTCGTTTGCATCATCAGCCATTTCACCACGCGCTTGTTCAAGGGCCGCTCGCTGGACGAAGAGTCCCTGCAGCGGGGCGGCATCGTCCTGCCGACGGGAGTGGAGGCCGGCGTCATGCAGTCGGTGCGCGTCGAGGACATCATGCACGACGACGTGTCGGCCATCAGTCATTCGGTCCCCTTCCCCATGGTCGTCGAACAGTTTCTCAAGGAGCCCTATAGCAATCTCTACGTCGCGAACAGCGCCGGCAAGTTTCTCGGGGCGATCCGTCTCCACTCCATGAAGAACATGCTGCATCAGGCTGAATCGCTGTCATCCGTCATTGCCGACGATCTGGTTGATGACTCCTTCCAATTCGTCACGCCGCGCCAGAACCTTGCCGACGTAATGGACATCTTCTGGCGCGAAAATGCCGAACGCCTCCCTGTCATCGACAATTCCACCGATCGCAAGCTGATTGGTTGGATTTCCAAACGCGATCTGCTCGGTGTATACAGCCAGGAAATCCTGCGCAAGCGACAACGGCTCGCCCGGTTCATCGTGCACGAAGCAGACGAAACACGCGATATGTTCGTCGAGTTGCCCGAGGGTTTCGAACTGCGGACGGCGGAATTGCCGGCGCACCTAGACGGCCGCACGTTGGCGGAACTCGCGCCGCGCTCCCGCTACGGCGTCCACATCCTCGCCATCAAGCGCCGCGACCCGGTCACGGGCCGCGGCATCACGGAAATGCCTGAACCCGGCAAGCGCCTGGCGGCCGGCGACGATCTGGTCGTCATCGGGAAATCCGACAACATCGCCCAATTTATGGCCTCCCTCGCGCCCGGCGTTGAAAAGGAAGCGAGGTGAGCTACATTATCACCTGACATGAGTGCGGACCAACCATTGCCATCGCCGGAAGAGATTCAGAGCAAACTCTCGGAGTTCATGAAGAAGGAGTTTGGCGACCGCGTCGTTTTCGCCTCGCCGCAAACCGAGCGGGCGGAGACGTCCTCGCCGGTGGACGATTCGCAGCGCAAGGCCATCGAGTTCGACTTCCATCTCAAGCCCAAAGACGTGAAGGCGCACCTCGACCGCTTCGTCATCCGACAGGAGGACGCCAAGAAGGCGCTCGCCATCGCCGTGTGCGATCACTACAACCACGTCAAAGCCGCCGAGCAAGGCGAGGAACTCCGCGATTACGTGAAGCAGAACGTCCTGCTCATCGGCCCGACGGGTGTCGGCAAGACGTATCTCATCAAGACGATTGCCGACCTGATCGGCGTGCCGTTTGTGAAAGCCGACGCCACGAAGTTCAGCGAAACGGGCTACGTCGGCGGCGACGTCGAAGATCTCGTGCGCGAACTCATCCAACGCGCCGATGGCGATGTGAACCTCGCGAAATACGGCATCGTGTACCTCGACGAGGTCGACAAGATCGCCACGCCCTCCAATATCATCGGGCGCGACGTGAGCGGCCGCGGCGTCCAGACGAATTTGCTCAAGTTGATGGAGGAAACCGAAGTCCCGCTGCGCTCGCCGACCGATATTCAGGCGCAATTACAGGCCGCGTTCGAGTACCAGCGCCGCGGCAAGGTCAAACGCGAGACGATCAACACCAAGCATATCCTGTTCATCGTCAGTGGCGCTTTCGACCAGATGCTCGAGATTATCCGCCGCCGCATCCGCCAGTCGCATATCGGATTCGGCGGCCACCTCGCGGAAACCGTCAGCGAGGCGGAGCTGCATCGGAGCGGGCAGACGGAGGACTTCGTGAAGTTCGGTTTCGAGCCGGAGTTCATCGGCCGCCTGCCCGTGCGCGTGGTTCTCGACAAACTGGCCGTCGAAGATCTCTACAACATCCTCAAGCAAAGCGAGGGTTCAGTCGTCAAACAATATGAGTCCAGCTTCCGCGCGTTCGGCATCGACGTGATTTTTTCGGACGAAGGTCTGCACGCGATCTCCGAGAAGGCGGCTCTCGAAAACACCGGCGCGCGCGGGTTGCTCACTGTCTGTGAACGCGGGCTGCGTGAATTCAAGTTTGAGTTGCCGTCCTCCAAGGTGCGGCAGTTTGTCGTCACCCGACCGCTCGTGGAGAATCCCGAAGCCGAACTGCAACGTATCTTGAACGAGCCGGCGTACGAGCAGCGCGAGTTGATTCGCCAGCTCGTGCACGACTTCGAGCGACGGTTCGAGGAGAAACACAATCTGCGGATGCGTCTGGAACCCGACGCCATCGAAGAGATCGTCGAGCGCGCCCAGCATGCAGACAAATCCGTCACTGACGTTTGCCGTGAGCTATTCAAGGATTACCAGTTCGGCCTGAACCTCATCAAAACCAACGCCGGCCAGACCGAATTCGTCATCCCCAAGTCCGCCCTCGCCGACCCCGACAAATTCCTCAGCGAGTGGGTCGTAAGCAGCTATCGCAAAGAAGAGTCCGGCAGCGCGTCGTAATTGCTACCGTACCGGCTCGAACACTTCTTCGGCGTGGCCGGCTTGTTCGGTGGCGCGGCGGAGGAACCCTTTGGCGATCAGCCCATTGATGATGCGGACGGCCGTGGGACGATCCACGCGCATGTCATGGACGATCTCGGATTCGGTGACACCGCGTCCGCGTTCGTGGATAAGTTCGAGCGCTTCGCCAAGCGGGAGCTTGTAGCCCTCGTAGAGAAAAAGAATCCCGAACAGAATCAGCGCTGTGCCGGCAAATACCGCGCTGGAGCCTTTCAGCGGCTCCTCGGGCAATTCACCCATCATATTCAGCAATGTGAACAAGCCGGCGAGCACGAGCAGCAGCCCGATGACCTTGAACATCTTCCGGCGTCGATGAAAGGTACGATGGTCGAAGTTCGCTGGCATGATGGCTAACCTCATTTACTGGCGGGTGCAGCGGGCTGTTGCAGTTCCTTTAGCACACCCAGCGGCGCAATTTTCGTCGCATTCTCCAAATCCGTCCACAGCGTGCCGGAACCGGCGTAGATGAGAGACAATTTCACCTGATCGGGCAAGGCGCGCGCAAACTGATAGAACGCAAAGTCCCCGGGCGTGCCGACCGCTTTCACCTGCAACGCGTACCCGTCGCCTTCCGCCTTGCCCTTCATCTCGACGACTTTCGCCTCGGCGCCACCGAGCTTGCGTTTGATGTCGGCGCGAAGCGCGGCGGTCTGGCGCGCGAGTTCGGCCACGAGCAACCGCGCCTGCGCCGCGATTTCGTTGACCTGTTTCTCCTGTTCCGCGTGGATATTGCCTTCGAGCCGCTGCGTCTCGAACTCGACGACTTGCTCGATCTGGCGAATCTTGCCGACGTTCTCATCGAGCTCGGCCTTGTTGGCTTCCGTCTTGATCTTTTCCACATTGGTGATGTTCCACTCGGCGGCGATGCGCGCGTCCTGAATCGGCCCCGAGATGTTGTCCGGCACGAGCGTGTCCTGCACAAGAGCGAGATCGACCTGCAGTTTCTTCTCCTGCAACGTAGTCTCGATGGTTTCCTGGAATGCCCGCTGAAACTCCTCGCGTTTGTCGCCCACGATGAAATCCACTCCGCCAAATGTGGAACCTTTGATGCGGGCCGTGGAATTGATCTGCGGAATCAGGATGTTCTCCTCGATCTTCTTGATGTTGCCGTAACGCGCCACGACCGACGGCGCGTCCTGCGGCAGCAATTGCCAGAGCAGCGTCACGTCGATGGTAATCTCAAAACCGTCGCTCGATGGGAACGTGACCGCCGGTAGCACGGGCAGATTGTACTGGCCCGAGGGGATCTGCGCCCGCTGGAGCGCCTGACCAATCGGCTCGGCCTGCCTCTCCTTGGCGGCTAACTGGCCCGTGGTTTGAGTCAACGGCAATTTGCCGGCATGGGCCATGGTGATTTGGTTGTAGCCGATTTCGATCCGCTCGACGGAGAACGCCTCGGGGTTGAGCGGATACAAACCGGGTTGCAGAACGATTTTTTGCACGCCGCGTTCGCCGGGGCCGGCCAGTTGTGTTTGTGCCGGTTTACCTGAACGCGCCGTGACAACGCCCACATAACCGGGATCAATCTCGATCATCTTCTCCACGCGCACTTCGTAGGCGTATGGATTGAGCCGGTACGTGCCCGGCAGCAGCACCTCGCGCTGGATGCCACGCTCGCCGGGGCCGGCCAGAAACTCACCTGCGGGAAGCTCTTTGCCGAACTTCGTGATGACCACGCCAACCTCGCCGCCCTTGACCACCACCTGATCCTTCAAGAGACGCTCGAACAGGAATGGGTTGACGAAATGCCGGCCCGGTCCGAGCGGCTCGAGCAGCACGCCCTTTTGCCCCGGCTCCGCGATGATCTGTCCCGGCGGCATCTCTTTGCCCGTCTTGGCGATCAATACCAGCATGTTGCCCGTCGGCACGACCGTGTTCTCGACCACCCACACCCAGAAACCCTCATAGACAAAGAGATATGCGAGGAGCAGCGCCACGACTGCGCCCGCCATGAGAGTGCGCTTGTTCATTGCTTCGCACCCCCTTTCGACGACCGGGAAAGTTCCCGGAACGGTTCGGCGAGTGGGCCGTCCGAATTCGCGAGTATCGAATCAATGTTCGGCGCGATCTTCTTCAAATAGAGATAACGCGCGTAGGCCTCCCCGCTGCCGAACGGCGCGATGATTGACCGCAACGCGTTCGCCTCTGCCGTCCGGGTGTACGAAATCACGTCCGCGTCGCCCTGCCCCGTCGAGACAATCGCCTGCGACTGGTTTTCCGCGGTCTGGAGGTCTTTCTTCGCCACTTCCAGGTCGCGTTGCGCGGCGATCACCTGCACCTGTTGGTCTTTTGTGGCCTTTTGGACTTCGTTCGTGCGCAGGGTCTCGGCCCCCACGAAGCGCACGCGTTGGTCCTGCATCTTCTTCTGTTGCGCGACCTGCGCATCGCTCTTGGCGCGCTCGATTTCGCGTTCGTACTTCGCGCGCGTCTGGATGGCGATTTCACGCTCGCGGATCGGCTCGGCGATTTTTTGGGGCGGTTCGATCTCGCTGATGAGTGCGGCCTTCACCAAAATGTTTTTCTTCGCCGACTCCGAGGTGATGTGCTTGCTGAATTCATCCTGGAATGCCTTGCGCACCGTGCCGCTGATGACGTCCGCAGAACTGTATTTCGATCCCTGGATGCGGCTCATCGAAAGCGCCGAGCGCAGGATCACCTTGTTGACGATGTCCTCCTCATCGCCGATCTTCGCAAACACCTCGGGTGCCATCGCCTCCTCGACCGCCCACTCGACCGCGCCCTTGACGGGGAACCGGAAGCCGTCCTTCGAGAGGAAGTTGATTTCAAATTCCGTCTTGTGGCTCTGGACGCCCACGATATCCACGCGATAGATGTAGGGGTTCAGGTAATATGTGCCCGGCCGCAACGGCGTCTCCTGCACCCCGCGCTCGCCTTCTTTCACCAAAATTGTATTTGGCTCCGCCGGGTCGCGCCCGTAACGCCGCGTGACGACACCGACTTCGCCCGGCTCGATCTTCACCGCGGGCCGTTTCTCAACGTGGTACGCGTGCGGATTGATACGGTAGGCGCCCGGTCGCAACGGTTCATCGACTACGCCGCGATAGAGCGAGCCGTCCCATTCCTTGTTCGGCACGATAAACTGTCCCGCCGGCGGCGCCTTGCCAAATTGCCGCACCAGCACGCCCACTTCCCCCTCCTTGATATGCACCTGTGGCACAATCTCCCAATGCCAATACACCGGATTGCGAAAATATCGGCCTTCGCTCAGCGGCTCCAGTTGAATGCCTTTCTGGTCGGAGGACGTGGCAATGATGTCGTTGGCGGGAATGTCTTTGCCGTCGAGCCGCGTCAACACCGCGCAACTTCCCGTGGGCGGCTCGATGCGACAGAAAAACCAGACGGACACGAAGGCGACGACAACCGCACTCAGGATCATCATACCGCCGATGAGGCCAAACCGCCGCGGATCGAAGCCGTAACGCGCCCCGCCGAAGTCACTGTGCCGGGGTGGGACAGAATCTGAAGTGCTCATGCGCGATCACCCTCCGATGAATACGATTCGCCATCTCCAAGCCTCGCCGCTACATACTATAGGCACTTCCCAAAGTGCAAGCAGGAATGCGCCCGTGCGCGTCACCGGCGTTCGCCGTGGTGTGGCGGCAAAACTCCGAACAAAATTGCAGTCCGCGAATACCCGTGGGTTCTCGAGCCGGCAGTCTTTGGATGTGGACGATCCTATTTTCCGTAGAGGTCGTTGAGCAGCGCGGCGAGGCGGTAGCCGGCGACGACAAGCTGATGGCGGGCGGTGCGCGTGGCTTGCTTCACGTACTCTTCGGTCAGCTTGACGTCCTTCGCCCCGTACGGTGCGCCGAGTGTGCCATAAACCTGTGTACAGGCGATTTCATGCGATTCCAACACCCACTTCTTGGCGTCAAAATGCGTATCGAGCTTCGCAGGCACATTGAGATCCAGTTTCTTAAGCCAGTCTTTCAATTCCGGGCTGCCCGGTATGTTGGCGTGATTGAGATCAGGCAATGCCTTGACTTCGCCATTCTCGTAGTAACGCCGATAGGCTTCGTCCCAGAATGAGTGCAGATTCTTCCCCCATGGCGTATCGCCAAGGTTGGCCAGACTCACACCGTTGCCGCCGGCATCATCCTTGTATTTGTCACCGGGTTTCGGGTCGGGATTGTACCGCGCCGTGGTGTGCAACGGCTGATGGATGTCGCCAACGAAATGCATGATCATGGCCAGTGCCACCGAGTCATTCGGCACAAGCGCGTCGGTTTGTTTGTTCTTCACGAGATCGACGCAATGATTCAGCGCCACGATCACATCGCCGTTGGTCGGGGTCAGCGTGGGAGGGTTTGCCAGCACGTCCGGGTCGTTGGTAGAGCAGCCAATGTCGATGTAATGCCACGGCTTGTACAAGCCACGGAACTGCGGGTCTACCGCAACCCCTTTGATGTCGTCGGGCCAGCAGGCGATGTTAATGCCGTTGTACGCCGCGTCACCCTTATGAAGTTTGGCGGCCAATTCGTCGACGCGCGCGCGGGCCTTGTCGTTGAGGCGGTTGTAAGCGATCTGCGCAATGAGCATGTGCCCGGTCCCGTCCCAAGCGCGGGCGTTCAGTGTGGCGGCAACAACCAGCAGCAAAACGGACACCATGCACTTCAAATTCTTGACTTTCATCAGACTATCCTCCGTATGGTCAGTTCGGGCCAAAACCATTTGTTATCAGGGAATAGACGCAGTATTACGCAGAAGCTTCAACATGCGCAAGCACAGATCTGTGCATCGCGTTGGGCCTGTCGAAGCACTCTGGTTGAGCGGGTCAGCCGTGAAATGCCACGATGTCTTGCCACAAAGCGAATCTTTGCTTTTTGAATGGCACCCGTGGTAGTATTTGCAGGTTGCTTTCTGTGGCAGCAACAAACACAAGGAGGAAGCCATGAGAATGTTGAAGTTGACCGGTCTGCTTGCAGTCCTGGCGCTCGTGGGTACTTTCGCGGCGCAGGGAGCTGAAGAGAAGCCGCTGGGGGATCAAGTCAAAGCGGCCATCCAGCTTTTCAAAAGTGACGACTCGAAAATCGTGAAGCTTTTCGAATCGGCGTATGGTTACGCGGTGTTTCCGAGCATCGGCAAGGGCGCGGTAGGTATCGGCGGCGCGGCAGGCGAAGGCCAGGTATTCGAGAAAGGCACGCTCGTCGGCACGGCGAAAATGACGCAGATTACGATAGGCGCGCAGTTGGGGGGGCAGGAGTTCTCCGAGGTGATCTTCTTCGAGAACAAGGACGCGTTGGACAGTTTCAGGAGCAGCGAATGGGCGATGAGCGCGGGAGTCAGTGCCGTCGCTGCCGCTGAGAGCGCCTCCGCCGACGCGAAATACAAGCAAGGCGTGCTGGTGTTTACCATCGCCAAGGCGGGCCTGATGTTCGAGGCCAGCGTGGGCGGACAAAAGTTCAAATTCACTCCCCTCAGCAAGAAGTAGCTGAAGGGGCTACTTGCCAGTTTGACGGAATGGCCGCTGCAGCGGGTGCGCCGCTGTGCGGTTATCCGTTTGCCCTTTGACAACTCGGGCATTGCCCGGAACGTGCGGTGTGCGATAATTCGTCTTCGAAATGGCGGACATCATCCTCACCACGCTGAACGCAAAGTATGCGCATTGCGCGTTCGGATTGCGTTACTTGATGGCCAACCTGGGCGGGTTGCAGGCGCGGGCGCGGATTCTTGAGTTCGACATCAACCAGCGCCCCATCGACGTCGTCGAGGCGATTCTGCTGCACGAGCCGAAGATCGTCGGCATCGGCGTGTACATCTGGAATGCGACCCAATCCCTGCAACTGGTCGCTGACTTAAAACGGCTGCGGCCGGAGTTGACCGTTATCATCGGCGGACCGGAAGTCAGCTACGAGTGCGACCAACAGGAGATTGTGCGGCTCGCCGACTGTGTGATCACCGGCGAAGGCGATCTCGCTTTTGCGGACATCTGCGGCCAAATCCTGTCGCGAAACCGTCTCGACTCGAAAATCGTTCCCGCTCCCCTGCCCGATTTCGATCGGCTGACGCTGCCGTACGAACTCTACACCGACACGGACATTGCGCATCGGGTCATCTACGTGGAGGCGTCGCGCGGCTGCCCGTTCGAATGCGAGTTCTGCCTGTCGTCGCTCGACATTCCGGTGCGCAATGTGCCGCTCGATGCCTTTCTGGCGGCAATGCAACGCCTGCTCGACCGCGGAGTGCGCCAGTTCAAATTCGTCGACCGAACGTTCAACCTGAACCTGATAACCAGTTCGGCCATCTTGCGGTTTTTTCTCGAACGCTATCGGCCGGGATTGTTTGCGCACTTCGAGATGATCCCCGACCGTCTGCCGGACGCGCTGCGAACACTGATCGCGCAATTCCCGCGCGGGGCGCTGCAATTCGAGGTCGGCATCCAGACATTCAACGAGGGAGTCGCCAATCTGATCAGCCGCAGGCAGGACAACACAAAAGTCGAGGAGAACCTGCGCTGGCTCCGCGAAGAGACGGGCGTGCATGTGCACGCGGACCTGATCGTCGGCTTGCCCGGCGAGGATGTGGACAGTTTTGCGGCGGGATTCGACCGACTGGTCGCGCTGGGGCCACAGGAAATACAAGTGGGCTTGCTGAAGCGGCTGCGCGGGACGCCGATTGTGCGCCATGACCGCGAATGGGGCATGGTCTACAGTCCGCAACCGCCCTATGAGATCCTGCAGACGAAGCTCATCGATTTCTTCACCATGCAACGACTGCGCCGTTTCTCGCGGTACTGGGACCTGGTCGCCAACAGCGGCAACTTTGTGGAGACAGTGCCCCTGTTCTGGCGTGGCGGTTCGCCGTTCCAAGGGTTCGTGCGTTTCGCAGACTGGCTTTACGTGCAGACCAAGCAGACACACAACATTGCGTTGTCGCGGCTGCGTCAACTGGTCGCGCAGTATCTCACGGAAGAAGCCGGGTTGACCCGCGCGAAAGTTCATCGCGCGCTTGAGTGCGACGTGAAACAGAGACCCGATTCCGCGCCGCCCGGCGCGCCGCCGAGGCAAGCCCGGCATTTGGCCAGGTCGTAGCGGTAAAACCCGTCATTCGGCGCTTCACTTTTGCTTTCGATGTCGAACATGCTGCCAGCCGAGCCAGCCAATGGCGACGAATGGCAGCACCAACGCCAGGACGACAAAGAACACCCCGGCGGCGCCTTCACCGACTTGTCGCTCGAGCACAATGAAGCCGACAACCAGCGGCAACACGGCGTACACCATGTAGCGCAGCAGCAAACCCCATTGGAAGAGTTTCATCGCGTGGGAAATATAACGGACGCGGCGCGAGGGTTGCACTACAAATGCGGGTGACTTGGATCGGAAGACGCACAATGTCTGGCGGCAGCGCTCCTTTTGTGTTGCGGTGACGATACCGCCTGCCTAAGCTGCAGACGAATTTACAAAGGAGGTCGAACGATTATGAAACGCGCTTTTCCGGTTCTTTTCATCCTGTTAGCCGGCTGCATCGTGCAATCTTTCCACCCGTTCTACACGGACAAGTCGAAGGTCGCGCTTCCTCAACTGAATGGCGAATGGGACGCGGTTACAGCCTTTGGCGACAAGGTGGACGCCACCAATTCTCCCCCTTGGCACATCTCCGGCGACCAAATCATCGCCTACGATTCCGACTCTTCATCGTCAAAGGTTCAGGTAGTCTTCTTCAAGTTAAGCGGCCAATTGTTCTGCGACTCGACCGCCGGCGATATTGGCGATAGCAAGACCCCTTTGTACTGGGCGTGGCATGTGCGTCGCATTCACACGGTGACCAAGGTGGAGACGAATGGCGACCTGCTCACGTTCAAACCGCTGGACATCGACTGGTTGACGAACGGGATCTCAGCAGGCAGGGTTTCGCTTTCATACCTGACACAGCCCGGCGACAACTCGCCGCTCTTCACCGCCAAGCCCGCCGATTGGGAGAAGTTTCTCGCGAAATATGCGAAAAACCCTGATGCGTTCCCCGCCAACCACATCTATGTCCTCAAACGACATATGACCGCTCCAGCCAAGTGAGCCTGCAAGTTCTATGAAAGACCCGCGCCACGAAAAACTCGCCCGGCTGTTGACCGAATACTCCGTCGCGCTGAAACCGCGCGACAT
>JBEKYJ010000061.1:0-19068 GCA_049511095.1 Verrucomicrobiia bacterium
GGATCCACAAAGCCATTGTTCCCGGTATCGGCCACCAGCACCGCCACGCTGTTGCTGGGCGCCAGCGTGCCGAATCTGTCGTAAAGATTGCCGGCGTCAACGAGGAAGGTCGAGGGTGGCGGCACCGCGATCAGATTCACCTGGCCGGCGGTGTTGGTGTCGATCGTGTAGGCATACGCGGAAGAAGGCACTGTCCCGATGTTTATCCCGGTGTACGTCAACACGCCGCCGTAGGTAAACAGCGTGTACACGCCGGCGGTGAAGCCACCCGCGTCGTTGATGTTGAGCGTGCCACCCAACGTCAGATTGCTGCTCACCACGGTCAGATCGCTGGCGGCCCCCAAGCCATACTGCAGCACCGCCGCATTGCTGAGCACCAGATCGTTCAGAAACGTCAACGTGCCCACCGAACTGCCCGGAGACAACGTCGCCCCGTCCGCCAAAATCAAATCACCCCGGATCGCGCCATTGCCCATCAGGCTCTGGCCGCTGACCAGTGTCATACTCCCCCCGGTGTGCCCGCTGACATCCAACGTCGCCCCGCTGCCAAGGACGATGACCGGGCTATTGGTGATCTGCCCGTCCCCGCTGATCTGCAGCGTGCCGTTGCTGACCGTCGTGCCTCCGCTGTAGCTGTTGGTGCCGCTCAGAATCAACGTCCCGCCGCCGTCCTGGATGATCGAGTTCGTCCCGCTGACCGGACTGCTCACCTGCAAACTGCCGTTGCTGCTCACCCACCAGAGGTTGGTCCCCCCCAGCACCACGGGCGCCGCCAGCGTGTAGCTGAAATTGGTCGTCACCGCGATCCCCTTGCTGATCATCAGGCTGGCCCCTCCGGACGCCGTGACCGTAAACCCACCGGACGCGTCAAACGTGACGCTGCCGACGTTGCGACTGACGTTGTTCACCACCGCCGTCGCTCCCGCACCGGCAAATACCACGCTGGCACCCAAATCGGGAATAATCGACGGATCCCAACTCGTAGCATCTGACCAGTTGCCGCTGGCATTCGCATTTGTCCAGGTGGCGAAGGGCGCCACCGTGATCAGGTTGCTCGCCACCAGGCTCGCCGTGCCGTTGACATTGAAGATTGTCAGACTGACTGAGAAGGTCCCGCCGTTGGTGTAGGTGTGGCTGGGATTGCTCCCGCTGCCAACGCTCCCGTCTCCAAAATCCCACACCCGATTCGTAATGTCCGCCCCCATCGAGTTCTCGCTGAAATTGACCAACATCGGTACCAGACCATTGGTCGGACTGGCTTGGATACCCCAGGTGGAAACGCCGTTGGTCGGGTCGGTGCCCGCCAGAAACTCCGTCAGATTGTTCTGGCCGTCCCCGTCGGGATCGGCACTGGCCGCCGCTTGCGGACAAATCGCCAGGTTGGTGCAGCCGAAATACAGGAGTTGCCAGGCGACAAACGGCGGGTAGTAGGGCGTGACCACCAGATTCACCTGCCCCGCCGTGTTCGTGTTGACCGCACAACTGAACCCCGGCGGCGTGAAGCCGAGGCTGAGGTTCGTACAGGTCAGCCCGCCGCCGTAACGGAACAGCATGTACGTCGTGTTGGTGAAACCGCCGGAGTCAGTGACATCCAGTATTCCACCCAAGGTGAGGTTGCTGCTGACCACCGTCAGGTCGCTGTTGGTACCCAGGGCGTAGAGGAGCGCCGCCCCGCCGTTGACCACAAGGTTGTTGCTGATTGCCAGCGTGCCGACACCGTTGCCCGGCGTCAATGTCCCGTTCACGGTCACCGGTCCCCCGATGATGCCGCTGCCGCCGAGCGTCGCGCCGCTGACGACGGTGACCGCACCGGTGCCGGTGCCGCTGCCCGCAGAATTGTTGACGAGCAACGTCCCGTTGCTCACGATCGTACCGCCGCTGTAGGTGTTTGTGCCGGACAGCGTGAAGCCGCCACTCCCGATCTTCGTCAGCGCCACGGTATGCGGCGTGGTGGCACTGGTTCCGTTGGTGATCGTGCCGGCAAAGGTGGTGTTCGAGTTCAGCCCGCCGACCACGTACGTGTCTGTGCCCGGGCCGGTCTGATCGCTCCCTCGCAGTGTCGATCCCGACCCGCCGGACAGCGCGCCGAGAAAGATGTTGATGCTGCTGCTCGTCGAACGGTTGTTGATGGTTCCTGACGCACCGGCGTCGAACGCACCATTGGCGTCGCCCCACGTGTTGGCGCCCTGGTCAAACCGCAGCGTGCCATTGTTGGTGATCGCCAGGGTTCCCGTAAAACCTGAGCTGTCGCCCTGCAGCGTCAGCATGATGCTGCTGTTGGTCAGATTGAGAGTCAGCGGGCCGGGGCCGCTCAGTGCGCCGCTGAACACGTTGGTGCCCCTGAAAGGTGTCAGCGTGCTGGCGCTGACGACGCTGACAGGCGTGTTGGAGGAAATCACCGCGGCTTGGCTGAACGAGAGCGTGCTGCCGCCCAGTGTAATGGGACCGGTGCCGAGCATGTTCGTATCGGTGATCGTGGCCCGTCCGTTGAAGAACGCCATCGAGTTGTTGGTCAGCGGTTTTGCCAATCCGCCCAACGTCACCAGACTATTGGTATAGGCCGCGTTGGTGACGGTGATTTGGGAGTTGTAGAGCGTCAGCGTGTTGCTGCTGGTGTTGGGCGCGGCGAGGTTTGAGTCGACGATCTTGATGTCTCGCGCGTCATATATACAGAACGTCTTGGTTGAGGGCGAAATGTTCACCTGGCTCAGCGTGACGTTGGAGACGAGCGACTCCGCCAAGCCCCAGATGATGCCCGCGATATTCCCGCCGATCCCGGTCGCCGTCACGTTACTGATGGTGATGTTGCGGAAGATCGGGGTGGTGCCGGTGACCGCTTGGACCGAATCCGTCGAAGCCCCAAATGGACTTTCGTTGATGCTGCTCGACGGCGCTCCGATCCAGTCGTAGTGCATATAGAACGCGATCACGAAATTCACGTTGCTCATTAGGAGATTCTGGTACGTGAGATTCTGCATCACCCCGCCGATGCCCCGGGACGTTTTTATGTGAAGACCGTACTCGGTATTGCTCCACGTGCAACCGCTGACAAGCAAGTTGCTCACCCCACCCTGGGTGGGGCTGCCAATCGACAAGCCATGCCCGGTGCCGAAGGTGCAATTGGAGATGGTGATGTTATTCGCCGCCGCATCCTTGCTGCCGATCTGGATGTTGTCGTCGCCGTCGCTGATGAAGCAGTTGCGAATCAGAACATTGGTGGAGGCGAGGTCGATTCCGTCCGTGTTGGCCGTGCCGTTGGGCGTGTTGATCCTCACGTTCTGAATCGTCAGGTTCCCGTTGCCATTGTGCACCATGATGTGGAATTTCGGCGGGTTCTGCAGCGTCAGCGGGTTCCGCAGCGTCGCTTGGGTCGTCATGTTGCTGCCCTGAATCAGGATTCTTGAACAGTGATCGAACTCGATGAAGTTCGGCCGCGGATCCGTGCCCCCCCACGTCGAATATTGCCCGTCAATCGTTCCCGATCCGGTGATCTCGATGTTGGTAAGGCCGGAACCGTAAATGAAGGGTGTGGAGGTGCCGTATTTGTTGGTCCAAGTGCTCTTGGAAAGCATCTGCAGCATCGTGTTGGTGTCGATCAACAGACAGACGTTGGCGGCCATGGTGATCGTCCCGCTCTGGTAAACGTTCGACGAGCCCACCCCCGCGACTATGACCGTACCACCGCCGAGGTTGTGCATGGCGGTGATGGCGCCGTTGATTGCGGCGGCGCTATTGCTGGAGCCGTCGCCCACCGCGCCGAAACTGGTGATGTTGGTGGATCGGCTGGGAATGCTCGGCAGATCGGGGTCAGCATTCACCAGCGCGGCCCAAAACCCAAACGAGCATAGAATCGCCAGACCGGAGATGGCAGTGGCTGATCGCCTGCGCCACAGTTGAAGACCCCGACTTTGAAGTATCAGCCCTGTTCCCATCATGAGGACACACCCCTTAGTCGGGTTTCAACATACATCCATACTGTTACAACCAGCCCGCGACTTTGTCAATCTTCACCCCTGAATTACGGGGCCAAGACTCGGATCCGGTAGTACCGCGTCGCGCCGGTCGCGCCGCCCGTATCCGTCACGGTGACAACCGTGCCGGTTCCGGCCCCGCCACTGAGGATGTTGGTCCCCTGGTTGTCCGACGCAGTAGCGGTCGCGAAGTTGTTGGAGTAGTCACCGGCAGGCGAACCGGTCGTGAATTCCAGGATGTTGGTGCGCATCGCAATGCCGGGCGACCACGAGTTGTCGCCGTTGGCCCCCAGATATGTCACGTTCATATCGCCACCCGACTTCACGATCTTGATGACGTGGAGATAGGTTGCGGCGTTGATCGGACTGAAGCCCGCCGCAAGCTCGTTGCTGTTGGGCACGCCGGAGGCGGATAACGCATCCAAGAGCGCCGCGCCATTGGTGGCGCTGAAGTAGTGCTCCTGCCACGATTCCAACGACGTCTGCGCCCAGACCAGGCGGTTCTGCACATTCGTGCTTATAGTCGGCGCTGCATTGCTGGCTATCAGCGTCACGGTATAGACACCGGCGGCATACAGATGAGGCCCGACGATGGCGCCACTTCCCAAGTCGGTGTTAGTGACCAAGGTGCCGTCACCAAGATCCCAATACAGCGTGATTGGCGTTGTGCCAGTGGAAGTAGAGTTAAACGTCACCGACCATGGCGCCAGACCGACCGGCGTGGTGCTGCTGAAGCCGGCCGCTGGTGAGGCGATCACCGAGATCATGTTGTTCGACACGAGAGTGCTGATGTCGCAGGCATTGCTGGCTGTCAACGTTACCGTGTACGTGCCGGCCGCGTACGCATGCACAACGGTGGCTCCACCGGTCGTGGTGGTACTGCTGAGGTCGCCGAAGTTCCAGACCAAGCTGATCGGCGAGCCGGTCGATGTATCCGTGAAGGTCACGGACAACGGTTCCGTACCCGACGTCTGGGGGCCGGCGGTGAAGCTGGCCACCGGTGCCGTGCCAATCACGGTTAGCGTCGCATTGCTGCTGGTGACAACGCCCGCGATGTTGGAGACGATCACGGAATATGCCCCCGCATCGGCGCAGTGCGCGTTGCTGACGGTCAAGGTGGAGCTGGTTTGGCCGACCAGATTGCTCCCGCCTATTTGCCACTGATAGGTCGGATCGGGAATACCGGTGGCGACCACGGAGAACGTAGCGTTGACACCGGCGGTCACAGTCACGCTCACGGGCTTCGTGAGAATGTTCGGGGCCAGTTGCGGCACCCAGTTGTTCAACCAGCACGTGGCGGAGCTGGCACAGGCCAGCCTGGCGTCACCGTTGGTGAGCACAACGAGACCGAGCGAAATCGTGGCCGTGTTGTTCAGATTGCTGTTGTTATACTCCCACAGGATGTAGGTGTTCGTAACGGTCGCTATCGGGTGGATGTAGTTCGTGTCAATGTTGCAACTGATAAAGGCCGCGTTGCCGTCCGCCGCGCCGTTTGAACCAGTCACCGTGATGTTGGTAACGGTGGTGTCTTGTCTCGTGAGCAGGCAATTCACGAATGACATACCGTTGCTCGCGTAGTTGCCGTCCGGACCCAGCCAAGGGCCGGTGGGGCCGTTGTCGGTACGTGGGGCTGTCAGGTTATACGAACTGGCGGTGGGAATCGTGCGGAATTCGCAGTTCGTTATGAACAGGTTGCCGCCTCCCCAGACGTAGTCAAAGTTGCCCTTGATAAGGCTGTTGTAGAAATACCCTTGGGACGAGTTTACGTTGGCCAGAATGGTGTCCTGGCGGCTGTCCACTTCGGCGTTGTTCAAGATGAACCGGGCGGCTCCTGTGTCGAGCATCAACGCCTCAGCTTGTGAGCCGCCTTGTGGCGTGGTGTTGGCGACCGTCATGTTCTCAATCGCAATGTCGTTGCTGAAGACCTTGAACGACATGCGGGTGTGCGTGCTGGTATTGTTATTGTAGTTGTTGGGATATTGAACAATCGTGCCCGCACGGCTCTGGCCACGGAACGTGATGTTGTTCTTGAAACGGGTGTCGACAAATTCCGTGTACGTGCCGTTACGGATGTTCACCAGCGTGGGGGTGGTATTGCCGTTGGGCAATGAATCCACCGCGCCCTGCACGGTGCAGAAGTCGCCGCTGCCATCGTAGGCCACGGTCACATTGTTCGGATTGGCCGGGCCGGTCGGCTTGGTGGTGAACCGCCACGCGTTGGTGTCGGTGATGCCCGCAAAGTACGCGCCGTTGGTGTCCGTGAAGGTGCCGGGATCCACCGTGACATAGTACGTCTGGTTGGAACTCAGCACATCCAGATCCGGATAGATCGCGACCGTGTTGCTCGTAATGATGATCGGATACAAGTTGAACGGACCATTGGAGTCGCCGGCGACGGCCCGCGGCTGCAAGACACCGCCGGCTGTGTTGATCGTATCCACAGGCGTGGTGGTGTTGGTCACGTTGTAAATATTGATCTTACCCACACCACGTTCGACCGGCACCCGGTCAAATGCCATATACAACGGCGTGTCGTAACAGACTGCCGTCGCATTGTTGGTCGGCGTCAGCGCGGCGCTCATCGTGGAATTGACCTGCAGCGTCGCGTTGCTGCTGGTCGCCGATCCGACGACGTTGGCGACAACGACGTTGTAGTTGCCCATATTGGCCGGTGTGGCACTGGCAATCGTGTAGTTCGAACTGGTGGCGCCGTTGATGGCGACGTTGTTGAAATACCATTGGAACGTCGGCGCCGGCACCCCATTGGTGGACACGACCGTGAACGTGGCGCTTTGCGAGTTCGTTACGGTGATGTTCTGCGGCTGCGTTTGAATGAGCGGCACAACGACGACGTGCAATGACGCGCAGTTTGTCACCGTGCCGACACTGTTGCTCGCGATGATGCAGTACGAATGCCCGTCCAGCGAGAATGTGACGCCCGGGATCACCAACGTGGTATTCGTTTCATTGGGGATATCCGAGCCGTTATCCTGCCATTGCTGGGTGGGCGTGGGGATGCCGGCGACCATGGCTGAGAACGTGGCGCTGTTCGGCGAAATCACGTTCTGGTCGTGCAGACCACCGATGATGGGGGGCGCCGTATCGACGGTGACCTCCAGCGTCATGCAGTTGGTCACCACACCCGCGAAGTTGCTGGCGATCAGGCAATACTGGCCGCTGTCGAGGACTTGAGCGTTGAGGATTGTCAACGTGCTACTGGTGCTGCCGGAAATCGTGGAGCCATTCCCCGTGGCGCCATCGGTCGTGTTACCGCCGCCCTTCTGCCACTGTAAAACGGGGGTGGGCACGCCGGTGACCACCGTGCTGATGGTCACGTCGGTGTTGGTGAGAACGGCCTGGGGAGCCGGGTCCGTGATCGTGGCCGGAAGAACCACGGAGATGATGCCTGAGGATCCCAGTTGCGAGGTGTTCCAAATCAAAGTACCAGTCAACGGCGGCAGGTTGGTGGAAGTGAAATCACCGGCCTTGGTGCTGATTGAGAATAGATTGAAGGTGTCCCCACCGACCAGCGCCGCGCCGACATTGTTGATCGTCAATGTCCCCGCCTCAGCCGCGGTGCCCGAGACCGTGATCACGTCGTTGCTGGGGGTCTGACCCTTGTCCAGCTTCATGACGGTCGTCGAACCGGAGACAAGCGTCAGGTTGTTGGACAGCGTGAGCGTTCCCACTGTGTTCCCAAACCCAGGTGTCAATGTTCCTGTACCGGTGAACACGGCGCTGCCAGCAATGGAACCGTAACCCTTGATCGTGGCCGACATGTTGGTAATGGCGCCCGGTGACACCACCTGAAGGAAACCATTACTCAGGGCCAGAAAATTATTCGTAGAGATGTTCAGATTGCCGACGTTGGTCACTTGCCCCGAACTTCCAATTGTGAGCAAGTTGCTTGCCCCGCCGACACCAATCGTGAAGGCCATCCCCCCATTGTCCCAAACAGCGCCACCCTGCACGGTAGCTCGATTGTTCACGCCGGCGGCGCCGTTGCCGACATTACCACTGCCAAGAAGCGTACCGGCATTCCCAACAAACACTCGGGCGCTCGTGTCCATGAGGAAGGAGTTTGACGAGGCGCCCGCGCCGCCCACCGAGAGCGAGGCGCCGACCTGGTACAGCGTCGCCGAATTGGAGACCACCAACAAGTTGTTTATGGCTGCGGAGTTGTTGCCGATGAGCATCGAGGCGTTGTTGGAAAGAATCGTATTGGAACCGCTGAGCACCAGAATGCCCAAAGATGGGGCGCCGTTATTGCCCAAAACGGTCTGATTGTTGGCAAGACCGGTTTTGCCGAACTGAACAAACCCGTTGGTGACATACAGGATGCCTTGCCCACTCCTGCCGAGCGTGACCCGCAGGGACGAAGCATTCGTGACGTATAATCCTTTGCCCGCGCCTGTGGAGGAAGCGAGGTAGACGATGTCCGTCGCATTACGGTCGCCCGCGAGCCATCCCGTGGGGCTTCCCGAGCCGGACTTAAGTACCGAGAGGGAATTCCCGGCCAAATTCAGCGACAGCGTCTCGGTGCCTGATGCAGTGTTAACATCGATACTGTTGACAAGAACATCGGCGTTGAGCGTCACAGTATACGCGGCGCTGGCCGTGAAGGACGCGTCGTCCGACACGCCCGGGACGACGCTATTACTCCACTGCGTCGCGTCCTGCCAGACACCGCCCAAGGTATTGGTCCAAGTGATAACGCTCGCCCGACTGGTGCTCGCGCCGATAAACAGCGCCAAGCCCATCGCCAAGGCTCCCGCCGCATACGTTCTGATGGATTTATGAAAAGTGTGTGTGACTGACTGGAATTGATTCATCGCGTTCATGGAGCTCATCCCTCCGCCGTTTCTCGCTTTGGTCTACCCTGCAAGACCATTACCATTTTGGTTGGTGCAACTTCGGCCCGCCCGCGACCGCTGGAATCACGACGTGGAACATCGCCTGTATCGCGTTCCCTGTCGGATTCAGTAATTCTTATGTAGGGATTCCCGTCCGAACCCTGCCGGCCAGATTAGAGGTTTTTGCGCGGCCCGTCAATTTGGCGTTTCGGCAAGAATTGTTGAAAAAACTGCACTCGGGCAATTGTTGCCCAACCGCATCGCCCGCCGTCTGTCCCCCAAGGGGTCGCGTCGAGTGCAGCTGGTAACCACGTCCGGTTGAAGCGGAGCCTCGACTTGCCCGCGTACTAGATGCCCCCCATGGCTGCTGAACTTCTTACGGTATTGTGCGGGCGAAATTCCGGTCGCCTTCCGAAAGACAACCCCAAAAAACTGCAAGAATTATTGAAAAATATGCACTGGGGCAAACGCCGCCCAACCGCATCGCCCGTCGCCCGCCCCCAAGGAGTCGCGTCGAGTGCGGCTGGTAACCACGTCCGGTTGAAGCGGAGCCTCGACTTGCCCGTGTACTACATGTCCCCATGGCCGCTGAACTTCTTACGGTATTGTGCGGGCGAAATTCCGGTGGCCTTCCGAAAGGCAACCCAAAAACTGTTGACGCTCTGGTAACCACACAGGGCGGCGACGGTTTCTGTTTTCCGGGTGGACGACGTCAGCAGTTCTTTTGCGTGCTCGATGCGGACCCGGTGCAGTTCGTGTCCCGGCGCCCGGCCAAGGTGCTCCACAAATGCCTGGTGAAATCCCCGCAGCGACATTCCGGCGACCTTCGCCAGATCGCTCACGCCGATGGGTTCTTGGTAGTGCTTCCACAGGAAGCGCAGGCTGGCGGCAACCCCCTTGTGATTCACCGCCAGCAGGTCGCTGCTTTTGCGCACGATCAACCCCGACGGCGGCATGCGAATCGGTTCCGGGGGCCCGGGCTTGCCATCCATCAAGTCATCCAGCACGGCGGCCCCTCGATAGCCCATGGCTTCCAGGTTGGGTTCCACGGTGGAAATCGGCGTTCGCATCGCCTCGGGGGCCATCAGCGAATTATCGCAACCGACAACGGCCACCTGTTCCGGCACGGCCAGCCCGATGCCTTCACAGGTGTCCACCACGTCAAATGCCATCCAATCGGTGGGCGCAAAAACGGCGAGCGGTTTGGGCGCTTTTTCTAACTCCGATTCCAGCCAACTGCGTTTGAGGTCCCATTCTTCATAACCGCCGGACGGGTAACACTCGGACGACCGATCCCACCGCCACCAATCGCATTTCTTTCCGGCCTGCTCCAAGGCTTCCACAAAGCCCCGGCCCCGCTCTTCAAAGGACCAGTTGTCGGTATCACTATAAAAGACAAAATTGGTGAAGCCGCGCGAAAGAAAATGTTCGGCGACCAGTTGGGCGATCCGCGCGTGGTCGGTGAGCACCCGGGCGAATTTCAAATGCGGCCGGCGCAAGCTGAAATCGACCGTCGGCGTCTTGGCGTGGACCACAAACTCCGCCAGATCGTCCCCCTCTCCCAGCCAAGCCAGGATACCCTCTCCTTTCCACCCCCACGGAATGCGCTTCTCCCGCGTCACGCCGGGCGACAGGTGCCACCCGTGCTCCTGCGCGTACTTCTCGATACCCCGCTGAAGCCGGTAATCATACCAGCCCAGAATTAGAAGAACCCGCCGCTGCCTTTTTCGCATTCGGCCACCTTATGGAATGGCACGGGTTCCTTTTCAAGCTTTTTGAGTGGGCCGCTCCTGAAACGCGGGAGCGAAGAAGCGGGCCGGGCGCCCTGCCGCTTCGGCCTTTACCAAGTATGGAGCGGCCATACCGGCGGCCGTATCCGGGTCTTTCGGCCACGCACTGGATCGAACAGGATTGTCAAGTTTACGCTTGAAGCGGTGCCGTCCAGATGGTCCGTCCTGCAATCAACAGGTCGCGCCAGGCTAATTCAGCAGAGACGCGGGGCTACCTTGACCGCCAGCGTCCAAGTAATTGATCTGGCTAATCGTGAGCCCTTCCGCGTGGTAATCGCCATAAAGAACATTGATGATCGATGAATGCCGGTCGATCGGCTTGACAGGATCGACGCCGGTACCGGTAGCTATGTTGGTCACATGACTGTTGAACTGACCTGGAGACTCGGTGTTCCCGTTGGCATCGAGCAGCAATACGAATTGCGACGGGTTGGGACAGAACTTGAGACTGGGCCAATAGGGCCAACCGGCATTGGCGACGTAAAAAGGACTGCCACTCTTATTTGCGTCCAGATAACCGTCGCCTAGGTGAACACTGCCGATCGGCATCTGATAATTGTGGGGCGTGGAAATCGTCATGTTGAGGTACGTCCCTCTTCTTGCCGGACAGAGTCTCATGGTCTTCAACTTTGTGTGGTCCGAGTCGATTTTCCCGAAATAAAACTCGTACGGATTACCGGTGTCATCAAAATGCACTCCCGACTTGTCGTAGTAGAGTGTCCCATTCCAATCATCAGCATACATCGCGAAAGCTGTCCCCCACTGCTTTACATTGGCGATACAAGTCGCTTGGAAAGCCTTCTGCCGGGCCCTGTTCAGGGCCGGCAGCAACATCGCCGCCAGAATCCCGATAATCGCAATGACCACCAATAATTCAATGAGCGTGAACGCTTTCTTTCTGGATTGGTTGTGCCGCATATGTGCCTTCGCCTCCGCTTTGGAAACTGCCCACTTTCGAGTTATCCCGCCTTGCAAACTACTTGCCGCGTGCCATCTGCAAAAATCAGATGGCTTATCCGCCATAGACTACGCTCTTTTGCCGACTTTGCAAGGGATAATGCTCGTGAACGTGTCGCATATTCGAGAGCTTATTCCTTCAGTGAATAGGCATGCTACGCCTGCATATATACTTTACAAACCCACCCAGTCCAGCTATCATACGCTGACCCGGTTGGCGGTGCAAACCGATGGATTCCGACGAACTCGATCTGGCGACTTTGGCGCGACAACACGCCGATGAAAACACCGCCCGCGCATTTCTGGAATCACTGCGCTGGCCCGACGGTGCGGTCTGCCCGCATTGCACAAACAAGGGGGCCTACGCGCTGGCACCCCAACCGCAATCCAGGCGCCCCGTGCGAAACGGCGTGTGGAAATGTAAGTCTTGCCGCAAGCAGTTTACCGTGCGAGTGGGAACCTTTTTTGAAGGCAGTCACATTCCCATTTCCAAATGGGTGATGGCTGTTTCCATCATCTGCGCCAGCCGGACGGGGATTGGCCCCAGACAGCTTCAAACAACGCTGGGCCTTTCCTACAAGAGCGCGTGGTCCATGTCCCATCAGGTCCGCCGGGCCATGGTCGAGCCGCCCCTCCGCCGCCTGCCGCCGGCAACGGATGAACGGGAGCGGGCGTTGAAAGAAGCGACCCAACAGCGGCGAAAGAATGCGTCCCGACTGTCTCTGGCCCCCATGAGCCTTGAAGACGCCTTGCTGGCCCTGCTCAAGATCCATCCCCCGCCGCAAGTGCCGACAAACGAGGACTTTCCAGTGCCAGATCAGTGCTAGCTGGAACGCTCAAGGCACCCCCCCATCACACGGTTTTCCCGCAACCACCGGTCCGTGCAGCCATCCAAGCCGCGAGTCTCCCGTTCGGGTTTGTAAAGTACATAATTGTCACTGCCTGCTTTCGTGTCAACTTTGAGAGCATAAACCGTCAGAGCGTACGCCGTCAGTGATTCGACATGCTACGTATGCGACGCGCTTGTGTGATTGACATTTGCTTGAGGTTGAGTAATGTATTGCTCAAGCACGCGGGGTGATTAGGCAGGCACATTTTTCGCTCTTGATTTGTGTGGCAATCATGGCACCAGGGAATCGTAACAGCGGCGAGGGCTCAACAAACCGACGAGGTCTACAGATGAATCACATGAAAACTATTGCGCGTACATTTCAAACAACCATCATCAACTCCAAGATCGCATCCCGGTTCCGGTTGATGCGTTCAGTCGCCATCGTCGCGCTGCTACTGGCGGGCGCCGCCACCAGTCAGGCGGCGCTGAGTAGTTACACGTGGACAAATACTACCGGCGACGCCTGGTCGAGCCTTACCGCTTGGCAGCAGGATCTGTACACGGCAACCAACGCAGCGGCTAACACGGTGTTTTGCCAGTCCTCAATTGCGGACGGCTATACCACCATCAGCAACTGTCTCGGCGGCGGCACGGGCGCTTACCCCGGGGATAATAACTCGGCCTTTTTCACCAATGACACGAACTATACCGTCAGCTTCAACGCGGATCCAGGGGTGGTATACAAAAACATCACCTTCACGCAACATGTGGGAACGGTCGAGTTGGATCTGAGCCCTTCGCATACGTTGAGTCTCTCGGGTCGAGTCTATCTCGCCATCGGGGATGCGACTGCGTCGGTGTCTGTGGTCGGTGGCACACTTAGCGCCCACTTCGCCGGATCCCTGTCTCAAATTCGTGTCGGCGATGGCACGAACGGCTGTGCAGGAACACTCACCGTGGGCAGCGGAGCAACGGTGGCGGCTGACATCGGCATCATTGGAGCGTCTTCCAATGGAGTAGGCTCGCTGTTCATCATCGACGGCGGCCTGTGGAGAAACGTCGGCGCCAACTCCAGCTCACTCGCCTGCGGCAACGGCTCAAGCGGCAGCCAATTGATTATGACCAACGGGGGCCAACTGATTCTCGGTGGCACGATCACGGTCGGGTCCAACCCGCCGGATACGAACAATTTCATGCTCATGACGGGCTCCAGCACTGCCGGGACAATAAATAACTCGGGAGGCTTCAGGTTCGGCGGCGACGGGGGTCGGTTGCTCATTACGAACGGCGCCAAGCTCTATCTGAACGGTGGCAGCTTTTTGTTCGGCTCTTCCGCCTCGTTTAACACAGGGGTCGTTGTTGGCGCCGGCTCCCGGTTGATTTGTTACGCCAGCAGTCTCCAAGTTGGTCTCGGCGCCACCGGCGGCACCAACAACTTCCTTCTTGTTTACGATGGCGCATACGTGCAATGCGACGGCACATTGGCCTACGGCAATAATAGCTTCCACGTAGGCGATGGCATCCAATTCGGCGGAACGGGTGGGCCAGCCACCGGGTTGTTTAACGTGGTGCGGAGTGCCTCCAATAGCACAAACCACATGAACAACTTCTTCACTGCCACCAACGCATTCATCACCTCGGTCTATATGAACCCGCAGGGACCGCAAGAGACCCTCAGCGTTTTGGATAAAGCGACTTGGGTACTCACCAACGGCATACAGCTTGCGTCCAGCTCGAACTCGATCAGTCTCACGGGCGCTGGTGGGACGACGATCATCAACCGCGGCACCGTCATCAACCTCCTGACGGCCGACAACGGCGGCGGCATCGCCATCGGCGGGACCGCCGGCTCGATCCCCAGCGTCGGCACCGTGTTGATCGTCACCAATGGCGGCAAGCTCGTGACATCCGCGGGAACCCTCGGCAACGGCGTGATCTTATGCACCGCCATCGTGTCGGGCGCCAATGCGGTCTGGTCCAACTTCAGCGGACAAGCTTACAACAGCTTCTTCACGAACTACCTGATTGTCGGCACCGGCACGCAAGGCAGCAATAATTTCTTGGGCGTCTTTGACGGCGGCACACTGTACAACAACGGCACACTCTCCATCGCGAACAACATCACCGCCGATGTCAACACCGTGCGCTTTGGCGGCCCGGGCAACCCTGCCTTTGTCCACAACGTTGGCTCGCTTGACATCGGCCGGGCCAACGGCAGCTACGGGAACTCGCTGTTTGTCACCAACGCGACTTTGACTGCCGGCATCATCAATGTTGGCAACAGTGGCGCGACAAACAATCTCCTGCAATTCAACGGAGGGATGATCTCCGCCGGCTTTGTGCGGATCCGCCCGACCAATACCGTTGTCTTCACCGGCGGCACCCTCAGCGTGGGTGGCTTGACGTATGATTCGCTGGCGAACTGGACCAGTGACAGCGTCACCAATCCGTTTGTGGTGGGCGATGCCGGCGCCATCCCCGCCTACTACGATATGGCGGCAGGCGGCAGCGGTTACCACGACTTCGGAAATGGCGGTCTTGTGATCAACACCAATGGCTGGCTGCGCGGCACCGGCACGATCGCAGGCAACGTCACCATGAACGGCACGTTTTCACCCGGGTTCTCCGTCGGCTCGGTCTACTTCAGCAACAATGTCGTGTTCGGCAATTCTGCGTCGCTCAGCTACGACTTGGGCACTTCCAGCGACTCCGTCACGGTGCATGGTGA
Source organism: Verrucomicrobiia bacterium (assembly GCA_049511095.1). Lineage (GTDB taxonomy): Bacteria > Verrucomicrobiota > Verrucomicrobiia > Palsa-1439 > Palsa-1439 > Palsa-1439. Next base: position 15,132 of record JBEKYJ010000061.1, read on the forward strand.
TCTCGTTCTGGGCGGCACGATCAACGTCACGTCAAACGCTGGGTTCACCGCAGGCACGTACACATTGATCACACACACCAACACGGTGTCGGGTATGTTGAGCACCAACGGGGCCTCACTCCCCGCCGGGTACACCTATGCGATCTCCACCAATACCCTTCCTCTGGTGCAGTTGATCGTGACCTCCACGGCGCCGCCTGCTTCTCCGTGGGCCAATTGGCAGACATATTACTTCCCAGGTGGCGGCCCAAGCCAAGCCGGCACAATGGATCCTGACGGCGACGGCGTCAACAACACCAACGAGTTCCTGTCGGGCTTCAACCCGACCAACGCCGCGGCGTATCCCCACGTCGTCAAGATCGTGAAGTCGGCTGGCAATATGGTCGTGACGTATCTAGGGGCCAACGGCGACAACTCGTGGTCGCCCGGCATTGCGATGCGCACCAACGTCTTGGAATTCATGACCGGTTCGCCTACCGGCAACTACTCCAACAACTTCGCGACCGCTTATACGTCGGACAACCAGGGGACCAACATCCTCAGTGGCGGGAGCGGAATCGGCACGAACGTGACCGTGACGGATACGGGCGGCGCGACCGGCGCGACGCGGTACTACCGAATCCGTGTCATAGCGCCATAAAAGTGACAAAGTGTCACAATTGTGCTATAATTAAGATAAAGAGCGCAGTCGTACGGTTAAAAGGTATGACAAGCAACAACAAATGCCTTGTTCACGACTCGGTGAACCCCCGGCGGCTGCGCTCTCACTTTCTGACGATTTTGTAATTATTATCTTGATTTCGGTCGTGTGAATTTGGTAGGGTACTGGGGATGGGAGAGCCCCAGATGGGATGGGGCAAGCGGGTTGGTCGTAGCAGATTTTGGTATGAGGGAGCGAGGTTTGTTAAACAAGGTGCGGATAACTTAGGGAGAAGCACATGAGAACAGTAAATCATCCAGGTTCAAAAATTCAGTTGTGGGTAGCCGTTCTAGGTGTGAGCTGCTTGCTCTTGCAGAGCGCCAGCGCCACCCTCCTCTTTACGGAGGCATTCAACTACACACCGAATTCGGCTCTTGGCGGCCAGACAAACCCTGGCACCGGCGCCGCTTGGTCTGGCGGCAATTCCGGCCTAACCGTCGGCAGCACCAGCCTGTATTCTCCGGCTGTGGCGGATCAGGGCGGTTACGACCTTGTCATCCAGAACGGTTCCGCGGGAACTGTCGTAGCTACATTCGCAAATCAGACCGGCGGAACGGTCTACTATTCGTTCCTGTTTGATCCACTTGTAGCCAACGGTGGCAATAACTACTTCATCGCGTTGAATGCGGGCACCACAGCCCCGAATGGCGGCAGCGACGCAATTGATGCTTATTCTTATAGCAGCGGTAAGATTGAAGTACGAGCTAGCCCTGCCGCCGCTAATGCTGGCAGCAGCATCGCCTTGACGCTAGGTACGACGCATTTCATCGTTGAAGAAATTAATCTCGTTTCTTCCACTCTTTCGACCGCCAGCCTTTGGGTGGATCCAGTCACCGGCGGCGACACCCCGCCTACGGCCACTGCGACCCTTTCAGGTCTCTCTGCGACAATGGTAGACAATATCGGGTTCAAAGCTAACAGCACCGCCTCGGGTCAGGATTTGATTGGTAACGTGCGCGTTGCCACGACCTGGGCGGAGGTGACTCCGATCCCCGAACCGTCCACCTTCGCGTTGCTGGGACTCGGGCTGGGCCTGATGGCTGCGGTGATCCGTCGTCGTCGTAGCTGATGCCCTAAGCGCCTTGTTTGCAAACCTTGACGGGCGTTCCGGAGGATCCGGGACGCCCGTTTGTTTTTATGCTCTCAGTCTGGTCTGCCATATGCCCTCCTTCCGCACCCGGCGGGAACTCTACCGGGCAGGACGCGCTTACCGTGCGCCTGCGAGTGTGACGAGTCCGCACGGTCCGTGACCCGGGCCACTGCCTGAGAACCTGGAGCCTCAGGGTTCGCAAATCGTTCAATCTTGGAGACCTATCCAAGTATCCGCTGGTCGCGGCTGAGAAGTTTGGGTAGTCTCCCGGGCTGTTGAAAACGCAGAAATTCATGCCGTTGGTGCTGATTGTGGCGGGGCTGCTGGCCTATCACAACAGTTTCACGGGTCCATTCATCCTTGATGACCTGCCGTCGATCCAAGAGAATCTGACGATCCGGCGACTCTGGCCGGTGTGGACGATTATAGGACACACTTCACGCCCGGTCGTGCACCTTTCACTGGCGGTGAACTATGCGCTGGGCGGTTTCAACCCATGGGGGTACCACCTGTTCAATCTCGCCATTCACATCCTCGCGGCGCTGACGTTGTACGGGGTGGTGCGGCGGACATGCCTGTTGGCGAAGTCGCCGCCGACGTGGCGTGAGGCAGCGTCGTGGTTGGCGGTCGCGGTTGCTGTGATTTGGGTGGTGCATCCGCTGCAAACGGAAAGCGTGACATACATCATCCAACGTTGCGAGTCGTTGATGGGGTTGTTCTACTTGCTGACGCTGTATTGTGTCATTCGAAGTAACGGGTCATCGCGAAGCATTTGGTGGGAGATGGGCAGCGTGATCAGTTGCGCGCTGGCGATGAGCTGCAAACCCGTCGCAGCCAGCGCCCCGGTGATGGTGTTGCTGTATGAGCGCGCCTTCATGGCGGGATCGTGGCGCGAGATCTTAGAGCGGCGTTGGAAGATGTATGCGGGGCTGGCGGCCACGTGGTTGCTATTGCCGGTGTTGCTGGCGAACGGACCCGGGGAGTGGAAGGAAAGCGCCGGATTTGGCTACAGAAAGATCACGCCCATCCAGTATGCATTGACCCAGCCGGCGGTGATTCTCCATTACTTGCGCCTCACCTTCTGGCCGCGTCCGCTATGCCTGGACTACGACTGGCCCGCAGCGCAAACCGCGGCCGAGGTGGGGCCGGGGTTGATCGCCATCGGCGCACTGCTGGTAGTGACGGTGTGGGCGTGGCGACGCAGACCGGCGCTGGGGTTTCCCGGCGCGTGGTTTTTCATCATTCTGGCACCGACATCGAGTTTCATTCCCATCGCCGATCTGGCCTTTGAACACCGGATGTACTTGCCGCTGGCCGCCGTGGTCGTGCTGGGAGTGATGGGGATTTATGCCTTGGCCGGGCGGCGGAGCGTGCCGGTGTTTCTTGTGTTGGCGTTCGTACTGGGAGTCCTCACCGTGCAGCGCAATGAGGACTACCGCAGCGATATTGCCATCTGGGGCGATACTGTGGCGAAGCGACCAGAGAACCCGCGTGCACACAACACCTTGGGGGTGACCTTGGCACAATTGGGCAAGGTACCGGAGGCGATCGGGCACTACGAGCAGGCGCTGCAGATCAAGCCTGACTACGCCGAGGCGTACTACAATCTGGGGCTGGCACTGTCGCGTATCGGTAAGATTCAAGCGGCGATCGAGCAGTATGAGCAGGCGTTGCGGATCAAACCGGATTTCGCAGAGGCGCACTGCAGCTTGGGAAATGCCTTGGCGCAGGTAGGCAGGATTGGGGAGGCGATCGGGCATTATGAACAGGCACTACGGATCAGGCCCGGTTACGCCAAGGCGCACAACAACTTGGGGTCTGCCCTCTCTCAAGTTGGCAGGGTTCAAGAAGCCATTGTGCAGTTCGACCAGGCGTTGCGGATCAAACCGGATTTCGCCGAGGCGCACTGCAATCTGGGGATGGCTTTGGGTCAAGTGGGCGAGATTGAGGAAGCCATCGTACACTACGAGCAGGCCCTGCGGATCAAGCCCGATTTCGCCGAGGCGCATTACTATCTGGGGAATACCTTGGAGCAAACGGGCAGGGTGCGGGAAGGAATCGGGCATTATGAGCAAGCGCTACGGCTGAAACCTGATTACGCCGAGGCGGAGAATAATCTGGCGTGGCTACTCGCGACGCTTGCGCCG
>JBEKYJ010000062.1:0-18869 GCA_049511095.1 Verrucomicrobiia bacterium
ATAGGCCAGCAGCCCCGCGGCAACCACCAGCAACGGGATGAACTTTTGCGCTTTCAACAACGCGACAGGTTACCCGGAATTGTTCCCGAAGACCACCTGATTCCTGCAAATCGGGAACTCCCGGCCACACCCTCGAGGTTTTACAACGAGTGCGTTGCGCGCATCGCGCAATTCCGATAACATCGCTCACCAATCATGGTCGCACTATCCGCAGGGCAGAACCGCGCTGCGTCGGGCGTGGCCGAACTTTCACGCGGACGCGTGCGCTTGCGCATCACGGGGGCCGACCGTGTGGCGTTCCTGCACGGACAGTGTACAAATGACATCAAGCGACTGGCCGTGGGGCAGAGTTGCTACGCGGCCTTTTTGAACGCAAAGGGGAAGATGCGCGGCGAGGGGCATGTCATTCGTTTGGCGGACGCGTTCTTGCTGGAGGCGAACCCCGGCCTCGGACCATCTCTGGAGGAATTCATCATCACGGAGGACGTGGTTATCGAGGACGTGAGCGCGACGTTGGGAGAATGGCTCGTGGTTGGTGAAGCGGGCACGGCCTTGCCGGCGAAGGCCCTGACCTTCAACCATCCGCTCGGCATGGGAGTGATCAGCGACGAGTCGATGACGGAAACGGTCAACGCAGAGACGTTGGAAGTGCTTCGTATTGAGGCGGCTGTGCCAAAGTGGGGCGAGGACATGGATGAGAGCACGATTCCGAACGAGGCGGGCCTTGAAGTGCGGGCAATCAGCTACGACAAAGGCTGCTATATCGGGCAGGAAACCATTGCGCGAATCAAAACGTACGGGCACGTGAATCGTCAACTGGCGCAGATGGGTTTGACGGGAGAGCGCGTGCCGTCGCGGGGCGATAGGATTTTTGCGGAGGAGCGTGAGGTGGGGCAGGTGACCAGCGCGACGCGTTCGACGCGACTTGGCAAATCACTGGCACTCGGCTATGTTCGGCGCGAGTTCGCAACGACAGGTGTCAAACTCAAGTGGAACAACGAAACTGTGGAGGTCTTGAGAGTATGCGGCGGATGATACAATGGGTCGGTGTGGCGGCAGCGGTATTTCTCTTGAAAGGAACCAGCATTATGGCGGCAGATACAGATCAGGTGGCAGTGGTGGAAACGAAGTTCGGCAAGATGGTGATCGAGTTTTATGACAAGGATGCGCCGAAGACGGTGGCGAATTTCAAGAAGTTGGCGAAGGACAGCTTCTACGACGGGACGGCATTTCACCGCATCATGGCCGGCTTCATGATCCAGGGCGGTGACCCATTGAGCAAGAATCCCGACAACCCGAACGTCGGCACCGGCGGGCCTGGCTACCAGATTGCCGCCGAGTTCAACACCAACAAACACGTGCTGGGTGTGGTCTCGATGGCGCGGAGCAACGATCCCGATTCAGCCGGTTCCCAGTTTTTCATCTGTCTTGGCGATGCCACGTTTCTCGACGGCAAGTACACGGCGTTTGGGAAGTTGATTGCGGGCGCCGATGTGCTCAAGAAAATCGGCAGTGTGCCGACCAAGATGAATGCTTCCGGCAGCGAGAAGAGCGCACCCGAACAACGAGTCGGTATCGAGCACGTGAAGATTGCTACCCGGCAGGAAGCGTTGAGCAAGTAAGGGGGCCTCCCCAAAACTTGGGGTTTTGCGCAAATCGCCCATATGCCGGGCCGTACCCCCGTCGGCGCACCCAACCGGCGGGTGCAAGGTCGTTCTCCGGGCTGCCGCCGTTACAACGAAACCGTGGCCAAAGGGTATTTTTTGGCCAGTTTTATTCAAATTTGAGGTTTTTTTGCCCTTCCGGGAGCCGGAAGGGTGGTAACCAGCGCCTGCCACAGGTTTGGCATAGGCCTGTGACGGTTTTGTGACGAATTTCTTAAGAAAAGTCTTGCATTAAAAGGCCACTTCTATATTATCCCCAATTGGAGAGGCAAACTAGGCCCTCATTGCGGGAAGGGCGAACATAAAAATAGGGAGAGGGGACAGATGAAAAAGTTTCTAGTTGCGAGTGTGGTAATGGCAGCAGCGGTATTATTGGGAGCATCAAGTGCCCGTGCGGACATTTGGGCTAGTGATACGTTCACTTACACAGACGGGGAGTTGTCAACCGTATCGAGTGGGACTTGGACCATCTTCAGCGGAACGGCTGGGGCCCTCCATGTTCTAAACAATGCGGCGACTATCACTGGAACCGGCACTCTGGATGAGTCAATTTCGCTCAGCGGCACCCATTCAAGCGATGCGGTCTTTGCAGGCTTTGATGCGGATGTCATTAGTTGGTCGCAGGCTTCCTCGGGCTCGAGCGGGTATTTTGCTCTGTTCAAGGACGCCTCGACGTTCAACTTCTTCGCAAGAACGTATGTGACGAATGTGACGGGGGGAGTGAAATTCGGAATAACAACCGGGGCAACCCAGCCGCCCATATGGTCGTCGACCGTGAGTCTCGGAACGACGCATCGTGTCGTTATAGAATTCGATCAGACGGGCGCTTCCCTAGGGGTTGACGCCACAGCCTCGCTATATCTCGACGGCACCCTCCAAGGAACCTCAGCCGCTGTGATCAACAGCAATTACAACATTTCCGCGTTTGGTCTGCGGCAATCCAACTCGGGCACAGAGGGGAACCTGACAGTTGACAATCTCGTAATCGGAGACGGGCTTGCGGCTGTCCCCGAGCCTTCGACCATGGCCCTGTTGGGGTTTGGTCTGGTCAGCATGCTGGCTCTCCGCCGTCGTGTTAGCCGCAAGTAAACAATCGCATTAAGTTCTGTCCCTTCGAGAAGCGCGGCCAAGTGGTCGCGCTTCTCTTTTTCGTTTCCCGCCATGGATGACAGGTGTAATCTCGTTCTGATGCAGCCCACGCCGAAGCCAGTTGACGGTTCCATGCTGCGACCGTGGGCCGTATATGTAACAGGGGTTGCCGATCAAGCCTGATTCTACCGAGGCGCGAAACGCGCTCGCGCGGCTACAAGCCCCCCAGTAAAAGGATTCTGACGAAAAGATCGACGGTACCATGAAGAACGCGTGGATCTCGCTGGCCGCAGTCTGCGCATTGGTCATCGGCGTGTACGCGTACATGGCCCAGCCGGGCGCATGGGAATCGTTGGGCCAGAATGCGGCTGACGCATACTACAATTCATTGGTGCAGGGCTTTCGTGCCGGCCAACTCAGCCTGAAGAAAGAGGTGCCTGCCGGACTCGCGCAACTCGCCGACCCCTACGATCCGGCTGCGAATGTTCTTTATCGGTCTGCGCTCCACGGGGTGCACGACCTGAGCTACTACAAGGGCCGGCTCTATCTCTATTTTGGGATTACGCCCGCCTTGATCTTGTTCTGGCCGTACGTCGCGCTGACTGGCCACTACCTATTTCACAGCCAGGCTGTGACGATCTTTTGTGCGATCGGCTTTCTGGCCAGCGTGGGGTTGTTGTACGCGCTGTGGCGGCGCTACTTTTCCGAAGTGGGCGTCGGGGTGGTGGCGGCCTGCGCGCTGGCGCTCGGCTTGGCGACGCTCGTGCCGGTGCTGTTGTCGCGGTGCGACGTTTACGAAGTGGCGATCAGTTGCGGGTATGTGCTGACGATGCTGGCGCTGGCGGCGATCTGGTGCGCGGTGCACGAGCCGGAGCGGCGCTGGCAGTGGCTGGCGGCGGCGAGTGTGGCTTACGGCCTGGCGGTGGGAGCGCGGCCCTCCTTGTTGTTCGGCGCAGTTATCCTGCTGGTGCCGGTGGTCCAGGCGTGGCGTGAACGGCGGCGGGTTTGGACTCTGTTGACGGCAGCGGTCGGTCCTATCGCGCTAATCGGGTTGGGGCTGATACTCTACAACGTCCGGCGATTCGATAGTCCGTTCGAATTCGGGCAGCACTACCAGTTGGCCGGGGAGCGGCAGGTTACGCAGCAAAATTTCAGTCTGCGTTATCTCTGGTTCAATTTCCGGGTCTATTTTCTGGAACCGGCACGATGGAGCGCCCATTTCCCCTTCGTGCACGGAATGGTCGTGCCACCCGCGCCTGCGGGCTATACGCAAGCTGGAAATCCCTTCGGCGTTCTGACCAACATTCCGCTGGTGTGGCTGGCGCTGGCGGTGCCGCTGGCGTGGCGGAGTCAGTCGAGGCAGGCAGCCTCGGTCTTGCGCTGGTTTGTGCTGGCTGTGGCCCTGCTGTTTGGGATGTGCGCGTTGACCCTAGGGCTCTTCTGGACTGCGATCTCCCGCTATGAGGTGGACTTCCTGCCTGCACTACTGCTGTTGGCGGTGGTTGGCATCCTCGGATGGGAGCGCGCCCTGGCCCCGACCTCGGAGTCGGGGCAAGCCTCGACCTCGGAGTCGAGGCAGGCTGACCGAGTCTGGCGGCATGCGGCGCGTTGGGGCTGGGGCCTGCTGCTGGGCTTCTCGGTGGCGTTTAACCTGTTGGCGAGCGTCGAGCAACGCGCCGACGTGCACTTCGGAATTGGGACTTCCCTCCTGCAGCTAGGCAGGATTCAAGAGGCGATCGGGCAGTATGAGCAGGCGCTGCGGATCAAGCCCGATCTTGCCGAGGCGCACTACAACTTGGGGCTAGCCTTGGCGAAAGGGGGCAGAATTGAGGAGGCGATCAACCATTGGGAGCAAGCGCTGCGAAGCAAACCCGATTACGCCGAGGCGCACTACGATCTGGGGTTCGCCCTGATCCGACTGGGTAGGGTGCAGGAGGCGATCAACCATTGGGAGCAAGTGGTACGGATCAATCCCGACCATGCCGAGACGCAGTACAACTTGGGAAATGCCCTGCAGCAGGTGGACAGGCTCCACGACGCAATCGATCGCTATGAAGAGGCGTTGCGGATCAAGCCCGATTACGCCGAGGCACACTACTATCTGGGGATCGCCCTGATCCGACAGGGCCGGCTGCCGGAGGCGATGGAACATTGGGAGCAGGCGGTGCGGATCAACCCCGATTACGCCAAGGCCCACTACAACCTGGGCGTGGCATTGGAGCAAATGGGCAAGATCAAGGAAGCCATCGGACATTACGAGCAGGCAGTGCGGATCAAACCCGATTACGCCGAGGCGCAGGCCAAACTGGCCCGCCTGCGGGCGGTTCTGCCGGAGCGGTAGTCCAGCCCGGATGCCACTCGAACAAACCGCTGCGCCAGAATTACGCTTTTCCCAAAAGAAGTGTGACGCGTAGGCGTGCTACGGTGTTCTGCGCGGGAGAAAGGTCCTCTCAATTCCCGCTGCTCGCTTGCCGAATCCGTACCGGGCGGTTAGCATCGGCGGAATGATTCGGGCTGGGATAAAACCGCTAACGATGTGGTGGTGCGTGTTCGCGGCCTTCACGGTGATCAGTCTTTGGCCGATCTGGTCGGAACGCTTTCCACCCATGCAGGACTACCCCGAGCACCTTGCCCGCGCCCGCATGTTGTGCACACCACAAGATTCCGCCCTCGATTTCCACCAGAATTTCGATATTCACTTGCGTCCCTTGTACGCGTCTTTCTTTCTGGTCACGATCTTCTTTTCAAAGTTTGTCGGCCTCGAATGTGCGGGAAAACTGGCCATTTCACTTTACGTCGTTCTTGTCATGACGTTGGTGCTGGTCCAGGCGCGCCGTTCGAGGCTGGAGGTCCCGCCGTGGGGACTCTTGTTGTTTTTTCCCCTGGCATTCAATCAACAGTACTATTTGGGATTCGTGAATTTTTGCTATTCCGTGCCCCTGCTGCTGCTCACGCTCCTTGACCAGCAAGATCTCGCATCCGCCCCGCTCGGTCGTTGGAGAATCGGCAAGCAATGCCTTCTGCAAGCGGTGTTATTCATCACCCATCCCTTCACATTTCTCATTTACCTCGCATTGGCAACGGTGGCCGCAACTTTTCGCTGGCGAGATCGAACCCGGGCCAAAAGAATGGCCGTCTCCCCACTCATCGGACTTGTCCTGCTTTTCGCGTGGCTTGTCGTCGCGAAACGAATCGGCCTTTTGTCAGGCGTCTCCAGCCAGAGCGCCTTCGGCTGGAAACCCCTCAGCGAAACGATTGGATTCTATTGTTGCATGTTCACGGGGATGCGTTGGCATGATGGCGTGGATTCGAACATCGCCGTAGTTTGGATGATTGCGCTCGCCTGTTTGATCTTCGCCTGCTTCACAGACGACGAACCAACGCACCGCTTCCCGCACCACGTAGTCGCTTTCTTTGTTCTGACGACATTGGCGATGCTGGCGTTGCCGTTTTTTGTGAACGACAGCGAGTCTACGGTGCACTACACGTTTTTTAATTTCCGAATATCGTCCATCTCCTATTTCATGCTGGGCTGGCTGGTCGGCACCGTAAGGTTTCGAGGCCCGTGTGCCGCGCTCTTTGTTGGCTGTCTTCTGGTCATCTTGCTGGCTTCGGCGGGCAAACAGATGGAGATTTCACGCGGCATCCAGGAGATTGCACCAATCATCGAGAAGATTCCCCCCAACGAAAGGATTTTGCCGCTGGTTTTCAATCGAAGGACTCCAGAGCTTGACCCGGTATACTTCCAAGTGCATCTACATGCCCCGGAGTACTATCACGCGCTGGTAGGAGGAGGAGTCACCCCGTATTTTTTCCCTGATCCCCTCCACCCCGCAACGCTCAGGCCGGGCGCCGCGCCGCCTGCTCCCAACGAAGACATGCCGTTCTTATTCAGGTGGGACCAACACGGGTCCGGGTACCGGTATTTTCTCACCCGTGACGCTCCGATGGATTTTGTCTGGTACCTGAGCGAAACCACCGAACTCAAAGCACGCTCCGGAAAGTGGCTTCTGTTTGAGCGCAAACCGGAAGCAGCGACGAACCGGAATACGGCGCGATAGTCCACGGCAAACGAGAGTCCATGCGCGAAATGGCAAACGGAATCTTCACCTGCGGCGGGGCGTAGACCGACATGCCCTGCGATCTGAGCGGCTACGCAATCCGATTGGACGACGGAGCCATCCTCATTGACCCGCCGTCGAAGCGTTAGTCGCCGATCCTGTAAACGAAAAGCGTGTAGCCGACTCTCGGTCAATCGATTGGTGTTGCTCGCGCAACCACGCCCATTCGGGCTGCATGAGAGCCATCGCGGAGATCACGAGCGTACCCTGTTGAAGGTTGCGCGCTTCCGGCGCTTCCACGACGGTGGACTTGATGCCGTACATGGCTGTATGAGGAGCGAGCGAGGGGGCGTAGAAACCTGGTCCTGTGGCATTTGCTGGTTGATGGCCTACGTCTATGCGAATCCGGGCCGTAAAGGGCCAAAGAAGCGGGGTTTTCGGCAAATTTGACATTTTTCACCCTCTCGACCCGAGGCTTGACCAGAGGGTGGTAACCGCTTCCGGCACATGTCCGCCATGGGCTTACGACATAATTACTTGTGACGAAAATCATCAGAAAAGTCTTGCATTAAAAGGCCACTTGTGTACTATCCGCTATTGGAGAGGTAGATTTTCCCACCAGCGAGTTGGGCAAATCAGGAAAAGTCGAGAGGGGAGATACGAGGCAATGAAAAGCTTTGCGAGATTCCTAGCGGTTATGGCGGTGGCGGTTTTGGCGGTGAACGCACAAGCACAGTTCTCGTTGACGGGCACCACGTACAATCAGAATTTTGATAGTTTGGGTTCCGCTGGAACCAGCCTGGCGGGGTTAACGGGCTGGGCCGCCGGCACGAACCCACCGACTCAGAGTGCGAGCGGGGACGCCAGTGGGAAAGTACAGGGTGCGATACAGAACGTTCCTACCCTTTTGGTCGGGACCGGCAGCGACAATACTGGCGGAAATTATAATTTCGGGTCTACTGGTTCTGGCGAGCGCGCCTTGGGTTCGCTTGGTTCAGCGTCGAAAACCAGGCTGACGGAATTCGAGTTTGTCAACAACACTGGGAAGACGATCAGTGACTTGGCGATTTCCTACACGGGCGAGGAGTGGCGTTTAGGAAAAACCGGGAATGACACCTCGACGAGCCAACCCGACACCCTGTCGTTTGCCTATAGTGTTAACGGGACCGCTTTCACGCTTGCCGGAAGCTCGTTCAACTTTGTTTCGCCCACAACTTCGGGAACCGTTGGGGCTTTGGATGGGAACGTCAATCACACCACGAATCTCGGCGGCACATTGACTGGCATTAATATCGCGAACAATGCAACCTTTTATCTGCGCTGGATTGATCCCGATAGTACTGGTAGTGACAACGGCCTCGCAATCGACGATGTCGCTTTGACGGCGATACCGGAGCCATCCACGTTCCTAATGGTCGGAGCGGGCCTGATCGGTCTGTTGGCCATACGTCGTCGTCGCTCGTAGTTCGACGCACCAAGTTTCTTCTCTCTTACGGGTCGCCTCGGGAAACCGGGGCGACCCCTTCAGTTTTTCTGGCGATGAGGAGGGGACTGCGTGTAGTGTAGGAAGTGCATGCGACTGGTCTGCCTCTTTCTTCTGTTTTTGGCGTCCCACGCGTTGGGCCGCGAAGTGTCCATCACGATTCTGCACACCTGCGATCTTCATGGGAACGTATTGCCCACGGAAAGTTATGAAGGCAAGACGAACGTGGGCGGCATCGCCCGTTGTGCCACCATGATTCGTCGGGTCCGTGGCCAGGAGAAGAACGTGTTGCTGGTGGATGCCGGCGATACGCTCCAGGGCACTCCGGTCAGCTTTCTCAGCGACGGCCAGGTGATGGTGAAGTGTTTGAACCAATTGCATTACGATGTCTGGACGTGGGGCAATCATGAGTTCGACTGGGGGTTGGACAAGCTGGTCGCCTGCGCCGAGCGTGCCGAGGCGCCGATCGTCGCCGCCAACGTACGAGGGGCAACGGACGGTGGGAATCCGATCTCCCGGCGAATCGTCTCCCGGCTGAAGCCGTATCTCGTGCGGGAAATCGACGGGGTCAAGGTGGGCATCATCGGGCTGGACACGCCCGGTGTCCCGAGTTGGAGCCGACCGCGGTTGATCGACGGATTGGAGTTCGAGGACTCCGTGGACACCTTGCACAAGGTCATTCCCGAAGTCCGCGCGGCGGGCGCTCAGGTCCTGGTGGCCGTTTGCCATCAGGGTTACCGCGAAGGTGGAGATGATCATGCCAACCAAATCAATGCCATCGCCCGCAATTTCCCCGAGTTGGATGTAATCATCGGCGCACACACGCACCGCAATTTTCCTGAATTCAAAGTGAGCCACGTGTTGTATTGTCAGGCCGACTATTACGGCATCCATCTGGGTCGCGTGGATCTGGTGTTCGATACCGAGAAAGGCCGCGTGGTTCAGCGCCAGTCCAACACGCTGGTGATGGACGAGAACGTGCCGCTCGACGACGGAATACTCAGGCTCACGAGTGCGGAAGTCGAACGCGCAGAGAAAGCGGCGAGCGCCACCCTCGGTGAAGCTACCGATGAATTCATATCCCGCGCCCTGCCGCGCAAGGAGACCCCGATCCACGACCTGATTTTCGAGGCAATCGCTGACACACTGCGCGGGCGCGGTGTGAAGGTGGACGCGGTCGTCCATGGGATTCAGGATCGGCGTGACGGTTTGAAGAAGGGCCCGGTCACCGTCGGCGATGTGTGGAAGGTCGTGCCGTACGAGAACACGATCGGGATCGTGCAGTTGCTGCCGGGCGAATTGCGTGAGGTGCTGGAGGAGGATCTCGACGCCTACGACAACAACGCCTTTCGCGGCATCTGGGGACTGAAATGGACGTTCGATCCGTCGGCGGGGAAGGGGCAGCGAACCATCACGCTACGGCGCGGCGATGGCTCGCGGTTGGATGAGAAGCAGAGACTGGTGGTGGCATTTAACAGCTACGACCTGGCCAGTGGCGGGCAGCGCTGGAAACGATTGCGGGAGTTGGCGGATCGACCCGAGTCGAAACTCGTGGAGTACGACTTTCAAACGCGGGACGCGGTCATCAACTATATCCGCAAGCGCGGCACGATCACGCCGGCCGTTGCCAACTGGTGGATGGCCAAACGCAACGCCAAGGCGGGCAACTCGTCCGAAGACAACTAGCCTACGGGGTTGCAAGCTTCACAGCGCCCGGTGCCTCGGGGATGATCACCGGTTTGCCCTCGGAAATCTTGACGGGACCTGTAACCGTAAGGGCCCGGCCCGGCTGCAGTTCGGCGACCGCCAGTCCGGTCAATGCCTTCTCCCCGAGCACGACTTGGATTTCACCCGTTGCGTCCTGAACGCTGAGGCGCTGACCCTTGTCGATCTTGTCGGAGCCGGAAATGGTTCCTGAAATGACCACGACGCGGTCAGCCCAATCCCCCTTGATCTTGCCAATAGTGGTCGCTGTCGGTGTCGGAGGGGCTTTGGGCGGCGTGGGAGGAGCTGGAGCCGGCGGAGTCGGCGGCGGCGGAGTCGGTGACGGCGCGGGAGCGGGTACTGGTGACGTGGCAGTGCCGCTCACCAATTGCACGGCATCTGCGTTCGGAATTCTGAGCTGAAGTTGATCTCGATAAGTGCTGACGGTGACGTTGGCGCGGATGACGTTTCCCGTACCCACCTTCGAGGCGAGTTGGGTCTGAAGGTTCGACCAGTAGACGAGCGAGACGGACGCGTCGCCTTCGCTCAGAGTGACGATATAGGGCGCACGCTCGCTGGTGGGCAGCCGGATGTTCGAAATAGTGGCCTGCACCGTGATGTGTTGATTCGTCAACGCTTTGGTGATCTTGGCGACAGGTGTGAGGGGGACGTCGCTTGCCAGGGCGGGGGCTTGCCCCGCCAAATTCGTACAGAGTACACCGACAAAAATGGGCAGAAACCACCGGCGTATCGGGTTTTCCGCAGAAGTGAGTCTGCTCCTTAAACGAAAGCAATCAAGCCTTGGCATCATGACTTTCTCCCTTGCGCAAGCACGTAAACCGCATTCCCACCAACAACGGGATTGATTCTTCCAGCGAAGAGACGAAGCCGCAAGGAAAAACTTGACCCCGAGGAAGATACATATATGCGCCGTGGCATGTTAGCTGCTCATCGTTGCGTAGGAGTTTTGCGGTGGCAATCAGATACTGACCAGCAAGTTATGCCGAATTTTACATATCAAGCGCGCAACGCGGCCGGGCAATCCGTCGGCGGCGACACCGAGGCGGTGGATCAACAAGCCGCGGCGATGGCGCTCATGGATCGCGGCCTGATGGTTGTTTCTCTGCGGGCATCGGTTGGTCGAAAAGGAGCGCGAAAGCGTCGGCAGGGCAAGGTCAAGTCGCAGGACTTGGTCGTGTTCACTCGACAACTGGCCACCATGATGGACGCGGGTTTGCCACTCGTGCAGACATTGACGGCGCTCGAAGAGCAGACCGAGAGTCCGGTCTTCAAGCCCGTCCTGCGCACCATCACGGAGAGAGTGGAGCAAGGTCACGCGTTCTCGGAGGCGTTGGCCGAGCATCCCAGGGTTTTCACCAAGCTATTCGTGAGCATGGTGGAAGCCGGGGAAACAGGTGGCTTGCTGGCGGAGATTTTGGATCGGTTGGCGAGTTATCTGGAGTCGACCGCCCGGCTGAAGAAGAAGGTGAAATCGGCGATGAGCTATCCGGTGATCGTGTGTTGCATCGCCATGTCGATCGCCCTGTTTTTGATCGTCAAGGTCATCCCGATCTTTGCCGACATCTATAAGGACTTCGGCGCGGCATTACCGACGCCGACACAGATTCTGATCGATATCAGTAATATCATTCGCACATACTTTCTGCTGACCATCGGTGCGGCGGGTGGATTCGTCTTCGCCCTGGTGAAACTCAAGCGCACCAGGAAGGGGACGGCCATTTGGGATCGCACCAAGTTGCGATTGCCCGTGTTCGGGAAACTCGTCCACAAGATTGCCATCTCGCGATTTTCGCGCACCTTTGCGGCGTTGCTGAGGAGTGGCGTGCCGATTCTGGAAACCTTGCGCATCGTTGGTCAATCAGCGGGCAATACTGTCGTCGAGACGGCCGTCGAGAAGACAGCAGCGAGCATCGAGCGCGGCGACAATCTCGCGGTGGCCCTCGGTCAGCATCGGATTTTCCCGCCCATGTTGGTGAGGATGGTCTCGGCGGGCGAGCAGACAGGCAAGGTGGACGTGATGCTGGAAAAGATTTCTGATTTTTATGATGAAGAGATCGAGGCGACACTGTCGGGCTTGACGTCGTTGATTGAGCCGTTGCTGATCGTGTTTCTCGGCGTCGTGGTGGGCGGTATTGTCATTTGCATGTTTCTGCCGATCTTCAAACTCAACCAGATTGTACAGTTTTAGGGTGGCACGGGCGAAATCGGACAAGAGGCCGCAAGAGCTGAGCGGACTGGAGGGATTTAATGGCCAAGATAATCATAGTCGATGACGATCCAGCAATGGTGTCGGTGCTTTCGGAGGTGTTGCGAGAGCATCACCATGAGGTGATACCGGCGAGCGGGCCCGAGAAGGCGTTTCAACTCGTCAAGGAACAATCGCCTGATCTGGTGCTGGCGGACATTGAGATGCCTGAGGGCAAGCCATTGGGCCTTAAGTTATTGCAACAAGTAAAGGACTATAACCAATCCATCCCCACGATCATGATCACGGGGCAGGGCACCAAGGAGCGCGCGGTACAAGCGCTCCGAGCCGGTGCGCACGATTTCATCGAAAAACCGTTTCAGATTGACGAGTTGGTCAAGCGTATCGACAACGCGCTACTGCAGCAGAAGGCGGTGCATGCTCTCGAGGAGAACGTGGAACTTCGCCGCCAACTCCAGGATAAATTCCGCTTCGACTCGATGATCGGCACCAGCTCCCGCATGGAATCCGTCTACCGCCTGATCGAACGCGTGGCCAACACTGAATCCACCATACTCATCCTTGGCGAAAGCGGCACGGGCAAGGAGTTGGTCGCCCGGGCGCTTCACTACAACAGCCGCCGAGCGGCCATGCCGTTTGTCGCCGTCAACTGCAGCGCCCTTCCCGAGCACCTGTTGGAGTCGGAACTCTTCGGCCACCGCAAGGGCGCGTTCACGGGCGCCGCGTTTGACAAGATGGGCCTGTTCCAGCACGCCGATGGCGGCACGATTCTGCTGGATGAAATCGGCTCGATGGCGCCCAGTTTGCAGAGCAAGTTGCTCCGGTTTTTGCAGGACAAGGAACTGCGCCGCGTGGGGGATACGGATACCATCAAGGTTGACGTCCGCGTGCTGGCCTCGACCAATGAGCCCCTCCAGCAGAAGATGATGGACAAAGGGTTCCGTGAAGACCTGTATTACCGCCTCAGCGTCATCCCGATCCAGCTACCAGCGTTGCGCGAACGCGTCGAAGACATTCCCCTGCTGGTGAACCATTTTATCCACCAAATCGCGAAGCAGCAGGGAACACCGGCGCCTCACATCTCCGACGAGGTGCTGAGTGTGATGAAGGTGTACCGCTGGCCCGGCAACGTGCGCGAACTGCAAAACGCCATCGAGCGGGCGTGCGCGCTTTGTGATGGCGGTTCGGTGCTGCTCAAGGATCTGCCCGAGCGTGTACTCGAAGTGGTGGCGGGTGTCAACGTCATCCCAGAACGTATCGATTCCCAGCCGTCCGCCGCGCGACCAACGGGAGCGCACGAGATGCCGGAGACCGTCATCGATCCGATGCTGGTGGAGAAGGCGGCCGGCGCCGCCCAATGGAGCAAGGGTCTGGCGCCCATGCAACTCAAGGAATTCCTGCATCGTCAGGAAGTCGATTACATCGAGCAGGTGATTGAGACTGCGGGCGGCGACAAGGAAAAAGCCGCGCAAATGCTCGGCATCAGCATGGCCACGCTCTACCGCAAGCTCGCATCGCCGAGTTTGGAAGATGAGGCTGAGGTCGTCCAGCGACAAGCCATGTAATACGAGACCGGCTTCCCACAGAAAATCTCTTTTTTCTGGACTCGCAAGAGGCTTGTCGGCTGGCGTGCAGTTCTGTTTCCCGCCCAAGCGATGGTTCGTTCCTGCGTTCAATTGTGTGCGGGAACGCCGCTTTTTGTCCGCCGGGTGGGTTGCAAAGCTGCAAGGATTCTCAGTTTGTTGGGGAAAGACGCAGCAAACCATCAGAAATGAGCGGACCACGAGACGGCACCACGCTGGAAACGGTTGCTGGCATTAGGGTTGCTTAAACTAGTTGGTGTGGAAGTAGAAAACTTCAAGGAAAGGCAGGTGAAACAGATGAATAACAAAATCCGCAAAGACCGCTCGGCGTTCACCCTGGTAGAAATCATGATTGTGGTTGCCATCATTGGGTTGCTCGCCGCGCTCGCGATCCCGGGTTTCGTCAAAGCTCGTAAACAGTCTCAGGGCCGCCGCATTATGAATGACTGCCGTCAGATGGACGCCGCCATTGACCAATGGGCGCTTGAGACGGGGCAGACCGATGGCGCGACCATCAACACGACAGGAGCGGCGACGTACCTGAAGACGCAGTGGAAAACCACGGACCTGCTGAACAACGCGTATAGCCTTACTGTTGTCGGCACGACCCAGATATCGATCAGTGTGAACTCAAAGAGTTCCCTGGCCGGTGTCGGTATCGACTGGGGTAACTACTAAGCTGGTACTCTCAGTCCAAGCGCGGAAGCGCTTTTAGGTTGAATGCGCCAGAGGCAGGAGGGAATTCCTCCTGCCTCTGTTGCAAGAGCCGGGGAAATCGAAAAGAGTTACCGAAAAGGAGGGGAGTTCAATGCGGACGCGGTGGAAATCGCTGTGCCGCCCCGGGGCGTTCACTCTTGTGGAAATCATGATCGTGGTGGCCTTAATTGGGTTGCTCGTAGCGCTGGCAATTCCCAGTTTCATCAAAGTCCGGAAGCAATCACAAGGCAAGCGGATCATGAATGACGCCCGCATCATCGATGCGGCCATCAACTCGTGGGCGCTGGAGAACGGCATAGCCGATGGCGCCACGGTGGACCTTGTGGCGGCCGCCCAGTACACGAAATCGGGCTCGATTAGCACCGTCGATATACTGGGGAACCCTTACGGCATGTACGGCGTTGGAGACAGTCAGATAACAATTTCGGTGCGAACGAAGGCGGCCCTTGACGGGGTGAATATCGACTGGGGAGCTTACTGAAGGAGGAGTTGTTGGGGCGATCAGGATTAGGATCCCCACGGGTCGCTTGTCCCCGCCGCAGAGCGTTGGTTGCAGGTTCATTCAGTGCTGAAACTCCCTTCCGAAGTACTGGCACATCAGATGCTTATTAACTAGTGGGATTTGGCAAAAACCATGTTTTTTCGACGCAACAAGAAACGCAAACTCGAGATGGCATTGGGCATCGACCTTGGAGCGAGCCAGATCAAGGCCGTTGTCGTTCGCCAGCTTCGGGACAAACTCGAATTGGTCGAGTACGCGGTGCATCCGCTCGCGACCACTCCTGCCAAGGCCTATCGGGGACCCGAATTTGCGGCGGAACTGCAAGCACTGGTGGACAGTCTGAAGACCACCGAGCGTCGCGCGTTCGTGACGATTAGCTGCAGTTCGGCGATGGTGTGCCAGGCCGAGTTCCCACCGGTTCCGCTCGATGAGATCAAGAGCGCCTTGAAACTCAACAGTTCGGGCTACCTGCGCCGCGACTTCTCGTCGTACTACCTGGATGCCTTTGAGCTGAAGAAGGGCACCGAGGGGGCCAAGAGCAAGGGGAAGACTCCCGCCAAAGTCGAGGACGCAGCGAAGACCAAGGACGCGACCAAGGCGAAAGACAAGGAGATGGTCAAGTCAACCGTGCTGGTCGGCGGTGCAACCAGGGAGGAAGTGGACGCCTGCCGGGATGCACTCATCGCCGCCAAGATCAAACCCAACGTGATCGAACTGGCCGCCGTGTCCGTCATCAACGCATTTCGAATCAGCCACCCCGAGATCAAGGACGAAGTCATTGTGCTTGTGGACATGGGCGCGCGCATGACCAGTATCAACTTTCTGCTCAGCGGCATGCCGCTGATCACGCGCATCATGCATTTCGGCGGCGCGCAGCTCAGCGAATACATTGGCCAGGTTCTCATGTTGAAACCGCAGGAGGCCGAAGAAGAGAAGCGCAAGATGTCCGCGCCAGTCCAGGAACTTGTAAAGACCGCGATCTCGCCGCTGGCCCGGGAAATCCGATCCTCCATCGATTTCTTTGAAAGACAACATGATCTGCATGTCCGACGGATTTGCGCCTGTGGCGGCTCGGCTTGTTCCCCGCAAGTACTGACGATCCTGGGGGAGGCTGTGGGCGCACAGATCGAGTGCTGGAACCCGGTGAAGGGCCTGGATGTGAGCCATTTCAACGGAGAAAGCGAACGCGTGCTCGCCATTGGTCCATCTCTGGCGGCCGCCGTGGGGGTCGCGGCTGCCCGATTGTCATGAAGGACGACTCGCAATGACGACCGCCATTACCCTCAATCTTCTGGCCGAAGAACAGCTGGCGCAGGTAGCGCGCGCCCGCGATCCCGTCAAGCTGTTCACCGCCGTTGGCTTGGGCGTATTGACAGTGGCTGTGGCGTGGGGCGGCATACTCTCGGCGGTGCTGATACAGAAACAGACGGAATTGCAGGGACTGGAAGCGCAGTGGAAGAAGGCGAACGACGTCGGCGCCGAGGAAGGTGAATTTCAAAGGACCAGCGCCGCCGCGGACGAAATCATGACGCTGAATCATTCGCGGGTGTTGATGGCGCCGCAGTTGGCGCTCGTGAAGGACCTCATTCCGCCGTCGGTTCAGCTCTCACAACTCAATTTTGCGCTGAGCGTGGAAACGACAGAATCGGGCGGCGGTGGTGGCGGCGAAGAAGGCACCGAGTCCAAGCACCCGAGCCGTCCGAAGCGGGTCGAGCGGCTCGTGATGCGGATGGAGGGAGTGGCCTCCAGCAGCCGGCCCGAACTGGAGGTTGATCAGTTTTTGAAGGCGTTGCGCAGCAATGCGCGCTTTAGTGCTCTCGTCGAAGACATCCAGTTGCGCTCCATCTCCCGCACGTCCAGCGACAAGGCGCGCCAAACAATTACCGGAGCCAGTTTCGTCATCGAATGTTGGTACAAAGAGAAGGCAGCGAAATGAAGAAAGGCTATTTTAGCAAGCTGCCCAAGGAAAAGCTGCAGAAAGTCGTGCTCATCTGCATCTTGACGCTGATTGCGGTGGTGGGCGTGGTTCAGTTCTACTTGCTCAAGAACTGGAGCGCACTGGCCGAGACGCAGGCGGGCATCGTGAAGCTCAATGACCAGATTCGACAGGCCGACCGAAAGGCCCGCAGCGCCGCGCAGGATGTTGCCTACCGCGCGGAAATGAAGGCATTTGTCGAAGCCCAATGGGCGGCCATGGTCAACGGGGATCCCTTCGCCTGGGTCGTGCGCGAGATCAGCCTGTTTGCCGAGCAGCATCCCGTCCACATCGGCGGGTTGCACCCCGGCAGCAAGGCCGAGTCGGATGGAAAATCCACGTCTCCGATTTACAGGACACGCATCGAGTTCTCAGGCACGTATGATCAAATTGGCGTGTTCGTCCGTGATTTGGAGAACAGGTTTCCGACGAGTGAGATCCAGACTTTGTCTATCTCCGGCAGCGCGGATGACAAGGGCGAGCACACAGGCGCGCTGGATATCGGATTGCGGATGCAGCCACCGGAACCGTCCAAGAAAGCAGAGGCGAAGAAGATAACATGAAGTTGCATGCTCCACCAGCAATCTGGACACACCGTGCCTGGCCGGATGACAGTGTTATGGTCGAGGAGAATCGTCCGGCCACGAGGGACACCTTAGCAGCCAAGGCCGAGCG
The DNA here is from genome assembly GCA_049511095.1 of Verrucomicrobiia bacterium. Taxonomy (GTDB): domain Bacteria; phylum Verrucomicrobiota; class Verrucomicrobiia; order Palsa-1439; family Palsa-1439; genus Palsa-1439. The sequence continues at coordinate 17,681 of JBEKYJ010000062.1, forward strand.
TGAGTTCGTGGTTCGTCAACGGGCAGGCAGTGACAGTCTCTCGACGGCCATGCATATTGTCAGGATCCTGGCGTTTTGTCAGGCGATCTTTTTTCTCGCACTATTTTTGTTCCTTTGCGCGCGGGCCGGGGCGGCTCCTGAGAGTAAGGCGGAGTCACGCCTCGCTTTGACTTCCTCCACGTATGCAACCGAAGCCGTGCGGGATCCGTTTGGCGCGGAAGTCCCCAGGACCTCAGGCACAACGGCTGGCGGTTCCACCGGCGCCGCTGGCGTCGAAGGTTTCAAGCTGATGGGCATTCTGTACAACGCGGCAAGTCCGTCAGCGCTGGTGAATAACCAGCTCGTGGAATTGAACAAACCCGCCCGGATGCAGACCGGGCAGGGAGAAGTGGAAGTCAAGGCCGTGACGATTACGCGCGATCTGGTCGTGTTGGAAGTCGGGGGACAAAAGATGGAACTACGGCTCGGTGGAACTGATCGCGACAAAGGATCCAAGTGATCGAGCAGCCACCGGCGTTGGTGCCGAGAGCTATCGGGGCTGGCCCAGATGCTGCTTATTTCAGGGAGGTTGAGATGAAAACGCAACGATTGCTGACCCTGTGCCTGTTGGGCGCGCTGGGTATGGGCTCGCTGGCTTACGCCGACGGCCCCGCCCCATCGAAGAAGGCTCCGGAGACCGCCCCGGTGGTCACCTCGGCAGTTGCCTCGGCGCCTGTGGCCGCGCCAGCCGCGGTCGTTGCCTTGGCGCCTGCCGTCGCGCCAGCCGCAGTCGCGGCGCCACCGCCCGCGGAGGAGCCGATCGAAATCGGCTACATCGAAGCGGACATCCAGAATGTTCTGCGCACGCTGGCGGCAAAAGCGGGCATCAATCTGATTCTGGGCGATGAAGTGACCGGCAAGGTTACGGTGAACTTGAAAGGCGTTTCGTACGAGGAGGCGATGCAATTGATCGCCGAGTCCAAGGGGTACGCGTATGTGAAGGACAAGACGGTGGTCAAGATCAAGTCGCGGGAGTCACTGGACGTGGAGCCTGTGGAAATGCGCGTGCACACGTTGAGCTACGCCAAGGCCGATGATGTGAAGAAGACGTTGACGAGCTTACTTACGAAGCAGGGGAAAATCGAAGTGGACGAGCGAAGTAATACGCTCGTGCTGTCGGACACTCCTTCGTCTCTCACAAAACTTTCCT